>DASWOJ010000060.1:0-8702 GCA_036398775.1 Acetobacteraceae bacterium
GGGCTGCGGGCGGAGGTGGACTGGTCCATTGGGGCGGATTCCGAGGTGGTTGCTGAACCTTAGCATTCCGAATTAGCAACGGCTAGGCTGTATTGGGGTGTGCTGCTCCTCTGGGAGAGGGTTGGGGAGAGGCGAGGGTTAATGCGGGGCTATGCAACGCAGGGCCGTTTCCTGGCGGCACTGTCGGGCTTTCGCTCCGCAGCCAAGACCCCCTCACCCCGGCCCTCTCCCGGGGGGAGAGGGGGAAGGAAGCAGGCTTAGGCCGCCAGTTCGCGGCCGCGCAGCAGGGCGGCGGTGCTGGGGGGGCGGCCTCGGAAGGCCGTGTATAGCGCCATTGGGTCCTGCGTGTCGCCGGCGCCCAGGACCAGGCGCAGGCGGGCCGCGGCGGCGGGGTCGAAGGGGTCGCCTGCCTCCTCGAACGCCTCGAAGCCGTCGGCGTCCAGCACCTCCGACCACATGTAGGAGTAGTAGCCCGCGGCATAGCCGCCGCCGGCGAACAGGTGCTGGAAGTGGGCGGGGCGGTGGCGGATGCCGATCTCCGCCGGCATGCCGATCCCCTGCAGGAACTCGCGCTCGAACGCTTCGATGTCCAGGCTGGCGGGGTCGGGGTGCTGGTGCAGCGCCATGTCTATCAGCGCGGCGGACGTATATTCGACGGTTCCAAAACCCATGTTCCAGCCGCGTGCCGCCAGCAGCTTGGCGATCAGGGCGTCGGGGATCGGCTCGTTGGTCCGGTGGTGCCGGGCATAGCGGCGCAGCGTGGCGGGCACCGACAGCCAGTGCTCATACACCTGGGAGGGGAACTCCACGAAGTCGCGGCGCACCGAGGTGCCGGACTGGCCGGGGTAGCGGACCCTGCTGAGCAGGCCGTGCAGGGCGTGGCCGAACTCGTGGAACAGGGTCTCGGCGTCGGTGAAGCTGAGCAGCGGCGGCTCGGCGCGGGCGAAGTTGTTGTTGTTGACGATCACCGGGGAGACCGGGGCGTCCCCAGGGGCGCCCATGTCCTCCTGGTCGCGGTAGCTGCTCATCCAGGCGCCGGAGCGCTTGTCCGCCCGGGCGTAGGGATCGGCCAGGAACACGCCGACATGGCCGGCGGCGTCGCGGACCTCGTATGCCTCCACGTCCGGATGATACACCGGCACGTCGGGGCGGCGATGGAAGGTCAGGCCGAACAGCCGGCCCGCGGTGTCGAACGCCGCCTGCTGGATGCTGTCCAGGACGAAGTACGGCTTCAGCTCCTCCTCGTCTATCGCGTAGTCGGCGCGGCGGACCTTCTCCGCGTAGTAGCGCCAGTCCCAGGGGGCGAGGGCGCCGTTGAACCCTTCGGACTGCGCCAGGGCCAGCAGGCGGCCGCGCTCGGCGGCGGCCTTGCGCTTGGCAGGCTCCCAGACTTCGGCCAGCAGTCCCGCGGCGGCCTCCGGCGAACCGGCCATGGTGTCGGCCATGCGGAAGGCGGCGAAGTCCGGGTAGCCGAGCAGCCGCGCCCGCTCCTGCCGCAAGGCCAGGATTTCGGGGATCAGGGGGCGGTTGTCGTGGGCGCCGGGGTGGATGCCGCGGGCGATCCAGGCCTCGTATGCCGCCTGGCGGAGGTCGCGGCGGGCGGAGAAGGTCAGGAACGGTTCTATCAATGAACGGGACAGGGTGATGGCGTAGCCCTCGATGCCACGCTCCTGCGCGGCTTGCCGGGCGCCGTCGCGGACGAAGCCGGGGAGGCCGTCGAGGTCGGCCTCGGTCAGCGGCAGGTGCCAGTCCTTCTCGTCGTTCAGGACGTTCTGGCCGAATTGGGTGTGCAGCACCGCCAGGCGTTCGGAGATCGCGGCCATGCGGGCACGGTCCGCGTCGCCCAGCGCGGCGCCGCTGCGGACCATGCCGAGGTGGGTGCGATCCAGCAGGCGGCGCTGGTCGGGCGCCAGGTCCGCGGGCGCCGCCTCGTGCAGGGCGGCGACCCGGCGGAACAGCGCGGGGTCGAGGGCGATGGCGGCATAGTGCTGGGCCAGCAGCGGCGACATTTCGGTGTCCACGGCCTGCAGCGCGTCGCCGCCCAGGCTGACGACTAGGTTGGAGAACGCCATCGCGACCCGGCCCAGCAGCCGACCGCTGCGCTGAGCCGCCTCGATGGTGTTGGCAAACGTGGGCGGGGCCGGGTCGGCGCCGATGGCGGCGATCTCCGCCCGGTGCTCGGCCATGCCCTGCGCGAAGGCCGGGGCGAAATGCTCCGGGCGGATCTGGTCGAAGGGCGGGACCTCGAAGGGGGTGGCCCAGGGGTGGAGGAGGGGGTTGTCGCTCATGGGGACGATTGCGGCAGGAAGCGGGGCGGGGGTCAAGGCCGCGGGCTGTCCGGCGTGACGTTGCGACGGCAGGGAACGCCGGTCCTTGCCGCTTCCGGCTGGCTTACGTCGTCGTGCTGGGCGTCGTCATGCGTGCCGAAAGAATTGAGGACGGGATGATGTTGCACTCTGCCATGCCGCAGGAGGGACAGGTTCACAGGATATTTATTTCCGCGACCCGATTTTGCGGCATCTCCCGGTATCCAAGGAGAGGATCATGCGCATCTAGGGCCAAGGTAGCTGAATTATAGCCAATTTCAGAGGAAACGCCGATGAACCGCACAGATACGACCGACGCCAGCGCGGCCACGACCAACCGCCGTTCGCTTCTCAGCCTTGGCGCAGCAGCTTCGGCCGTGATGGCGGCGGGCGCCATCGCCACCGGCGCCGCAGTCACCAGCAGCCCGGCTGAGGCGCAGACCGTGACCGACAACGACATCCTGAACTTTGCCCTCAACCTGGAATACCTTGAGGGCGAGTATTACAGCCGCGGGTTCCTGGGCCGCGGGCTGGACGCAGCCGACCGGGACGGCGTCGGCGGGTCCGGCTTCGTGCTCGGCGGGTCGCAGGTGCCGTTCCGGACGCCGGCCATCGCCGGCGCGGTGCAGCGCATCGTGCTGGACGAGGTTGACCATATCCGTTTCCTCCGCCGGGTGCTGGGCGCGGCGGCCGTCGGGGCGCCGAACATTGACCTGCTGAACAGCTTCAACGCCCTGGCTGTCGCGGCCGGGCTGATCCCGGCGGGCACGCAGTTCAACCCGTTCGCCGATGAGATCAGCTTCCTGCTCGGGGCGTTCATCCTGACGGACGTGGGCGTGACGGCCTACGCCGGCTCGGCGCGGCTGCTCACGAACCCCAACAACATAGATGCGGCTGCTGGGCTGCTGGCGACCGAGGCCTACCATGCCGGGGCGATCCGGTTCACGCTGGACCTGTTCAACCAGCAGATCGCCGGCAATGCCATCTCCACTGTCCGCGCACGCTTGAGCAACGGCAAGGATTCCGGGCTGTCCCTCGCCAACGTGCCGTTCAACATCGCGAACGTGGATTCGGACGGCCTGACGTTCCGCCGCACCTCGGCCGAGGTCTTGAACGTCGTTTACAACGGCGTCAGCACCGGCGGCGGCTTCCTTCCCAACCGGGCCAACGGCACCATCCGCTGACTCCGTGCGGCACGGATGGCCGTCCGTGCCGCCTTTCTTTTCGTAGTACTTGCAGACGGCGGCGCCCAGTAAACCTTTTATGGCTTGCGCCGGAATAGCGGCCTGCACGGCTTCGCAAAGGCTGCGCCGTTATCCTCCCTGCGGGTTGCGCCTGTCCGTTTTGGGATAGGCTACCGGCTGCCGTAATGATCCGGCACCCGCACTGCCCATGACGGTGCGGGGCACCTGCGGCTTCCTCCAAAGCGCCTTCTGAGGCATCATCGCCGCGGCATCGCGTGCAGCCCTGGCTCCAGCGCCGGCCGACGCGGCAACATGACGCCGGCAGGGCGACCCGCTTGGCGGGGCCGTTGCCGGAGCCGCTGGCCCCCGCCATGCCTGGGACCGCCAGCGGCGTTGCGGGACAGCCTTTGGAGATGCATCCATGACCACAGACTCTGCGGCCTTCCCAACCGGCACCCCACCGTACTCCGACTGGCAGGGCGCCACCGGCGAGGGCTGGGCCACGAACGCCGACCATTACGACGCCATGCTGGCCGACGTTGCGACGGCTCTGCTCGCCCACGCCGGCTTCGCGCCGGGCGAGCGCGTGGTGGAGATCGGTTGCGGCAGCGGCCGGTTCGCCCGGCGGATCGCGGCGGCGGTCGCGCCCGGCGGCACCGTGCTCGGCATTGATATTTCCCCGGCGCTGGCCGGGCTGGCCCGGCGGGAGGCAGCGGAGGCTGGAACCGCCAACCTTCAAATCCTGGTGGCGGACGCGCAAACGGCGGTGCCGCCGGGGGCGCCGTTCGACCGGCTGGTGTCGCGCTTCGGCGTCATGTTTTTCGCCGACCCGGCGGCGGCGATGGCGAACCTGCTTGCGATGCTGGCGCCAGGCGGGCGGCTCGACTTCGCGGTCTGGGCGCCAATCGAGGGCAATCCGTGGGCCGGGGCGGTGATGGCGGTGGCGCGCAGCCACCTCGGCGTGCCGCAGCGCGACCCGCGCGATCCCGGCCCGTTCGCGTTCAGCGACGAGGCCTACCTTCGCGCCTTGCTCGATGCGGCGGGGTTCCGGGCCATCAGATTCACGCCTTGGCAGGGCAGGGTGCGGTTCGGGGGACCTGGCGTCACCGCAGCGGAGGCGGCCGGACTTGCAGTTGCAGGCGGGACGCTGGCCCAGCCGGTCCGGAACGCTGGCGCGGAGGTCAAGGCGGCCCTGCTGGCTGATCTGGCGGCGCGTATGCGGCCCTACCTGACCGATGCGGGCGTGCTGATGCCGGCGTCGGTGCACCTGGTCACTGCCGCCGGGCCAAGCGGGGCGCAGCAGGGCTGATCCGCCCTCATGCCAACGCCCGCCCCGCCGCCACGGCCTCCGCCGCCGTCGGGCTGAATTCTACCGCCGGCGCGCTGATCCCGTGCGCTTGCAGCACCCGCGCGATACCCGGGCGGGCGCCGGCGATGAGCACCGCCGCCCCGCGCCCGCGCGCCTGCCGCACGAAGCCGTCCAGCATCGCCGCCGCGGTCGAGTCCAGCACCGCCACCGCCGACAGGTCCAGCACGTAGGCACGGGGGCGCTCCGCCAGCCGGTCCAGCACCGTCCCCACCGCCGCGGCGGCGCCGAAGAAGAACGCGCCGCCGATCCGGCACACCACCACGTCCCGGTCGCTGGCGGTCGCCGGGTCCAGGTCGTCCGGCTCGACGCTGTCCACCTCGACGCTGCCGGCCATGCGGTGCAGGAACATCAGCGCGCTGAGGCAGAACCCGGCCAGGATGCCCTCGGTCAGGTCGCGGGTGACCACCAGCAGGAACGTCACGACGAGCACGGCGGCGTCGCCGCGGGAGGCCCGCAGCAGGGTCAGGATGGTGTGGCGCTCCGCCATGTTCCAGGCCACCACCGCCAGCACCGCCGCCAGCGCCGCGACCGGGATGTAGGCCGCGAGCGGCGCCGCCACCAGCATGAAGCCCAGCAGGAACAGGGCGTGCAGCATTCCCGATACCGGCCCGCGCGCCCCGGCCCGCACGTTGGTCGCCGTGCGGGCGATGGCGCCGGTGACGCATAGGCCGCCGAACAGGGGGGCGGCGATGTTGGCCACGCCCTGCGCCACCAGCTCCATGTTGGACCGGTGGCGTCCGCCGCCCATGCTGTCGGCGACGACGGCGCTCAGCAGGCTCTCGATGCCGCCGAGCAGGGCGAAGGCCAGCGCGGTGGGCAGCAGCGCCGCCAGGAGGCCCCAGGAGACCGGGGGCAGCGCCGGCGCCGGCAGCCCCGCCGGGATGCCGCCGAAGCGGGTGCCGATGGTTTGCACCGGCAGCCCCAGCGCCCAGGCCGCGGCGGAGGCCAGCGCCACGACGGCCAGCATCGCCGGCCAGGACGGGCGCCAGCGGCGCAGCGCCAGGATCGCCAGGACCGAGGCCAGGGACAGCCCGGCCGCCGCCGGGTTCAGGGTCGGCAGCGCGCGCCATAGCGCCGCAAGCTTCGGCAGCAGCGGCCCTGGCTCGTGGAGGAGGGACAGGCCCAGCAGCTCCTTGATCTGGCTGGCGAAGATGATGGCGGCGATCCCCGCGGTGAAGCCGACCGTCACGGGATAGGGGATGTAGCGGATGAACGTGCCCAGCCGCAGCGCGCCGATCAGCAGCAGGACCACGCCGCTCATCATCGTGGCCAGCAGCATGCCATCCACGCCGAACTGGGCGACGCATCCGGCCACCAACACGATGAAGGCCCCGGCCGGGCCGCCGATCTGGTGGCGGCTGCCGCCCAGCAGCGAGACCAGGAAGCCGCCGACGACCGAGCTGACCAGCCCCTGGCCCGGGGTCAGGCCCGACGCGATGGCGATGGCCATGCTGAGCGGCAGCGCCACCACCGCGACCGTCAGGCCCGCCAGCGCGTCGGCCCGCAGCGCCTGCAGGCCGTAGCCTTCCCGCAGCACGGACACGATCTTGGGTATGAACGCGGCCTTGGGCGTGAACGCGGCCGGGCGCGGTGGGGTCACGCCATGCGGGAGCATCAATCGGCGCCGCTGGCCGCCCCTGCCCCGCCCCGCGCGTCATGGGCGCCGAACAGGGTGCCGCCGCCTGGCATCGCACCCAGGGTCAGCGACCCGCCGCCGCTGGCCTCCGCTGGCTGGGTCAGGGCCGGGCCGCCGGCGATGACGCCTTCCGCCACGCCCCAGGGCTTCGCTTCGGTGATCTTGTGGCCCTTGGCCTCCAGCAGCGCGCGGGTGTCCGGGGACAGGGCGAAGCGCTCGGCATAGATGGTGTCCGGCAGCCATTGGTGGTGGATGCGCGGGGCGTCCACCGCCTCCTGCACCGTCATGTCGTGGTCCACCGCGTTGATGACCGCGTTCAGCACGATGGTGATGATGCGCGCCCCGCCGGGGCTGCCGATCACCATCGCCAGCTTGCCGTCGCGGGTGATGATGGTCGGCGCCATGCTGCTCAGCGGCGTCTTGCCGGGTGCGACGGCGTTGGCCTCGCCCTGCACCAGGCCGAACATGTTCGGCACGCCGGGCTTGCCGGTGAAGTCGTCCATCTCGTTGTTCATCACGATGCCGGTGCCCGGCGCCACCTTGCGGACGCCGAACCAGTCGTTGAGCGTGTAGGTGACGGCGACGGCGTTCCCCGCGGCGTCCACGACCGAGTAGTGGGTGGTGTTGCTTCCCTCCTTCTCCGGGGGTCCGGCGACCAGGCTGCTGCTGGGCGTTGCATGGTCCGGGTTGATCTTCGCGCGGATCGCCGCGTGGTAGGCGGGGTCCAGCAGCTCCGCCATCGGGTTCTGCACGAAGTCCGGGTCGCCCAGGCGGTTGTTGCGGTCGTGGTAGGCGTAGCGCATCGCCTCGACCATCAGGTGGACCTCGGCGGCGGAGTGCCAGCCCATCGCCCGCAGGTCGTAGCCGCCCAGGATGCCGAGGATCTCGCACAGGATGACGCCGCCGCTGCTGGGCGGGGGGGTGCTGATGATGTGGTAGCCGCGGTAGTCGCACTCGACCGGGTGCAGCTCGCGGACGCGGTAGGCTTCGAGGTCGCGCTGCCCGATGATGCCGCCGCCGGCGTGGCTGGCGGCGACGATGGCGGCGCCGATGGGTCCGCGATACAGCGCGTCCGGGCCGGCGTCGCTGATGGCTTGCAGGCTGCGGGCCAGGTCGGGCTGCACCAGGCGGTCGCCGGGGTGCATCTCGTGGCCGTCGCGCAGGAAGATGGCCGCGGCTGCCGGGTCCTTGGCCAGGCTGCTCGTCGCAGTGGAGATCACCGACATGTCGCCGGAGGTGAGCACGAAGCCGTCTGACGCCAGCCGGATCGCCGGGGCCATCAGGGCGGCGCGCGGCAGGGTGCCGTATCGGGTGCGTGCCAGCTCCAGCCCGGCGGCGCTGCCGGGCACGCCGACGGCCAGCCAGGTGTCGAGCGAGCGGCGCGGGGCGACGTTGCCCGCCTCGTCCAGGAACATGCCCGGCGTCGCGGCCAGGGGCGCCCGCTCCCGGAAGTCGAGGAACGCCGTGCGCCCGTCGGCCAGGCGCAGGGTCATGAAGCCGCCGCCGCCCAGGTTGCCTGCCGCCGGGTAGGTGACGGCCAGGGCGTAGCCGACCGCGACCGCCGCATCCACGGCGTTGCCGCCGTCGCGCAGGACCTGCGCCCCGACCTCTGACGCCAGGCGCTGGGCGGTCACGACCATGCCGCGGCTGGCCGAGACCGGCGCCGGGTCCGCCGCCGCGGCAGGACGGACGAGGAGTGTCAGGGCGGCGAGGGACAGGAGGATGCGCATGGCGGGAGGCTAACCGCCCCTGTTCAAGCTGTCAGCAGCTATGCAGCAAAGGGGTAGGATTTGTACAGGACAGTACAGTTTTAACAAGAGCGCGATTAGTTATCTTAATCGGGTCAGGACATCACTATGTACTACAACGGACATAGCAAACTTTGCTGAGTGCGGAGCACGTGCGGTCTCAATTTTTCATTTGCACGCAGCATCGCGACGGTTACTACAGCCGTGCTGGCCGCTGCATATTCGGATGGGTGACCAGCATAGTCCAGCCTTGCCCCGATCCGGGGAGGCATTCAAGGGATCAAGAGGCCTTGTCCAGCAGCGCCACGTTTTCGAACGGAATACTTGCTGCCCTGCCGCCAGCCGAGTTGTCCGCCCTGCGCCCGCACTTGCTGCGGGTACGCATGGTCAATGGCCAGGGCCTGCATGAGCCGGGCGAGCGGATAGAGCATGTTTATTTCTTCGAGTCCGGCCTCGCCA
>DASWOJ010000061.1:0-7968 GCA_036398775.1 Acetobacteraceae bacterium
GGCTTCCCGCCCCTTAGCTGCGCGACGGAGCGGCCCCGGCGCAGTCCTGCATCCAGCGTCACAGGAAGCGCTGCGTGACATCCAGGCCGGCTGTTTCCGGCAAGGCCGACGGCCTATTCCGCAGCAGGCCCTGATCGGCGATTTTTCATCCCTCACCATCTGCTTACCTGCCGTTCGCCCGGAGCAGGTTCCCGCCGGGCCGGGAAGGGTTTACCTGGGTGACATGCCCCAAGTCCGAAAACTACGCCGCCCGCTGGTGCTGGCCTCCGTCATGGCCGCCATGTTCATGATCGCAATCGAGGCGACCATCGTCTCGACCGCGATGCCGCAGATCGCGGGGCAGCTTGGCGACCTGCATTTGTATTCCTGGGTGTTCTCGTCCTTCCTGCTGACCCAGACCGCCACCACCGTCGTGTTCGGCAAGCTGGCCGACCTGTATGGCCGCAAGCCCGTCCTGCTTGTCGGCATCGCCATCTTCCTGGTGGGGTCTGCCCTGTGCGGCTTTGCCTGGTCCATTCCCTCCCTGATCGCATTCCGCCTGTTGCAGGGCGTCGGGGCGGGCGCGATCCAGCCGGTGGCGCTGACCGTCGTCGGCGATCTCTATTCGGTGCAGGAGCGCGCCAAGATCCAGGGCTACCTCGCCAGCGTCTGGGGCGTATCGTCCGTGGCCGGGCCGCTCGCCGGCGGGCTGATTATCCAGCACCTCAACTGGTCCTGGATCTTCTGGGTCAACCTGCCGATCGGCCTTGCCGCCGCGGCCAGCTTCACCGCCTTCCTGCACGAGGACATCCATGCCGAGAAGCGGAGCGTAGATGTGGCCGGGGCTGCCCTGTTCACCGTGGCGGTCGCGTCCTTGATGGTGGCCCTGACGCAGTTCGGCATCTCCGACATGCCCACGGCGCTCGGGGCCGCATGCGCCTTCGTCGTGAGCACGGCCCTGTTCGTTTGGCAGGAACGGCGCGCCAGGGAACCGATGATGGCATTCGCCTTGTGGGCACGCCGCCCGGTGGCTACGGCCAACGCCGCGACGCTGCTGAGCGGCATGACAGTGATCGGGCTCACGACCTTCCTGCCGATGTATGTCCAGGGCGTGCTGAGCCAGTCGGCGCTGGTGGCGGGCTTCGCGCTGACCATGATGGTGCTGGGCTGGCCGGTTGGCGCCACCCTCGCGGCCAGGAACTTCGCCCGGTTCGGCCTGCGCAGCACGCTCCTGTTCGGCGCGTCCCTGCTGCCGCTGGGTGGGCTGGCCTTCGTGATCCTGGGTCCCGGTACGTCGCCGGTGGTTGCCGGAGTCGGATCGGTGGTCATGGGCTTGGGCATGGGCTTCCTCAGCACCTCGGCCATCGTCATCATCCAGGACAGCGTCGGCTGGGCAGAGCGCGGCTCGGCCACGGCGTCGAACATCTTCTCGCGCAACCTCGGCAGCACCCTGGGCGCCGCGGTGCTGGGCGCGGTCCTGAACGCCAGCCTGGCGCACCGCGTCAACGGGGTCGCCGCGGTGACGCCGGATCAGCTCCGCCAGTTGCTCGAACGCCCCGGCGCCGCGGTTGGCGATGCGGTGGTGCGGGCGGCGCTGGGCCAGTCGCTCCATCTTACCTTCTGGGCGGTGTTCCTGACAGCGGTGCTGACGCTGCTGCTGGCCACCCTGGTGCCCTCGGTCGCCCTCACCAAGCCGGCGGAAGCGGCGGCTGCGGAGTGATGCACGCCAACCCTGCCAGTCCCTGACAACCGATATGCTGGCGGACAAGGAGTTGTTTCGAGATGGGCAGGGTCTCGCGTTCATGAGCAGCCGGGGTTTATCCATAGGCAATCGTGCAGCAGGAGCAGCAAGCCACCATGAGAACCCTCATCAGCATGATGCTTGCAGGCGCCACGCTGCTGGCCTCGACCGCCGTGGCGGCTGAGACGGACGCGGTGCGGACGCTGGCCCCTAGCGGCACGCTGAGGGCCGCCATCAACTTCGGCAATCCTGTGCTGGCGCAAAGGGACCATGCTACCGGAGAGCCTCGGGGTGTCTCGGCCGCGCTCGCACGCGAGCTCGGTCAGCGCCTCGGCGTGCCCGTGCGGTTCGTGCCCTACGAGGAAGCCGGGCAGGTCGCGGCGGCGGCCGTGCAGGACGCATGGGACGTGGCCTTCCTCGCCGTTGACCCGGTCCGCGGCGCCACCATCGAGTTCACGGCGCCATATGTGCTGATCGAGGGGACCTATGTGGTGCCGCCAGACTCCAAGCTGGACAGCATTGAAGCGGTGGACCAGCCAGGCATCCGCATCTGCGTGGCGGCCAACAGTGCCTACGACCTGTTCCTGACCCGGGCGCTGCATCATGCCGAGCTCGTCCGCTTCGCCGGTGGCGCGGAGGCCGAAGCCGCATTCCTGCACGGCGGCTTCGATGCTCTCGCGGGGGTTAAGCAGCCGTTGGCGGTGCTGGTGCAGACCCATCCGGAGCTGCGTTTGCTGCCTGGCCGCTTCATGGCGATTCAGCAGGCGATGGCACTGCCGAAAAGCCGGGCCGCGGGGGCGCCATACTTGCGCGGCTTCGTGGAGGAGATGAAGGCGTCAGGCCTTGTCCGCGCCGCGCTCGACGCGACGGATCAGCACGAGGCAGAGGTCGCCCCGGCCGATTGAAACCAAGCCTAATTCTTCAGCACGGGCCAGGACGCCATCCCGCGTGGCAGGCCGAGGGAACGTCGGGTATGCTGCATGGTTGGGGATCGCGGCGGACTGCATCGTCCGCCGCGTGTTCTAGCCCAAAAACTGCTGGACCCCGAAGCCGCGGCGACACCCGTCGGAGCCGGGTTTGGTCACTGCCCGGTGCCCCCCGGCGGCAGGGCGGCGAGGAACTGGCCCAGCCGCTCGGCATAGAACTTAGCCATGATTAGCGTGCCATGCCCGCGGGTTTCCGGACTCTCCGGCACCAGGTCATATTCCCCATGCGGCAGCCGGGCCACCGCACGCTCGACGATGCCGGATTCCGGCGGGTTGCGCTCGTCGTCGGCCGAGTTGATCACCAGCACCGGCCGGGTGATCCGCCCCAAACCAGGTGCCGCGTCGTAGTCGTGCGACGAGTCCCACTGATACACCCAGTCGTTCGCGTCCGGCACGGGCGCAGCAAGCAGGCGCGCGACGATCGCATCCGCCCCGGCCGCCGTCGGCGCCTGCTCCTGCCAACCGAGGTTGCCGCCGGCGGTGGCGACGCCGAAGTTCGCGATGGCATACGGCAATGAGCGCGGCGGGGTGGTGTAGCTGCCGTTGGCATAGGTCGGGTCGTTGCGGATCGTCTCCACCATGAGCCGCCGCATCATCCAGTTCCGGCTCGCCATGGCGGAGGGCTGCGACGCCATCGGCACGAAGCCGTCGGCGAAGTCCGGATGCTGCTCAGCCCAAAGCCAGCTCTGCATCCCACCCATCGAGTAGCCCAGGACCAGCCGCACATGCTGCAGATGCAGCCCCTCGGTGACCAGCCGGTACTGCGCCGCCACGGCATCGTCGTAGTTGTAGGCGGGGAACTTGGCGCGCAGCCCCTCGGACGGTTTGGTGGACCCGCCGGCGCCGACCGAGTCCGGCAGGATGATGTAGTGTTTCGACACGTCCAGCGGCTGGCCCGGCCCGAACAGCGCCCCGGCGAAGGACGGCGCCAGCATCGCCGCCCCCGACTGCGCCGTGCCGTGCAGGATCAGCACCGGCGCCCCGGATGGGCTGCCGACGGTGCGGTAGTGCATCCGCAGCTCCGGCAGCGTTTCGCCGGTGTGGAAGCGGAAATCATGCAGGACGATGTCGGCCTCCTGCACTGGCGGGAGGTCAGCCGCCTCCGCTGCAGCGATCAGCGATGCGGCAGCGAGTGCGCCGAGTATGATCCTCACCGTGGTTCTCCCTCTCATGCGGCCTTTGCGGCCTTGTGCGGCGGCGATCTGAGCACCTCCGGCGGTCGCCCGTCCACTGGTGCGGCCGAGGGCGTGGCCTGACGAGGACGACTTGCGGTGGCATCGCAGGGAGTTCCGTCCTGGCGTTGCGAAGGTTGGGCAAGACCAACCTTGCGAAGAACGTCACACCGTCTGCAAAGCGGCTTGCGGCAGCGCACAGGCGGGGCGCGGACCTGTGCCGAGGGAAATGCGGGGAGGGCTAAGCGCTGGGATGCGTTCCCGGGCGCGTGCCGGCTGGGATGACGGGTGATGACCGGTCGGGTGCAGTGGCGATTGGCGTCAATAGGACTTCGGCAGTCCCAGCACCCGCTCCGCCAGGTATGACAGCACCAACTCCTCGCTGATCGGCGCAATGCGCGTCAGGATGCTTTCGCGGAACAGCCGCTCCACCTGATATTCCTGCGCATATCCCATGCCGCCGTGCGTCATCACCGCCCGCGTCGCCGTTTGGAACGCGGCGCGGCCGGCCAGCAGCTTGGCGGCGTTCGCCTCGGCGCCGCAGGACTTGCCGGCGTCGTATAGCCAGCCCGCCCGCAGCACCATCCAAAAGGCGGACTCCAGCAGCGCCCAGCACTCGGCCAAGGGGTGCTGGATGCCCTGGTTCTGCCCGATCGGCCGGCCGAACACGACGCGGTCCTTGGCATACTGGGTGGCCCGGCGCAGCGCGTCGCGGCCGACGCCGATCGCCTCGCTCGCCACCAGCACGCGCTCGGGGTTCAGGCTGTCCAGGATATACTTGAAGCCCCTGCCCTCCTCCCCGACCCGGTCCTCGTCGGGCACGAACAGGTCGTCAATGAACACCGCGTTCGAGTCCACCGCGTTGCGCCCCATCTTGCGGATGCGGCGCACCTCGATCTTGCTGCGGTCGAGGTCGGTGTAGAACAGGGTCATGCCGTCCGTCGGGCGCTTGCAGTCCGCCTTGGGCGTCGTGCGCGTCAGCAGCAGGATCTTGTCCGCGACCTGGCCGGTGGAGGTCCACATCTTGCGCCCGTTCACCCGGTAGCCGCTGTTGGTGCGGGCGGCGAAGGTCGAGAGGCTGGTGGTGTCCAGCCCGGCATCCGGCTCGGTCACGCCGAAGCACGCCTTCTGCTTGCCCTCGATCAGCGGCTTCAGCCAGCGCGCCTTCTGCTCCGGCGTGCCGTGGACCACGATGGAGTGGGGTCCGAACATGTTGATGTGTATGGCGGACGCCGCCGAGTAGCCGCCGCCGCTCGAGGTCACCGCCTGCATCATCACGGCTGCCTCGGTCACGCCTAGGCCGGCGCCGCCCAGTTCCTCCGGCATGGTCATGCCGAGCCAGCCTCCGTCGGCCATTGCGCGGTAGTATTCCTCGGGGAACCTGGCGTTCTCGTCGCACTCGGTCCAGTAGGCGTCATCGAAGCCGGCGCAGACCCGGCGCACGCCCTCGTCTATCGCAACCTGCTGCTCCGTGAGTTCGAAGTCCATTGTGTTCCCCGCCGCCGGTGCGCCCCGGCCTGATAGTTAGCATACGTAATATATGCTTCCGTTTCAGGTCGCAACCGCGGGCGCGAGGACCTGGTGAATCGCTCAACCAGTATGCCCGCCTGCAAGCTGCCATCGAACGGGCGCGTGCCGCTGGCCCGGCGTCCGCAGGGCTAAAAGACGGCGGACTTGCAAGCGGTGCTCACATCGCAGGAGCGGAGCGGCGGGAAGCCCCGGTCCTGCGTCAAAGCCGCGCCCGAACCTCCCGCCAAGCATCGGCCAGGGCAGGCTGGAACGCCGGGTCGGCAACCGCGGCCAGCGCCTCGGCGCGGCCGTGCACGCACAGGCCGCGCAGGTCCGCCGCGCCGTGCTCCGTCACCACCACGTCCACGTCGCCGCGGGGCAGCGACGCGATCCCGTCGTCCAGCCGCGGCACGATGCGGGACCGTGCCCGGCCCGCATGGGTGGACGGCAGCGCCACGATGCTGAGACCGCCCGGCGATTGCCGCGCCCCGCGGGCGAAGTCGCCGGCGCCGCCCAGCCCGCTGACGGCCCGTCCGTCCGCAACCTCCAGGTTGGCCTGGCCGAACAGGTCCACGCTGAGCGCGGAGTTTACGGCGTGCAGGCGCGGCAGCGCAGCCAGCCGGGAAGCGTCGTGCGTCACCTCGCACCCCGCCACCACCGGCCCGGCCCGGCCCTGCAGCCGTCGGTAAAGCTCGGCGGAGCCGACCCAGACGCAGCTCGCATGCTCGGCATCCGGGTCGAGCGCGCCTGCATCCCACAGGTCGAGCGCGCTGTCGGCCAGCATCCCGGAGTGCAGCCGCAGCCCGCGCCGGCCGTGCAGCAGCGCCATCAGCGCATCCGGCACCTTGCCCAGCCCGACCTGCAGGGTGCAGCCGTCGCCGATGAACCCGGCGATGTGCCCGGCAATGGCCGTCGCCGTCCGGGCCGGCGCGCCCACCTGGTAGCCGCGCGGCGCGAACTCCACCTCCGCCACCGCGTCGAACCCCGCGTACTCCAGTGACGGCGCCCCCGGCATGGCTGGCAGCAGCGGGTTCATGAGCGCCAGCGTGCGCCGGCTTCGCGCCTGCACCAGCGGCGTGAACTCCACCGCGGGGCCTAGGGAACACCGGCCTGCCCGGTCCGGCGGCGACACGTGGACAACGCAGGCGTCCGGCGCCACCCGTTCCCGCACATGCCGCACGAAGCCCGAGTAGGACAGCGGCAGGTGCCGGAACCGTCCCGCCGCCTGCGCCGCCTGCCACGCGGGCTGCATGAACAGCCCGGTGACGGTGGCGGACGAGTGCAAGGCATCCATCGCCAGGCCGTTGATGCCGGGCACCAGGCTGGTCAGGATGCGCGCGCCCCGGGTCCGCCCGGGGTCGGCGGCCCACAGGTCCAGCAGCGGCGTTGGCTCCCCGGCGGACCCTGGGATGTAGGTCAGCCCGCTGCCGGCCAGCTCGTCGGCTATCTGCGGCACCGTGAGGGTCCGGGGCATCGGGTCAGTCCGTGACGGCGGCGTGCCGGGGCGTGAAGGCGGCGTGCCGGGCCAGCAGGCGCTGGGCCTGCTGCAGGTGCGGCATGTCCAGCATGCTGCCATCCAGCCCGACTGCGCCCGCGTCCGGCGCCGCCTCGAACGCCGCGACGACCCGGCGGGCATGGGCCACCGCCGCCTCGGACGGCATGAAGGCGGCATTGATCGGCTCGACCTGGTCGGGATGGATGGCGATGCGGCCGGTAAACCCCTCCGCGGCAGCCGCGGCGCAGGACGTCCGCAGCCCCGGCGTGTCGCGGAAGTCGGCATACAGCGTTTCCACCGGCTCCACCGCCGCCGCCCGCGCCGCCATCAGGCATAGGGAACGCACCATGCGGTAGGTAGAGGCCCAGCCGCCCGCCGCGTCCTGGTTGGTGCTGGCGCCCAGCGCGGTGCTGAGATCCTCGGCGCCCCAGGTCAGGCCATACAGCCGCGGCAACGGCGTGCCGGCATAGGCGCCCAGGGCGAAGGGCGCGCGGGCGGTCTCGGTCGCCACCGGCAGGATGCGTATGGCCCGGCGCACCCCGTCCCGGCGTTCCAGCACGTCCAGGCAGTGGCTCAGGCGCAGCACGTCCGCCGGGCCGTCCACCTTGGGGACCACGATCCCGTCCGGCGCGGCGCGCACGACGGCGGCCAAGTCGTCCAGCCCGCCCCCGTCCAGCGGGTTGATGCGGACCCACAGCTCCGGCGCACGGTCCCCGGCGCGGGCGGCCAGCGCCTCCGCCACCATTCCCTGCGCCAGCGGCTTGCGGGCCGGGGCGACGGCATCCTCCAGGTCCAGGATGAGCGCGTCCGCCCCGGAGGCCAGGCCGCGCGCCAGCTTGCGCTCGCTGTCGCCGGGCACGAACAGGAAGGAGCGCAGCGTCATGCCTGCGGCCGCCGGAGCTGCAATCCCGACCGCTTGCAGTGCGCGACCAGCTCGTTGCGCTGGTTGTAGGCGCGGTGCAGGAAGGTGACGATCCCCGCATTGGGCCGCGACTTCGACGCCCGCAGCTCGACCACCTCCGTCTCGATCCGCAGGGTGTCGCCGTGGAACACCGGCTTGGGGAAGCGCACCTCGTCCCAGCCCAG
>DASWOJ010000062.1:0-37664 GCA_036398775.1 Acetobacteraceae bacterium
CGCCCAGGCTGCGGCGGCGTTGGCCAGGCTGGACGCCGGGGCCTACCGCAGCTTCAACATGGTCGTTGGCGACCGCACTGGCGCCTGGTTCGTGCGCGGGCTGGGCGCCGGGCGTCCCGACGCATGGAGATTGGAGGCCGGCATCCACATCGTCACCGCCCACGACCCTGACGACCCGGCCAGTCCCCGCGGGCTGGCCCACCTGCCCCGCTTCCGGGATGCGCCCGCGCCGGACCCGGCCCACGGCGACTGGTGCGCGTGGACGGCACTGCTGGCCGACACGGGCGGCGGCGATACTGCGATCAACGTGCCGGTCCGCAACGGTTTCGGAACCGTATGCAGCTCACTGGCCGCGCTGCCGGACGCGGGCGCCCCGGTGTGGCTGTTCGCTGCCGGGCCGCCGGACGTGGCGCCATTCCGCCCGGTGGCGCTCCCGGCGATGCCTGCTGGATAGGCGGGCCGTGCACGGCCGTCCCGGCGGACGTGGCAAAACCGCCACTCCCCTGCTATAGCATCGGCGCGCGCCGCCCGTCCGGGCGGCCCCAGGATAGGAATTCCCGCAATGGCACGCCGCCGACAACTTTATGAAGGCAAGGCCAAGGTGCTGTTCGAGGGTCCTGAACCCGGCACGCTTGTGCAGTATTTCAAGGACGACGCCACCGCCGGCAACGGCGCCAAGAAGGGCACGATCACCGGCAAGGGCGTGCTGAACAACCGCATCAGCGAGTACCTGATGGTGCGCCTGGCCGAGATCGGCGTTCCCAACCACTTCGTCCGCCGGCTGAACATGCGCGAGCAGTTGATCCGCGAGGTCGAGATCATCCCGCTGGAGGTGGTGGTGCGCAACGTCGCCGCCGGCAGCCTGTCGGTGCGCCTGGGCATCCCCGAGGGCACGCGCCTGCCGCGCTCCATCATCGAGTACTATTACAAGAACGACGGCCTGAACGACCCGATGGTCGCCGAGGAGCACATCACCGCCTTCGGCTGGGCCAGCACGCAGGACATGGACGACATCGTCAGCCTGACGCTGCGGGTGAACGACTTCCTGTCCGGCCTATTCCTGGGGGTCGGCATCACGCTGGTGGACTTCAAGCTGGAGTTCGGCCGGCTGTGGGAGGAGGACGACATGCGTATCGTCCTCGCCGACGAGATCAGCCCGGACAACTGCCGGCTGTGGGACAGCAAGACGAACGAGAAGATGGACAAGGACCGGTTCCGCCGCGACCTGGGCAAGGTGGAGGAAGCCTACCAGGAGGTCGCCCGCCGCCTGGGCATCCTGCCGGAGGCCGGCAATAACGACATGAAGGGGCCGGAGGCGATGCAGTGAGGGCAACCGTCACCGTCATGCTGAAGGACGGCGTGCTGGACCCGCAGGGCAAGGCCATCGGCCATGCGCTGCACTCCCTGGGCTTCAACGGCGTGGGCGAGGTGCGCGCCGGCAAGGTGATCGAGTTGGACTTGGACGCAACCGATCCGGCGGCTGCCAAGTTGGAAGCGGAGGCGATGGCCCGCCGCCTCCTGGCCAACACCGTCATCGAACGCTTCAATGTGGAGATCACGCCATGAAGACCCTGCTGCTTGCCTCAGTTGCGCTCCTTGGCTTGGCGTCTCAAGCCGACGCCGCCCGCTTCTCAGCGGTCAACGGCAATAAGCTGCTGCAGCTCTGCACCAATCCTCGCATGCAGACGAGCTGTACCGCCTACATCGAGGGGATCAGCGACATGGTGAGCACATACCAGGAGTTGCGCCCACAGGACGGCAGCAAGGGTGGCGCCCTTCCCGTCTATGTTTGCGTGCCAGCCGAGGTGACGGGCATCCGCCAGCGCGACACGGTCGTAAGCTTCATCAAGGCCCACCCGGAGGCCGCGAACCGTCAAGCCGCCGGCGTCGTTGCCGACGCATTGCGCAGCGCCTACGCCTGCCAGTAGGCCGCCGCTGGTGAAGGCCGGCATCGTCGTGTTCCCCGGTACCAACCGGGAGCGCGACATGGCCATAGCGCTGCACATGGCCACCGGGCAGCACCCTCGCACCATATGGCACGGCGACACCGACTTGGCCGGGCTGGACCTTGTGGTCCTGCCCGGTGGGTTCAGCCACGGCGACTACCTGCGTTGCGGCGCGATGGCGGCGCGGTCGCCGGTGATGGGGGCCGTGCGGGAGTTCGCCGGACGGGGCGGGCATGTGCTTGGGGTGTGCAACGGTTTTCAGGTGCTGACGGAGGCTGGGCTGCTGCCCGGGGCGCTGCTGCGGAACGCCGGGCTGCGTTTCCTGTCGCAGGATTGTCATCTGCGGGTGGAGCGGGCGGACACGCCCTGGACCCGGCACTACGCGCCGGGCCAGGTGTTCCGCGCGCCGATGGCGCATGGGGATGGCAACTACTTTGCCGACGACGCGACGCTGGACCGGCTGGAGGGTGATGGGCTGGTGCTGTTCCGCTACGTGACGCCGGCGGGCGAGGCGACGGCGGCGGCGAACGCCAATGGGTCCGCGCGCGGCATCGCCGGCATCGTCAGCGGGGATGGCCGGGTAATGGGCCTGATGCCGCACCCGGAGGACCTGGTGGACCCGCTGATGGGCGGGACGGATGGGCTGCCGATGTTCGCTGGCATGGCGGAGGCTCTGGCCGCATGATGCCGCGCGAGGTCAACCAGGCCCTAGCCCGCGAGTTCGGCCTGTCCGCCGACGAGTACGGCCGCGTGCTGGCCATCATGGGCCGCACCCCCAGCCTGACCGAGCTGGGCATCTTCAGCGTGATGTGGTCGGAGCATTGCTCCTACAAGTCCAGCCGCGTCTGGCTCAAGACCCTGCCGACCACCGCCCCCTGGGTGATTCACGGCCCCGGCGAGAACGCCGGCGTCGTCGCCATCGGCGACGGGCTGGCCGCCATCTTCAAGATGGAATCCCATAACCACCCCAGCTTCATCGAACCCTACCAAGGCGCTGCCACCGGCGTCGGCGGCATCCTGCGCGACGTGTTCACGATGGGGGCGCGGCCCATCGCCAACCTGAACGCGCTGCGGTTCGGCTCGCCGGACGACCCGCGCACCCGGCGCATCGTGGACGGCGTGGTGCGCGGCGTCGGCGGGTATGGCAACTGCGTCGGCGTGCCGACCGTGGGGGGCGAGGTGAACTTCCACCCGGCCTACAACGGCAACCCGCTGGTGAATGCGATGACGGTCGGCATCGCGCCTGCCGACCGCATCTTCCTCAGCGCCGCGGCTGGCGTCGGCAATCCCGTGGTGTATGTCGGCAGCAAGACCGGGCGCGACGGCATCCATGGCGCTACGATGGCGAGCACCGAGTTCGGCAGAGACTCGGAGGAGAAGCGCCCCACCGTGCAGGTCGGCGACCCCTTTACCGAGAAGCTGCTCATCGAGGCCTGCCTGGAGCTGATGGCGACGGACGCCATCATCGGCATCCAGGACATGGGCGCCGCAGGGCTTACGAGCAGCAGCGTGGAGATGGCCGGCAAGGGCGGCGTCGGCATCGAGTTGGACCTGGACCAAGTGCACCAGCGCGAGACGGGAATGACGGCCTACGAGATGATGCTGTCCGAATCCCAGGAACGCATGCTGATGGTGCTGCGCCCGGACCGGCAGGATCTGGCCCGGGCGATCTTCGAGAAGTGGGAACTGGACTTCGCGGTGATCGGCCACCTGACCGGCACCGGCCATATCGTCATCCGCCACGCCGGGGAGGTGATGGCCGATATCCCTCTGGACCCGTTGGCGGAGCAGGCGCCGCTGTATCACCGCCCCACCGTTGAAACGCCGCATCGTCCGCCGCTGGGCGACGTGCCGGACCCGGTCGGCCTGGCATCCGCGCTGGAAACCTTGATCGGCTGCCCCGACCTGTGCTCCCGCGCCTGGGTGTGGAACCAGTATGACAGCACCATCGGCGGGCAGACCGTGCAGCGCCCTGGCGGCGCCGACGCAGCCGTCGTCCGCATCGAGGGCCATGAGCGGGCGCTGGCGCTGACCACGGATTGCACCCCGCGCTACTGCGCCGCCGACGCCGAGGCCGGGGGGATGCAGGCGGTCGCCGAGGCATGGCGCAACCTGACCGCCGTGGGCGCCCAGCCGCTGGCGATCACCGACAACATGAACTTCGGCAACCCCGAGAAGCCGGAGATCATGGGCCAGTTCGCCGCCAGCATACGCGGCATGGCGGCGGCCTGCATCGCGCTGGACTTCCCGGTCGTGAGCGGCAACGTCAGCCTGTATAACGAGACCGAGGGCCGCGGCATCCTGCCCACTCCGGCCATCGGCGGGCTGGGCGTGCTGGACCGGGCGCAGGACTGCGTCGGGGTGGCGCTGCAGCCGGGCCTGCATCTGGTGCTGATCGGCGATACCGCGGGCTGGCTGGGACAGTCGCTGTGGCTGCGGGAGATCACGGGCGCGGAGGACGGACCGCCGCCGCCGGTGGACCTGGCCGCGGAGCGGCGCAATGGCGACTTGGTGCGCGGCCTCATCCTAGGCGGTTCCGTCGTTGCCTGCCACGACGTGTCGGATGGCGGCCTGCTGGTCGCCGTGGCCGAGATGGCCCTGGCCGGACGCACCGGCGCAACCCTGGAGCACGATGGCGGCCACGGGGGCGATCACGGGGGCAGCCATGCCTTCTGGTTCGGCGAGGACCAGTCCCGCTACGTCCTGGCCGTTGCCGATCCCGTGCCGGTCCTAGCCGCCGCCGCCGCCGCGGGCGTTCCCGCCATGCGCCTCGGCACGTCCGGCGGCAACGGTTTGACACTGCCCGGCGGCGTGTCCATATCGCTTGAAAGGTTGCGGACGGCGCATGAGCGTTTCTTCCCGGCCTGGATGGAGTCCTGACCGATGGCGATGGTCGCAAGCGAGATCGAGGCCCTGATCCGGGCCGCCCTACCCGACGCCCAGGTCAAAATTGATGACCTGGCCGGCGACGGCGACCATTACGCCGCCACCGTCGTCAGCGAAGCCTTCCGCGGACGCTCCCGCGTCCAGCAGCACCAGATGGTCTATGCCGCCCTGCGCGGCCGGATGGGCGGCGAGCTGCACGCCCTGGCCCTGCAGACCTCCCACCCGCAATAGGAGCCGACACCATGAGCACCCCCGTCACCGAGCGCATCCAGGGCGAGATCACCGCCAACCCGGTCATGCTGTACATGAAGGGCAACGCCATGTTCCCGCAGTGCGGCTTCTCTGCCCGGGTCGTGCAGATACTCACCCACATGGGCGTGCCGTTCCAGACCGCGAACGTGCTGGAGGACCCGGAGCTGCGCGACGGCGTCAAGGCGTTCAGCAACTGGCCGACGGTGCCGCAGCTCTATGTCGGCGGCGAGTTCGTCGGCGGCTGCGATATCGTGACCGAGATGTATCAGTCCGGCGAGCTTGAGACGATGTTCACCGAGAAGGGTGTCCCCCACCAGGCCGACGCCTAGCCGGGGTGGCTGCCGGGGCGCCGCGCGCCTTTACTGGGTTCACCCCGGCGGCCTACCGTTTCATGATCGAGCTGGGGCTGAACAACAACAAGCCCTGGTTCGAAGCCAACCGGACCGTTTATGAAACTGCGGTCAAGCAGCCCATCGCCGGGCTGATTGCCGATGTGGCCGCCGAGTTGGCCCGGCGTGGCCTGCCGTTGGAAGGCGATCCCAAGCGGTCCAGCTTCCGTATTCACCGGGACACCCGGTTCAGTGGGAACAAGTCGCCCTACAAGACCGAGGTTGGTACCGTCTGGTATCGCCAGGGCAGCAGCAAGGGTGGGGCTGGCATCCTTTATTTCCACTTTGCGCCGGAGGGCTGTTTTGCCGCTGGGGCGTTCTATCGTCCCGAGCCGGAAGTGCTGGATTCGATTCGCGAGCACATCCGGGTGCATCCGGGCAGGTTCTTGGCAATGCAGGCGGAGTTGAAGACGACCGGATTGACGCTAGACGGGTCGGACGCACTGACGCGGATGCCGAAGGGGTTCGAGGACCTGAAGGATAGTCCGGTCGCGGCTGCGCTCCGGTTGCGTTCCTTTATTGTCCGGCGTGACTTGCCGCTGGAGGTGACGACCGGGCCAGAATTGGTGGGTGCCATCGTGGACCTTGGCGCGGCGGCGTTGCCCTTGCTCACCTTCGGCTGGGCCGCCGTGGACGAAACTTCTCCCTCTCCCTCCGGGAGAGGATTGGGGTGAGGGAAACAGCGAACACCACCAGAACGCTCACGAACAGCAATCCGTCACGACCTGAGCGCCGCCCTCCTGGCCTCCCCTACCCCGGCCCTCTCCCGAGGGGAAAGGAAGACGGAGAAGGGTATCCGTCCTAGCAGACCGGCCCGCTCACTCCCTGGGCCAGCGCGAACACCGGACGCAGCTTTACGCCGATCCAGCTTCCCGCCAGCGCCAGCGCCATCCAGGCCCAGCCCGACAGGTTGCCCGCTGCGATGGCGCTGAAGTAAGCCCCGATGTTGCAGCCGTTGGACAGCCGGGCGCCGTAGCCCATCGCCATCCCGCCCAGCAGCGCCCCGGCCCAGGCCCGCCATGTCCCGCCCCAACTCGGCCGGAATACGCCCGCCGCCGCGGCGGCCAGCGCCGCACCGATCAGGATCGCCCCATCCATCACCGAGGTCGTGTCCAGCAGTACGGTCCGGTCCAACTGCGTGTCGAAGCCTGGCCGCTGCCAATAGGCCCAGCCATGCGCGTCCCAGCCCAGTGCCGTGGCCCATTTCGAGCCCCATAGCGCAAAGGCCGAAGTCTCGCCCCAGGGCTTGCCGGACAGCACCAGCACCAAGGCGTTCAGCACCGCCAGCGCAACGCCGCCCCACACCAGCACCGGGACCGCACGCAATCCGGCGCGCACCCCCCGACCCGCAGCCGGACGCACCGGGCTGTATCGCCGCGCGACCCACCAGATTGCGCCCAACGCCGCCAGTTGCAGCGTGACGGCCGGGCCATACCCGACCAATCCCTGCGCCGTCACCGCAGGCAAGGCTGGCAGCGACCACCAGAACCCCATATGCGCTGCGCCCAGCGCCGATCCCACGACGAAGCCGAGCAGGGTGCCGATCAGCCGTGCATTGCCGCTGCCCAGCGCGAACAGGGTGCCCGACGCGCAGCCGCCGCCCACCTGCATTCCCGCCCCGAACAGCAGCGCCCCGACCGCAAACCCGACGCCCACCGCGGTCGAGCCGCCCGCCATCGGCTGGCCCCACAGCGTGCCCAGCGCCAGCAGCGGCATCATCAGCGCCGTCGCCACCGCCAGCATCACCGCATGGGCACGGAAACCGGAGGCGTCCCGCATTTCGATCAGCGCCCGGAATGCCCCGGCAAATCCGAAGGTCGTCCGCAGCAGCACCGCGCCGATGGCGGCGCCAGCCAGCACCAGCGCCGGCATCCGCCAAGTGGCATGCGCCTGCGTCGAGGCGGCCCACATCAGCCCGGCCAGCAATGCCATGCCGGCGGATAGGACGATACGGTTGACGTCGAGCCGGCCCGGTGCGGGCCGGGTCAGGATCACTGCGCCGGACATGGAATCTCCCTCGCCAGGGAACCCGGCGGTTCCCACGAAATTGTGAGTCCTTCTCCGAACCCACAATACGGGCCGGGTAAATAGCGACGGATGTGTTGCACCCAGACTTGATTATAGATGAATAATCTGCGTCGCGCCGTTTGGATGGAAATTCTATGCTCGGCGCGTTTTCTGTTTAGCCGAATCATCGTCGCGAGCTGTGGTTTTGCGTAGCAGTCCAGGCTCAGCGCGGCTCTGGCCGTTCCTGAACTGGCGCCTCGTCATGTTCCTCGCAATGATAAACCATGGCAAACGCCTGCTCAGCACTTCCGGGCGGCGGCAAGCTCCCGCAGCGCCGCGCGGCGGTCCTGCCAGCCGCCGTGCAGCAGCAGCGTCATCTGGGCGAACAGGGCGGCGTCCCCTGGCTTGGCCGGGTGGAGATGCGGGCGGAACCAGCCGCGCCGGATGCTGACGGCCTTCGGCACCGTCATCTCCAGCAGTCCCAGCTCCCCGCGCGTGCTGCCGAACCCGCTGCGCCCCCGCCCGCCAAACGGCAGGCGCGGGTCGGCGGTCGGCACGATCAGGTCGTTGATGCACACCGACCCGGCGCGCACCTGCCCGGCAAACGCCCGCGCCGCCCCGGCTGGGCCGAAGATGCTGGCGCCCAGGGCAAACGGGCAGGCGTCCGCCGCAGCCAGCGCCGCCGCGGCGTCCGCGACCGGCACCAGCGCCAGCCAGGGCGCGAACACGTCCCGTTGCAGCAGGGCCATGCCGGGCCGGGCGTCCGCGACCACGACCGGGCGCCCGGCGCCCCCCGAGGCAAGCCGGGCGCCATCCCCCACCGCACGCTGCACCAGCCCGGCCAGCCGCGATGCGATCCCATCCGGCACGGCCGCGTCGGGCACGCCGGGCAGCAGCGCCAGCAGATGCGCCTCCAGTGCCGCCGCCTGCGCCTCCGGCACGAACACCCGGCGCGGTGCGATGCAGGTGGCGCCGCCGTTCAGCCGCAGCCCATAGGCGAGGCAGCGCGCCACCAGGTCCAGCTTGGCGCCGGGCAGCACGAACACCGCGTCCGACCCGGACAGCTCCATCGTCGTGGGCGTCAGCCGCTCCGCCGACGCCGCCAGCACCCGCGCCCCGGTTTCCGCCGATCCCGTCAGCACGATGCGGTCGAAGCCGGCGCGGCTGGCCGCATCCCCGGCGGCAGGGTCGAGCAGATACAGGACGCCGCCGGGCAGCCCGGCCTCGGCCAGCAGCGCCGCCAGCGCCTGCATCGGCGCGATGCAGCCCGGCGCCGGCTTGACGCACACCGCGTTGCCGGCGGCCAGCGCCTGCAGCGCCTGCGCGCCCGGCAGGAACAACGGGTAATTGGACGGCGCCAGCACCAGCACGGTCCCGCAAGGCTCTCGCCGCAGTTCGGCACGGACGCCCAGCAGCCACAAGGGCGCGCCTCCGCGCAGCCGGGCCGGAGCGAGGATCGCGCGGCCGTGGCGCTGCAGGTATCGCGCCGCCTCCGCCAGGGGCAGCACCTCCGCGACCAGGGTGTCGGCCGGGCTGCGTGCGACGGTGGCGGCCAGGGCGGCGGCGTTGCGGGCGATCAGGCGGCGGACCCGGGCCATCACCGCCAGCCGTTCCCGCACCGGCCAGGCGGCCCAGGCGCGGCCTGCCGACCTCGCCCGGTCCAGTGCGGCAGCCACATCGGCGTCATGGGTCGGGGCGTGTGGGATGACAGATTGGTGCATGGCCCCACCTCTACCCCGTACCTATCCGCCCATCGAGAGAGAGGCTACGTTCAGCCGCATGTCGCTCCCCACCACCGTCCCGTCCGCGTGCTTCTTTCCAGTGTTTGAGTTGGTGTCCCGATGACCCGCCGCGTTGCCATTATCGGCGCAGGCCCCGGGGGCCTCGCGTCGGCGATGCTGCTGGCCAAGGCCGGCGTGGATGTGACGGTTTACGAGGCGCGTGACTGCGTCGGCGGCCGTTCCTCCACCATCCAAGGCTCCACGGACGTCGGCACCTTCCGCTTCGACATGGGGCCGACCTTCTTCCTGTATCCCCGGGTGCTGGCCGACATCTTCGCTGCGTGCGGGCGGCGGCTGGAGGATGAGGTCGAGCTGATCCGCCTGGACCCGCAGTATCACTTGATATTCGAGGGCGGCGGCCACATCCAGGCCACCGGAGACATGGAGCGCATGGCGGCCGAGGTGGCGCGGTTCTCGCCCGCAGATGCCCTGGCGCTGCCGCGCTTCATGGCCGACAACCGCAAGAAGCTGCAGGTGTTCCGCCCGGTGCTGGAGAACGCCTTCAACTCGATGCGCGACCTGATGCGCCCGCAGGTGATGCGTGGATTGTCGCGCCTGCGCCCGCACCGCAGCGTGGACAGCGACCTCGGCACCTATTTCCGGGACGAGCGGGTGCGGCTCGCCTTCTCGTTCCAGTCCAAGTATCTCGGCATGTCGCCGTTCCGCTGCCCCAGCCTGTTCACCATCCTGTCGTTCATGGAATATGAATACGGCGTTTACCATCCGCGCGGCGGCACTGGCGCGGTGATGGCGGCGATGGCGCGTGTGGCGCGCGGCATGGGCGCCAAGATCAAGCTTGGCGAGCCGATCCAGGACATGTTGTTCGAGGGCCGGCGCGCGGTCGGCGTCCGTACCGCCGCGGGCGAGGCCCGGTATGACGCCCTGGTCATCAACAGCGACTTCGCCAACACGATGACCAAGCTGGTGCCGGACGCCATCCGCCGCCGCTGGTCCGACCGCAAGATCGCATCGAAGAAGTTCTCGTGTAGCACGTTCATGATGTATCTCGGCATCGAGGGCGACGTGCCGGACCTGTCGCACCACACGATCTATTTGGCGGACGACTACCGCCGCAACATCGCGGAGATCGAGGCGGGGATGGCGCCGCAGAACCCCAGCTTCTACGTGCAGAACGCCTGCGTGACCGACCCGGCGCTGGCGCCGCCGGGCCATACGACGCTGTATGTGCTGGTGCCTGTCGGCCACCGCATGGACGGCGGGGCGGAGTGGAGCGCCGCGGACGTTGCCCGCTACCGGGCGTTGACGCTCAAGCGGCTGGAGCGGATCGGCATCCCCGACCTGGAGCGCCGCATCCGGTTCGAGAAGATTCTGACTCCCGAGGGGTGGGAGCACGAGTTGCAGATCTACCGTGGCGCCACCTTCAACCTGGCGCACAACTTGGGCCAGATGCTGCACTTCCGCCCGCGCAACCGGTTCGAGGACTTGGAGAACGTTTACCTGGTCGGTGGTGGAACTCATCCTGGCAGCGGCCTGCCGGTGATCTTTGAGAGCGCGCGCATCACCTCCCGCCTGATGGCGGAAGATATGAACCTGGACGCCCATTGGGAGGCGCCGTCCGCCATGGCGTCCGACCATTATGAACCCGCGATTGCGGAGGCGTTGTGAGCACCCGCTTTTCCTTCTCCCTCTCCCTCCGGGAAAGGGTCGGGGTGAGGGGGAGGGCAAGCGCGATCTTTCCTGATGCGGGACTGCTAGCCAGCAGTGCCGGCCGCGCGCCGCTCCGCAGCCAAGACCCCTTCACCCCGACCCTCTCCCGGAAGGAGAGGGAGCAGACGCCGTGCTTGCAGTTGCAACCATCTGTTGCCGAGGCCCTATGAACGCGATCACCCACCGCCCTGAGCTTCCCGTTGGCGTCATCGGCGCCGGGCTGGGCGGCCTGGCCGCCGCCTGCACCTTGGCCGCGCGCGGCCACAAGGTCATCCTGTTCGACAAGAACCCCTGGCTCGGCGGCAAGGCGGCGCTGCTGCAGCAGGACGGTTTCCGCTTCGACATGGGGCCGACCATCCTGACGGTGCCCGGCGTGCTGGAGCGGGTATTCACCGAAGCCGGGCGGCAGATGTCCGACTACCTGGACCTGCGCCGGCTGGACCCGCAGTGGCGCTGCTTCTTCGACGACGGCGCGGTGCTCGACCTGCAGGAAGACGTGCCCAAGATGGCCGAGGCCATTGCCAAGTTCGCGCCGGGCAACGAAGGGGGCTACCGCGACTTCATCGGCATGTCCGAGAAGCTGCATGAAGTCAGCGAGAAGTTCTTCTTCTGGAAGTCGGTCGAGGGCATCGGCGACACGCTTGAGTTCAAGGGTATGAACCTTGCAACCTTGCGCGACGTCATGAGCCTGCGCATGGGCACCTCGGTCGCCCAGCAGATCAGGAAGCGCGTGCCGGATGCACGGGTGAGCCAGATGCTGGACCACTTCGTGCAGTATGTCGGCAGCTCGCCGTATCAGTCTCCGGCGGTGCTGTGCTCCATCGCACACATGCAGACCGAGCATGGGGTTTGGTATCCCATCGGCGGCACCCGTGCCGTGCCGCTGGCGCTGGAGCGGCTGGCGGGCGAGTTGGGCGTGGACCTTCGCCCGGGCGTCGGCATCAGCCGCATCATGTCCGACGGCAACCGCGTGTCGGGCGTGCTGACCGAAGCTGGCGAGACCGTTCCCCTATCCGCCGTAGTCAGCAACATGGACTCCGTCCGCACCATGAAGGAGTTGGTTGGCGGCAAGGCCCAGGCCGGCTTCGACCGCCGCTGGAAGCGCGACCCGGCATGTTCCGGCGTGGTGCTCTACCTTGGCCTCGACCGGCGTTACGACCACCTGGCGCACCATGACTTCGTGTTCTCCAGGGACCCCGAGGAGGAATTCGACTGGATCTACGGCAAGGGCGAGCCGGCGCCGGACCCTACCTGCTACATCGCCGCCCCGTCCGGCACCGAGCCGGCCGTGGCGCCGCCTGGGGGAGAGGCGCTGTATGTGCTGGTCCATACCCCGTTCCTGCGCCCGCACCATGACTGGTCCAAGATGTTTGCACCGTATCGGCAGGTGATCCTGGACAAGCTGAAGCGTTGCGCCGGAATGGGCGATATCGAGGAGCGGATCAGGTTTGAGCATCACCTGACGCCGCAGGACATTCATGACCGCTACCGGGTGCTGAACGGCGCCATCTATGGCCTGGCCAGCCACGGCAAGGTTAATGGCGCCTTCAAGCCGGGCAACCGGTCACGCGACATGACGGGCCTGTACCTGGCCGGCGGCGCTGCCCATCCGGGACCAGGGATGCCGATGGTGCTGATGTCCGGCTGGATCGCCGCCGACAGCCTGCATAGCGATGTGGCCGGAGTTCGGACGGCCACCCCAGTCAGTGCCTGACGTCGGACAACTGGCTGGCGAGACGGCCCATGCTCGCCGGCCTGTGACGTCTCACCGCGGCACCGACCCGGTCGCGGCACGGTCCGAGCACCTGTACCGGGCATTCGGCTGGTATCTCCGCTGGTATTTCTACCGGCGGTTCCATGCCGTCCGCCTGTCACGCGGCGGGCTGCCGCGGGCGGCGCTGCCCGCGGCGGTCGCGGGACGCCCGGTCATCATCTACGGCAACCATCCGTCCTGGTGGGACCCAGCGCTTTATATTCTGCTCGACACGCTTCTGTTCCCCGAACGCTGCAGTTACGGTCCTATGGACGCCAAAGCGTTGGGCAAGTATGGCCTGTTCGAGCGTTTGGGCGTGTTTGGCATTACGCTCGACAGCCCGCGCGGCGCAGCGCGGTTCCTGTCCACCAGCCTGCATGTCCTGTCCGATCCCGGCAACGTGCTGTGGATTACCGCTGAGGGCGAGTTCACCGACCCGCGCCGACGCCCCGTCCGGCTCCGGTCCGGCATCGCCCACCTGGCCCGGCGCGTACCCGGCGCCGTCATCCTGCCGCTCGCCATCGAATACACCTTCTGGAACGAGAGCAAGCCGGAGGCGCTGGCCCGGTTCGGCCCGCCAATCGAGAGTGGCGGCGGCTCCGTCGCCGAGTGGACCGCTCGGCTGGAGGGGGAGTTGGCGCGGACGATGGACGCGCTTTCGGCCGAGTCCGTGCAGCGCGATCCCGCCCTGTTCGAGCCGCTGCTGCACGGCCGGGTCGGCGTGGGCGGAGTCTATGATCTGTGGCGCCAGGGACGGGCGCTTGCGGCAGGCCGGCGGTTCGACCCGCGGCACGAGGAGCGGGAATGAAGCGATGTTGCTTCTCCCTCTCCCTCCGGGAGAGGGCCGGGGTGAGGGGGTCCTCGCGCGCGGCCGTTGCCGGTGCGGGCAATGGTTTCGGCAACACGGACGCCTTTCCATACCAAGGTAAGACCCCCTCACCCCAACCCTCTCCCGGAGGGAGAGGGAGCAGGGCATCACACCCGTGACCCTGCTCGTCTCCCTGGCTCTGGTCCTGGCGTTTGGCCCGCTATTGCTCGGGCTTTGGAACCTCATGCTATTCCGGGTCCCGCCACCCGCGGCTGGCCTTCCAGCGGTGTCCGTGCTGATCCCTGCCCGCAACGAGGAGGCCAACATCGGCGACGCCTGCGCGGCGGTCCTAGCCAGCACCGGCGTGCAGGTCGAGCTGGTGGTTCTGGACGACGCATCCACCGACCGCACGCCGGACATCCTGCGCGCCATCGCCGATCCCCGCCTGCGCATCGCGTCCGCGCCGATGCTGCCGCCGGGCTGGTCGGGCAAGCAGCACGCCTGTAACGTCCTGGGCGGCCTGGCCCGGCACGACCTGATGGTGTTCGTGGACGCCGACGTGCGCCTGGCGCCGGACGCGCTGTCCCGCATGGCCGGCTACATGACGCGTCACCCGGTCGGCCTCGCCAGCGGCTTCCCGCGCCAAGTCACGGTTACCTGGTCCGAGCAGTTGCTGCTGCCGCTGATCCACTTCCTGCTGTTGGGATACCTGCCGATGGCGGCGATGCTGCGGTCCGGCTCGCCCGGCCTGGGCGCGGGCTGCGGCCAGTTGTTCATCGCCCGGCGGGACGCGTATGTGCAGGCGGGCGGCCATGCGGCGATCCGGGCGTCGCTGCACGACGGGTTGACGCTGCCGCGGGCGTTCCGCCGGGCCGGGCTGATGACCGGGCTGTTCGACGCGACGCCGTTTGCCACATGCCGCATGTACGCCGATGCCGCACAAGTCTGGGAGGGCCTATGCAAGAACGCGACCGAGGGCATGGCGAAGCCTTGGGCTTTGCCGGTCTGGACCGTAATCCTGTTCGGGGGCCAGGTGCTGCCGGTGTTGTTGATGCTTACTGTGCCAAGCTTGCCCGCGGCGCTCGCGGTGATGGCGTCGTATGGGTTCAGGCTGCTGCTGGCGGCGCGGTTCCGGCAGCCGTGGCTGGCGGCGCTGCTGCATCCGCTGGGCGTCATGGCGGTGCTGGTGGTGCAGTGGTCATCCCTGGCACGCGCCCTGCGCGGACGGCCCGCCACCTGGCGCGGGCGTGCCTATACGGCGCAGTAGCAGTCGTGGCGTCCACCTTCGCCTCCACGGCCGCGCCTGCCGCCACGCTGGAGGTCACCGTCGCCAACGTGCGCAACAACAAGGGCCATGTCCGCGTGGCTGCCTGCACCCAGGCGACGTTCCTGAAGGAGCGCTGCGCCTACAATGCGCAGGTGCCGTCCGTGGCCGGTGAAACGGTGGTGCGGCTGGAAGTGCCGCCGGGTACCTGGGCGGTGCAGGCCTACCAGGACGAGAACGACAGCGGCAAGGTGGACCGCAACCTGTTGGGCATCCCGACGGTCGGACTCGGCTTCAGCAACGATGCGCCGTTCCGGTTCGGCCCGCCGTCCTATGGCGACGCCGCGTTCCAACTCGGCGCCGGGGGCGGCCGCATCCGGCTGACCCTGCGCTACTTCTAGGACCTGCTCATGGGCCAACAGTTGCCGGCCGACCCGCCGCCGTTCTTCGACGCCCACCTGTTCGTATGCACCAACCGCCGGCCGGACGGACATCGCCGCGGCTCCTGCGCAGCGGGCGGCAGCGAGGCGTTGCGGGACTACATGAAGGCGCGGGCGAAGGAACTCGGCATTCCAAACCTGCGGGTGAACAGCGCGGGGTGCCTGGACCGGTGCGAGCTGGGGCCGTGCATGGTCATCTACCCCGAGGGTGTCTGGTATCGTATCGGCAGCCCGGCTGATGTGGACACCATACTGCAGGCGCACGTGATCGAGGGCGGCCGCGCCACGACGCTGATGCTGCCCGCGAAATAGCGCGCTTGCTTCTCCCTCTCCCTCTGGGAAAGGGTCGGGGTGAGGGGGGTGGCAAGCACCGGCCCTCCCTGCCTACACGGCCCCGCCCCGCTCAAAGTGCCTGAGCGCGGCCTCCCTCACCCTGGCCCTCTCCCGAAGGAAGAGGGAGCATCGGCAGGTACGCCCATCAGCCGTGCCAGTACGGCCGCCCCCTCGGCACCGGCAGGCACCACGACAACCTCGTCCGGCTTTACGCTGCTCACCGCAGAGACCGCCCGCTTGGGGCACAATCCCAGGCACCCCACTTCCATCACCCGCATGACCCGGCGTTGCCCGGTGGCCTTGGCGGCGTCCTTCAGCACATCCAGCAAGTCGTGCTTGCCCTTTTTGCCGAAGCCGCCGCCGAGCTTGCGGCTGCACTTCCCGCATACGAGGGCGACCTGCTGCCAGGGGGCAACTGTGGCAGAAATGCTGCTATTTTCCATGCCGCTGACATGGGCAAGACGGGCCGGTATATCCACCCTTGAAGGACCATCGCAGCACGTCCATTCTATGCAGGCAACTTATCGAAAGGAGGTGATCCAGTGTCTCATTGTTTGACTCTACAGCTTCGCACCGTGACCTGGACGCCCGTCGTCACCCATATGGCAGCGGCTGGCTGATCGCCTGAGTCCGGCAGCGGAAGCTGTCGAACAATGTGAAGGCTCCGGGAGCGATCCCGGAGCCTTCTGCATGTCAGGCACCCAGCATTTCCGCCAGCGCCCGGCCTGATGTGAACGCATCCTCCAAGCGCGCGCCCAGGCACCAGTCGCCGCATATGCCCAGCCGGGTCTCAGGATCCCACAGTGCCGGCACATTCAACGGCGTCTCCGTCAATGCATACCGCCATCGGTGGACAGCGGCGTAGGCGGGCGCCTGACTGATTCCGGTCGCCGCAGCAAAGTCCTGCACCAACGCAGCTTGAACCGTGGCGGCACCGTCCTCTAGATGCGCCTGAGACCAGTCCGGCCCTGCGTGGGCCACCCAACATTCCGGCATCGCCGCCCGGCCCGGCTGGGCGGAGTTGCGTATAGCGACCGATAACGCCCCACCCGGCAGCAACAGGTCGGGCATCTCCGAGGCCGCCGCGAAACCGATCATCAGCGTCCACCGCGGCGACATGCCGGCGCGGTCCGCTTCCGCAGCAAAGCGGTGCGGCACGGCACGCAACAGACCGGCCGCCTGGGGTGCCGGCAGCGCGAGCACCAAGGCGTCGAATGGCCCGGCGACCTCGCCCCCTTCCCGCGTGACCAACCCAGGCCGTGCCGTGGCGGCATCCAGGTGCCGCACCGTCCATCCCTGCGCACCGCGGTCCAAGCAGGCGGCATGACGCCCGGTGTTCATGCTGCCGACGCCTGTTCCTTCCAAGTAGCGCGCCAAGGCGGATGCTCCGGGCACGCCGGTCCATGCGTTGGGTCCAGCGATTGGCCATGGCGCGGCCGCTCCTGCGCCGGCCATGCCGTCCATCGCGGCGTTGAATGCCGGCGTATGCGCGGTCACGACCGACACTCCGTGGTCGAATGCCATGCCGTCCACCCGGCGCGTTGCCATCCGCCCCCCAGCACGGCGTCCCTTGTCGAATACTGTCACATCCAACCCCGCCGCGTGCAGCGCCGCCGCACACGCCAGCCCCGCCATTCCCGCCCCAACCACCGCCACGCGCCGCATATCGTGTTTCATGGCGCAACCCTGTCCCGCCCTCCACCACCCCGCAAGCCCGGGATTTCCGGTTGCGCCCTGCCCCTGCCCTGTTGATAAGGGGCGGATTGTGACCCAGGACCCCCAAATGAGCCGCCCAGCCCTCCGCATCATCCGCCACGACGCCAAGGACGGCACTGCCCGCTTCGACTTTCAGGTCTGGGATCCCTGGGCCGCCGCTTACACGCCGCAGCCCGGCCTGCCCGAGGCGCTGCACGCCGTGGACGACATGCTGGACCGCGTGCGCGCCATGTGGGTCGCGCAGGACTCTGGCCAGTCCTCCCTGCATGACGTGCCCGACCCGGCGCTGCCGGACGACCTGGAATGGGCGGAGTTCCGCGTCAGCGCCCAGGCCAACAAGGTGCACGAAACCCGCAACTTCGACTCCCAGCATTGGCGCAAGGCGATGGGCGGACGCGCCGGCGCCGTTGAGACCACCTGCAACGAAGTCGGCTACCGGCCAGCCTGATTGGCCCTGCTTGAATGGCCTGCCTGAATTTCAGTGACGGGCAGAAGAGCCGATCCCAGCAGGCCGCAGGTTCGATACCGCGCATCATTCACGCCCTGGCAGCATCAGGCTCTTGCAACGCTGACAATTCCTTCCAAGCCCGCTGCCGCAAGTTGCCGGGATCGGCTGTAAGCTGCCGCCCATGTCCATCGATTCGCTGTTGCTGATCGCCTGCGCCCTGCTTGTGGTGCTGTGTGTCCTGTCTGTCCTGCTGTTGCTGCGCCGCCCGCCAGGGACGGAAGCGGTGCAGCACCTGCTGCTGCTCGCGGAGCAGGCCGCCGCCGGGCAACGCGCGGAGGCCGAGGCGACCCGCGCCCGCCTGGCCGACGCCGAGCGCGCCCTGTCCACCCGCGCCGAGCAATCCCGGCTGGAGCTGCAGCACACCCTCGGGACGCTGTCCGCCACCCTGGCGCGGGACGGCGGCGACGCCCGCGCCCTGATGGAGCAGAAGCTGCGCGAAGCGGGCGAGCAGTCCGGCCAGCGCCTGGTCGAGATGCAGCAAACCCTTGGCGCCCTTTCGACCACCCTGGCCCGTGACGGCGGCGAGGCGCGGGTGCTGATGGAGCAGAAGCTGCGCGAGATGGGCGAGCAGTCCGCCCTGCGCCTGGCGGAGATACAGCGCAGCGTGACCGAGGGGCTGAACCAGGCGGTCGAGCGTAGCGTCCATGGCAGCTTCCAGCGGGTGGTGGACCAGTTCGCCCAGGTGCAGAAGGCCGTCACCGACGTGCAGGCCGTCACGGCGCAGATCGGCGACCTCAAGCGCATCTTCTCGAACGTGAAGACCCGCGGCGGCTGGGGGGAGATGCACCTGCGCGCCCTGCTGGACGACGTGCTGCCCGCCGGCGCCTACCATGCCAACCGCAAGCTGCGCGAGGACAGCGACGACGCCGTGGAATTTGCGCTGCTGATGCCGGCGAAGGGGTCGCAGCGGCCGATGCTGGCGATAGATGCCAAGTTCCCCGCCGAGGACTTCGACCGCCTGCTGCTGGCCGCCGAGGCCGGGGACCTGGCCGGGGAGCAATCGGCCCGGCGCGGGCTGGAAACGCGGCTGCGTGGCGAGGCCAAGAAGATCAGCGCCAAGTATATCAACCCGCCGGTCACGGTTGACTTCGCCATCATGTATCTGCCGACCGACGGGCTTTATGTCGAGGCGGCGCGGATGCCTGGCCTGATTGAGGAGATGAACCGCGAGCACCGCGTGCTGCTGATGGGGCCGACCCTGGTGCCGGCGCTGCTGCGGACGATCCAGCTTGGGCTGCTTACCCTGTCGCTGGAACAGAAGACCGACGAGATACAGCGCCTGCTCGGCGCGACGCGGACCGAGATGGGCAAGATGGACGGGGTGCTGGAGCGTCTAGCCAAGCAGGCCAGCACGTTCAGCAACACGATAGACGACGCCCGTACCCGGACCCGGGCCGTAACCCGCAAGCTGAAAGGCGTTGGCGCGATAGATGCGGCGGACGCCGACACGGTGCTGGAACTAGAGGCGGACCTCCTCCCTGGTCCCTCTCCCTCCGGGAGAGGGTTGGGGTGAGGGAAGCGGCAAGCATAAATTGAACTGGTCCGGCACCGTTCCCGCGTAGGACAGCGCCGCGCCTGCCTTTTCCCTCACCCCGACCCTCTCCCGGAAGGAGAGGGAGTGGATCGTGCGTTGCTCAGGCACTCACCGTGGCGGCGGCGTGCGTCGCCCCGCCGTGCACGGCGGCGCCAGTCAGGCCGACTTCAGCGCCAACAGTAACAAGGAATTGCCAGTCACGTCATAGGTGCCGCCAATGGCGAAACGTTGGCCGTCGTGCCTCTCCGGCACGTTGGTGTCGAACACCAGTTCCCACTCCTGGCCGTTGGTGCAGTCCGGCAGGGTGAAGGTTACCATGTCGTGATAGGAGTTGACGACGATCAGCATGGTGGTGTCGCTGCCGGGCTTGCGTATGCCTGTGGCCTGGGCGCGCCCGTCAATCAGCATCCCGAAGCACTTCATGGCGGCGTCGCCCCAGTCGCTGCTTTCCATCTCGTGGCCGGATGCATTGATCCAGGTCACGTCCTTCACGTCCATGTCGGTGATTGGCGTGCCGGTGAAGAAGCGGCCGCGGCGCAGGATCGGGTAGTCGTGGCGCAGCTTGGCCAGTTGCTGCACCAGCTTGACCTGCGTCATGCCCCAGTCGGGAATGTTCCAGTCCAGCCAGGAGATCTCGTTGTCCTGGCAATATGCGTTGTTGTTGCCGCCCTGGGTGCGGCCGAACTCATCCCCGGCCAGCAGCATCGGCGTACCCTGGGATAGGAACAGTGTAGCCAGAAGGTTACGCATATGGCGTTGGCGGATGGCGTTGATCTCGGCGTCGTCCGTCTCGCCCTCAACGCCGTGGTTGCAACTGTAGTTGGCGTTATGGCCGTCCTGGTTCTTCTCGCCGTTGGCGTCGTTGTGCTTGTCGTTGTAGCTGACGGCGTCGTGCAGGGTATAGCCGTCGTGCGAGGTGATGAAGTTCACCGTGCTCCAGGGCTTGCGGCCACGCTTGTTGAACATGTCGGCGCTGGCGGACAGCCGTTCCGCAAGTGCCGACGCCATGCCGTCATCGCCCTTCCAGAACCGCCGGGTTTCGTCACGGAACTTGTCGTTCCACTCGGCCCAGCCTGGCGGGAAGTGGCCGACCTGGTAGCCGCCAGGGCCGCAGTCCCAAGGCTCGGCGATCAGCTTGATGCTGTTCAGCACGGGGTCCTGGCGGCAACTGTCCAAGAAGCCGCTGCTGTCGCTGAACCCGGTGGGCTCGCGCGCCAGGATGGTGCCGAGGTCGAAGCGGAAGCCATCCACGTGCATTTCCTGCACCCAGTAACGCAGGCTGTCCGTCACCATCTGCAAGACGCGGGCGTTGCTGAGGTTCAGCGTGTTCCCGGTACCGGTGTCGTTGATGTAGTAACGCGGTGAGTCCGGCAGCAGGCGGTAGTAGCTGGCGTTGTCAATGCCCTTGAACGACAGGCTTGGCCCGCGCTCGTTGCCTTCCGCGGTATGGTTGTAAACCACGTCCAGGATGACTTCGAGGCCGGCGTCGTGCAGGTGCGCCACCATTTCCTTGAACTCGGCATGGGCAAAGGCGGGCTTGCTGCTGTAGCGCGGGTCCGGCGCGAAGAAGCCGATGGTGTTGTAGCCCCAGTAGTTGGTCAGGCCATGCTCCAGCAGGCGGTCGTCGTTGATGAAGGTGTGGACCGGCAGCAGCTCGACGCTGGTGACGCCAAGGTTCTTGATCCAGTCCACGCTTTCCTTCGCCGCCATGCCGGAGAAGGTGCCGCGCAGGTCCTCCGCGATCTCCGGATGCCGCTTGGTGAAGCCGCGGACGTGGACCTCGTAGAAGATCGTCTGCTCCCATGGCACTTCCGGCCGGCGGTCGCGCAGCCAGGTGAAGGCGGGATCAATGACGACGCATTTCGGCATGTTGTCGGCGCTGTCGCGCTCGTCGAAGGTTAGGTCGTCGCCGGTTTCCATCTGGTAGGCGAAGACCTCGGGACCCCATTTCAGCTCGCCGACGTGCCCCTTGGCGTAGGGGTCCAGCAACAGCTTGTGGTGGTTGAAGCGGTGGCCCTGCTCCGGCAGCCAAGGGCCGTGGACACGGTAGCCATAGACGGTGCCCGGCCGGGCGTCCGGCAGGTAGCCGTGCCAGACCTCGTCGGTGTATTCGGGCAGCTCAATCCGCTCCAGCTCGGTGGTGCCTTCCTGGTCGAACAGGCATAGCTCCACTTTGGTGGCGTTGGCGGAGAACAGGGCGAAGTTGACGCCTACGCCGTCCCATGTGGCCCCCAGCGGGTGCGGCAGGCCTTCGGTGATCCTGGAAGTGCGAGTGGCGGCGTCGAACACGTGCGTAATCCCCTTGGCGCGGCGTATGGCGTAGTGCAACAGCGCCGGCGGACGGCAAGTGGTTCCACCGTGCGCCGCAACTACTCCGGGGTATTTAGCACAGCCACAACATCGGCGAGGACCGCGTGCAGCCCAGCCGCCTTCTGCTGGCCGATTTGAGCCTCGTAAGTTGCTTGCGCGGCACGCCAGGCTGGCGCAGCGCGGACGACGAGGTCGGCGCCGGCAGGCGTTATGGCCAGCAGGCGCCCGCGCCGGTCTGCCGGGTCGGAAACCGCGGACAGCAGGCCGTCGCGCTCAAGCGGCCGGATGTTGCGGCCCAGGGTGGTGCGGTCCATCACCAGCTCGGCCGCCAACGCCTGGATGCCGCGGGGACCGCCGGCCTGCAGACGCACCAGGACGCCATACTGCGACACCCGCAGGCCGAGCGGCGCCATTGCGGCGTCATACAGCGCCGACACGCGGCGGGCCGCCTGGCGGATCGCCTGGCAGTGGCAGAGGGTTGAGGGCGCGGTTTTCAGGCTCGACATCCCGATGGCATGGGCACAGACTAGGTGCATATGCGCCCAATGTCCACCACCCTGCATCCAGGAGCGATCACCGCAGCCCGGCCTGCGCACAGCGCACGCACCCTGGCGCTGCTGCACGCGCCGGCGTTGCCGACGCTGCTGCGCCTGGCCCTGCCGAACGTGCTCGTCATGCTGGCGCAGTCCCTGACCGGGTTGATCGAGGCGGCGTTCATCGGGCGGCTCGGCACCGCGGCCTTGGCGGGGATGGCGCTGGTGTTCCCGGGCGTGATGCTGATGCAGATGATGTCCGCCGGCGCGATGGGCGGCGGCATCTCGGCAGCCATTGCGCGGGCGCTCGGCGCTGGGCGGCAGGCGGAGGCGGACGCGCTGGTGCCGCACGCGCTGGCGATCAACGGGGCGCTGGGGCTGCTATTCTGCCTGGGCGGGCTGCTGGGCGGCCCGGCGCTGTATCGCGCGTTGGGCGGCGACGGCCCGGCGCTGGCGGCGGCGCTGCTGTACTCGAACGTGGTGTTCGGCGGGGCCGTGCTGATCTGGGCCTTCAACGGCCTGGCAAGCTGCATACGCGGCACCGGCAACATGCTGATGCCGGCGGTCGTGATCGTCGGCGGCGTCGTCGTGCTGGTGCCGCTGTCGCCGTGCCTGATCTTTGGCTGGGGTCCCTTCCCGGCGCTGGGCGTCGCGGGCGGCGGAGTGGCGCTGCTGCTGTATTATGCGGTGGGCATCGCCGTGTTCACGGCCTACTTGGCAGGCTCCAGCGCCGGGATACGCCTGCGGATGGTCCGGCTGCGCTGGGCGCCGGCATGGGCCATCCTGCGCGTGGGGCTGCTGGCCTCGCTGGTCAGCCTGCAGACCAACCTGGTCGTCACCGCCACGACGGCCTATGCCGGGGGCTTCGGGGCGGCGGCCATCGCCGGCTATGGCGCCGGGTCGCGGCTGGAGTTCCTGCTGGTGCCGCTGGTGTTCGGCCTTGGTGCGCCGCTGGTGGCGTTGGTGGGCACCAACCTGGGGGCGGGACAGCGCGCCAGGGCGCTGCGCGTGACCTGGATCGGCGCCGGGCTGGCCTTCGCCGTGACGGAGGCGATCGGCCTGGCTGGCGCCGTTTGGCCCGGCGCGTGGCTCGGACTGTTCGGGCACGACCCGGCCATGCTGGCGGCGGGCAGCACCTACCTGCGGACGGCCGGGCCGTTCTTCGGCTTCTTTGGCGGCGGCATGGCGCTTTACTTCGCCTCCCAGGGTGCGGGGCGGCTGGCGTGGCCACTGGCGGCGGCGGTGCTGCGCATGGTGGTCGCGGTGGGCGGCGGCTGGTTGGCGCTGCGGCTGGCAGGGTCGCTGGCCCCCGTGTTCCTGGCGCTGGGCGCCGGGCTGGTGGTGATGGGCGTGGTGAATGCGGCAGCCGTCGCAGGCGGCGCGTGGTTCAAGAAGGGGGCGGCATGACGGACGATCTGTATTGGGAGGATGTCGGGATCGGCCAGGTCATCATGTCCCGCACCCAGTTGATGACGCGGGACCGCATCGTCGCCTTCGCGGAGGAGTTCGACCCGCAGCCGCAGCACCTGAACGAGGAAGCCGCCCGCAGCAGCCTGTTCGGCGAGTTGGTCGCCAGCGGCTGGCACACCGCCAGCGTCACCATGCGCCTGCAACTGGAGGCGATGATGGGCCGCTTCCCCGGCGGCTCCCTGGGCGCCCAAATAGACACCCTGACCTGGCGCCGCCCGGTCCGGCCGGGAGACGAGCTTCGCGCCCAGGTCGAGGTGCTGGCCAAACGCCCGTCCGGCTCGCGTCCCAGCCGCGGGCTGCTGACGCTGAGAACGACGACGCTCAACCAGCGGGACGAGACGGTGCAGGAGATGACCGCATCCATCCTGGTGCCGCGCCGCCCGGTTTAACGCCGGTCCCGCAAGCGTATGTGACCAGGCACGCCCGCGACAGCGGGCCTGTGCCGCCGTAAGTAGTCTTTAATGAACAGGGATGGCCCGGGCCGGCGCAGCTACCACCATGGCAACTTGCGGGAAGCCCTGGTGAAGGCTGCGCTCGATATGATCGGGCAGCGCGGCTTGGCTGGGCTGGCCATTGCCGAGATCGCCCATGTCCTTGGCGTCAGCCCCGCCGCGCCCTACCGTCACTTCCGCGACCGCAACGCCCTGATCGCCGAGGTGGCGCGGCGCGGGTTCGAGCGTCTGACGACCGACCTGGACGCCGCCTGGGCCGGCGGCGGCCCCGACCCGGTGACCGCCATCGAGCGGTGCGGCCGGGCGCACCTTGCCTTCGCAAAAGGGGACCCGGCTGCTTACGCCGCGATGTTCGACCCCGGCACCGACCCCGCGACCGGCAGCATGGACCCGGCGGTCCAGGAAGCGTCCGATGCCGCCTTCGCCGTGCTGCGCCGTGCGGCGGACGCCGCTTGTGCGCGGACCAGGCCAGGCGCCCCTGGCCGCGGGCGCGTCGTGCCGGCGCAGATGGTGGCGCTGCATGTCTGGTCGCTGACCCACGGAATCGCCACGCTGTTCGTGACGCCGGGCACCGGGGCGGGCCGCCTGCCGATGCCGCCGGAGGACCTGCTGGAAGCGGGGCTGCTGATCTACCTCAACTCCCTGGGTCTGGTGAACGCGCCATAGGGGTGGGACATACGGTCACGCATCCGTGCACATCGAGGGCTAGTAATCCCGGCCCGTGATTGTAAGTATCCCTCACATACACAGGAGGGTGCCTATGTTGTCGCGTATGGACGAATTTGGACGGCCGGCGTGGGTGCTGGCCACGGTTGCGGCATTCTGGCTGTTCTGGCCGTTGGGCGTTGCCACCCTCGCCTACCTGGCCTGGACCGGGCGTTTGGCGGGCGTGGCCGGCTCCCGCATGGGCGGTGGTCCCGGCCAATGGTTCAACCTGCGCAGCGACGAGAAGCGGACGGGCGGCCCCAGCGGCAACAAGGCTTTCGACGACTACCGCACCGAAACCATCCGCCGGCTGGAAGAGGAGCAGCGGGAGTTCCGCGACTACCTGGAGCGGTTGCGCCGCGCACGCGACAAGTCGGAGTTCGACGGGTTCATGGCAGAGCGCCGGCGGACCGGTGCCCCGCGTGAGCCGGAGCGGACGGAGCCGGCGTAAGGCCCATTGTAGCCAGGTCCGGGCGCGTGACGCGACCGGACCTGGCTGCAGGTATCGTCCTATGCGAATGCCTCTTGGAGCAGTCCACGTCCAATCTTGGATGCGGACTGCTCCGGAAGTAGCTGAGGCTCCCAAGCCCTATTGCACCAATAGCTTTTCGTAGTGGCCTGTACTGTGCCGATCCGTCGTTGCTAGGCGCGTGTGGCGCGGCAATTCCAGGCCGCCAGCGCGGTTGTTGGCCTCCTGGATTGCCGGCTCGCCGTGCTCCTTGCAACGACGGAAACGATCAGGGCGGAAGCCAACTGGCACTACATCGTGCGGCGTCCGGGTTTGGCCCGGCATCGCCACGGCTGCGTCAGCGTGACAGTCCTGCATGGGCCGGCATGGTCGCTGTGACCTTCGGGCTTGGTGCGCCGAAGGCAACTTGCGACGGCCAGTGACAAATGGCCATTTCCGAAGGCGGCTGCTATCAGGCGGTGCGCTGGGCCTTGCCGAACGGCGGCTGCATCGGACGCCGGTACCAGGCACTGCTGCTGGAACCTTGCCCCTCGACCGCATCTGAGTCGGCGACACCCTGGAGTTGGTCTGCTTGGCTCCGCCGGCGTCCGTCCGTGTTGGCCTCAATCATGCGGCCGAGCCACAGCAGCAGTGCCGGCATGACGACCAGCAGGAAAACGGCGCACGTCAGAACCAGCATCGGTCACCCATCTTGTTGTCCAGCTTGCGCCGACAGACGTGGGAAGCCTCGGACCTTTGCTAAGTGCCGGTCGCGCATTCCCTGGTGTCGGCTAACCCAAGCTGCTCCCCATAACCCCATATCGCGGCGAACGCGCTGGATGTTTCTGCCTTGGCTTCACGAAGGCTCAACCGCCCACGAAGGTGCGGCGCCAAACCAACCAGCAACCGGGCCGCGCCTCGGCAGCCGCCTCCAGGAACACGCTAGTCAGCGGCGTCGGCCAGTCCCGCCTCTGCCAGCTCCGGCAGCAGTGGCAGCAGGCGCGGCAGGTCGCGCTCGGCAACGCAGCACAGATATTGCCCGGCTGGCGGCGCATCCGCCTCCCGCGGCGGCAACGGCAGCCCATCCGGGCCGAGCGGCAGCGCCGTCATGCCCAGGTCGGCATATACGTCGAGCAGCCCTGTTCCAGCTCGCCATACCGCCGCGTCCAATCCCTCCTGGGCCGCCAGGTCGCGGAGATTCCAAACGGTCGAGGCGCGGTCGTTGACCGATCCCGCAGGGTCGCCAAGGCCGAGCAGCACGCCGCCCACGCGGCGGAACGGAATGCCGGCCCGGCCCAGTTCGCCCATGACGATGCCGTCGGCGACCACCGGCGGCAGTGCGCCCAAGGCGGCGTAACGCGCCCGGCCCTCCCCGGCCCACGGCAGCCAACGGACCCGGCTCGGCCGGATCAGCCGCCACAGCGCCATCAGCGCCATCCCTACCACGAAGGCGATGGACAAGCGCAGGCTGTTGGGCAGGTCGGGGGACAGCACGATGTCTAGCCAGCCATTCTCGGACAAGCCGCGCAGCTTCGGCTCGAACGCGGCCAGCACTGCGACGCACAGCACCAGCGCCAGTAGCGGCAGGGCTGTACCCAGGCTCAGCGGCCCGGACAACAGCCGGGCATGCCGGTAGTAGGCGTTGCGGAACGGCGCCACCAGCAGCATCGCCAGCACCAGCACCCCGGGTATCCATAGGTTGGTGCCCTGCGCGCCGGTGAACCCGGCGCCCAGCAGCAGCATCACCAGGGTCGCGCCCCAGGCCAGCGTGACCCGATGCGACAGCCCGATCGACAGCACGATCAGCGCCGCCCCGATCAGCGACGGCACGAACTGCCCGGCGTCGGCCGCGATGTCGGCGAAGTCGGGATCTATCCAGGAGAAGTCGGGCCGGTTGTCCAACAGCCCCACCGCCATCAGCAGCGCCCCGCATAGGGCGACGGCGCCGGTGGAGGCGCCGATGGCCAGGCTCGGCTCGCTCCAGCGCGACAGCGACTGCGCGACCGCCCGCGGCGAGGCTTGTTGAGGCGTGCCCGGACGCTGCACGCCCTTTTTCACCAGTGCGCCGCCGCGCAGCAGGAGTTCATTGCCGGCGAACAGGCTGCCGGCCAGGAACAGCGGGATGATGTAGTAGTAAAGCCGGAACACGACGATGGCGCCCAGGATGGTGGGCGGCTGCAGATACGGCTCAAGCCCCAGCAGCATGGCGGTGTCGAACACGCCGAGGCCGCCGGGCAGGTTGGCGGCCAGCCCGGCCGTATAGGAGGCGACATACACGCCGAGAAAGCGGATGTAGGTCAGGCCCGGCGTGTCCGGCAGCAACTGGTAGAAGATCGCCGCCGTGACCGCCACGTCCACCGTCGCCAGCGCCACCTGCACCACGGCCATGCGGTAGTCCGGCAGCGTCACGGAGTTGCCGAACAGCCGTATGGTGCCGACGAAGCGGGACAGGCTGACATAGGCCGCCACCACGGCCCACAGCGCCAGGCCGATGGCATACATGCCCCAGCGCGGCACGATGGCGCCGAAGAACGGGATGGCGTCCGGCTCCCAGAACAGGATGACGCCGCCGAGCACCATCCCGCCCAGCCCGAAGGTCAGGCTGCAGAACGCCACGACCTTGGCGATCTCGAACGGGGTCAGGCCCCAATGCGAATACAGCCGGTAGCGCACGGCCGCGCCCGACACCGCGGCAAAGCCCAGGTTGTGCGACAGCGCATAGGCGCAGAACGACGCGAACGACACTCGGCCATAGCTGACCTTATGCCCGGCATAGATGGTGCCCAGCCGGTCGTAGAACGTCAGCACCCCATATGACAGGACGGTCCAGCCAAAGGAGATCATCAGCGCCCGCGGCGGGATCGCCTCCAGGGCCACCTTGATGTCGGCGACCTTGAGGTGGCGGAACTCCTTCCAGATGACGTAGATTGCACCGACCAGCAGCACCAGGCCGAGCACCGCCGGGACCTGGCGGGCGGCCTTCTTGAGGAACTCCATCGTCAGGCTGCGTTCGGGACGGCAGCCGTGGCGGCCAAGCGTGCCCGGATCAGTGCAACCGTTTCCGCCACCCCGTAGAGTGCCGCGAAGCCGCCGAAGCGCGGCCCCTCCGCCTGGCCCAGCAGCACCTGATACAGGCAGCCGAACCACGCCTTCAGGTCTGGCAGCGGATGCCGCTTGCCGACCTCATAGACGACGTCCTGGATCGCCTCCGGCGCGGTGCCGGGGGCCAACGCCTCCAACTCGCGCGCCAGGTCCTCCAGCGCGGCGCGTTCCGCGTCCGTTGGGGCGCGATACTGCTTTGCCGGGCGGACGCGGTCCCGGTAGTAGGCGATGGCGTTGTCCACCAGGCCGTCGAAGAACGGGTTGGCGCCGGGCGCCGTGTCCGGGCTGTAGCGGCGGAGGAAGCCCCACAGCATGTCCGGCGTGTCGGCGTTCACGACGCTGGCGAGGTTCAGCAGCATCCCGAAGCTGACTGGGGCAGCGGCGCCGACATTGCGCCCGCCCTGGATATGCCAGGCCGGGTTGGCCCGGCGTTCGGCCTCGGCCTGGTCCGGCAGCTTGCCAGCGTTGGCGAGGTAGTCGTCAACGGCGCGGGGGATCACGTCGAAGAACAGGCGCTTGGCGCGTCCGGGCTGGTGATACATGAACCCGGCCAGGCTTTCGGGCGGGGCATAGGTCAGCCACTCGTCCACCGACAGGCCATTGCCCTTGCTCTTGCTGATCTTCTGCGCGTGCTCGTCCAGGAATAGCTCGTAGGTCAGGCTGACCGGCGGCGGGCTGCCCAGCACCGCGCAGACCCGGCTGGACAGCTTCACGCTGTCAATCAGGTCCTTGCCGGACATCTCGTAGTCCACGTCCAGGGCGTGCCAGCGCATCGCCCAGTCGGCCTTCCATTGCAGCTTGCAGGCGCCGCCGGTGACGGGGGTGACATGGCGCTCGCCGCTGTCCGGGTCCTGCCAGGATACGGTGCCGTCGACCGCATCCACCTCGTCTATGCGTACCTGCATCACCTGGCCCGTGCGGGGATGCAGCGGCAGGAACGGCGAGTAGGTCGCCTGGCGGTCGCGGCCCAGGGTGGGCAGGATGGTGGCGACGATCTCCGCATGGCGCTCGGCCACGCGCATCAGGGCGTCGTCGAAGCGGCCCGACGTGTAGTAGTCGGTGCTGGACGCGAACTCGTAGTCGAAGCCGAAGCCGTCCAGGAAGGCGCGCAGCCGGGCGTTGTTGTGGGCGCCGAAGCTGGAGTGGGTGCCGAAAGGATCGGGCACCCGGGTCAGCGGCTGGCCGATGTAGCGGGCCAGCATGTCGCCGTTCGGCACGTTGTCCGGCACCTTGCGCAGCCCGTCCATGTCGTCGCTGAACGCCAGCAGGCGGGACGGCTGGCCGGTCAGCGCCGTATAGGCGTTGCGGACCCAGGTGGTGCGCGCGACCTCGCCGAAGGTGCCGATGTGCGGCAGTCCGCTGGGGCCATATCCCGTCTCGAACAGCGCGGCCGCTTTTCCGCTGGCCTCCACGCGGGCGGCGACCTTGGCCGCTTCCTCGAACGGCCATGCCTTCGGGAGCGGGTCTGCGGTGTTGCGAACTGTATCGGACATGGGTGCAAGCTAGAAACGGGGGTAGGCTGGGTCAATCGTGCGGACGCGCATCAGAAAAGTATTCGGTGCTGCGCCTGCGTCCTTCTCCCTGCCGGTTGGGAGCAGCGGGTTGGGAGCAGCGGGTTGGAAAGCCGCGGCCCAGCCGCCCTTTGGAGGTTTGCAGCCGCATGGAGCAGGAGCGGGAGCAGGCCTGCACGGCTTGGCCCAACCGTCCCCGTGCAAGCCGCGCCAGTCCGCCTAGAACCCCAAGTCCGCCAGCGCCCGGTGCGCCGCGTCGCGCAGCGCGGCCTCGATCACCTGCAGGAAATCGGTCCCCGCCGCGTCCGTCGTCCACGGGTCCATCGTGGTCGAGATCAGGAAGTCCACCCCGGCCTCCGGCCGCGGCGCCACGGTCATCCGGCGGCAGAGCGCATCCACGAACCCGGCGCCATAGGTCGCGCGGTCGAACCGGCTGCTGGTCAGGATCAGGTCGAGGCTGCCGCCGCCGACGGGCGCGCGCCCCATGTCCTCACGCGGTTCGACCACGCTGCACAGGGCGAACACGCGGTCGTTGAACAGGTTGGCGCGCAGCAGGTCGGTGTTCCACGCCCCACCCGCGCCCTTGAAGTTTAGCATGAAGGCCAGGATTACCTGGTCCGAGCCGATCTGGCTGAACAGCTCGTGCGCCGCCGGGTCGGCCTGCAGGCGGGCGGCCAGGCCGGCGTTGTCCAGGCCTACGAAGGACCGGATCATCGCCCGCTCCGCCGCCAGGGCGCGCTGCCCGGCGCCGGCCCGCTCCGCCGGGGTGCGGTTGAAGCAGGTGATGCGGAACCGCGGGTCGCGCAGTGTCGCCAGGCGGCAGAACAGCCGCTTGCTGGTCCACAGGCACTGACCCAGGATGCGGCCATAGCCGCTGCTGTCCGGGCGGATCACCCGGTGGGCCAGCCAGACGGCGGCGGCGGCGGAGCCAGGCTTGCTGCCTTCAAGGCCGTAGATGCCGACCGTCGGCTCGGCCTGGCTGTGGAACACCACCGGCGCGCGCAGGGACACCAGGTCCCGCATCGCCGCGTTGCGGTAGCACAGGGCGCCGGCTGGATAGGGGACGTAGCCGCCCTTGTGCGGGTCCACGGTGATGCTGTCGGCCCGGCCCAGCGCCTCATACTGCGTCCGCGCATAGGGACCCATCGCGGCGGTCGGTACGCCGCACACCTGGTCCGGCTCGGACTCGTCGCGCAGGGTGGTGCGGAAGTAGCCGCCCCAGGCCGCGTCCGCGTGCACCATAAAGTTCAAGCCCCGCGCCCGGAAGCGGTCCCGCAGGTCCAGCAGCCGAGCCAGGGGGTCCACGGCGCTCTCCTCCGTGCTGCCCAGGACCGCGACGGCGCACAGCACCGGCACCCGGCGGCGCAGCAGGATGGTCAGCGTCGCCTCGACGTGGTCCAGGTCCAGCCTGGCATCCTGGTCCACCCGCTGCACCAGCACCGCGTTGCTGCCCAGGCCCAATACGGTGGCCGCCTTGGGCCAGGAATAATGGCTCGTGGCAGCCGCCAGCAGCACCGGCGGCTCCGGCACGTCGGGCATGAAGTTGCGATAGAACGCCACCAGCCCGGTGTTCTGCACGGCGTAGCCCGCCAGCGCCGCCTGCAGCACGTCCGGCTCCACCCCCAGCGCGGCGAGCGCTGCCGGCAGGCCAGCGGCCGCATCACGGTCCAGGTTCAGAAGCGTCCAGGTGTCCAGGTCCACCAGCCGCGCGGTGCCGCCGGCCCAGACCGGCACCTCCACTGCGCGGCCCGGCGCCAGGGCCGGCACCTCCTTCAGCGCGGCACGCAGGGCGACGGGGGCGAAGGCCAGGTTGCGGGCGGCCCACAGCGCCTCGATGTTGGCGACGGTGCCGCCGCTGGTGATGTGGCCCCAGGGAACTATGGCGCCCGGCGCGGGCGCCTGGCCGTGCGGCGGGACCGTGTAGCCCAGCATCCGGCACAGGTCGTTGCCGACCTCGATCTCCAGACGGGTGGTGACGGGTGAGGCCTCGGCGGCGACGTTGTTCTGGTTATAAAGCAGCGCCGCGATCAGCCCGACCATTGCCGGCAGCGCGGTATCCCAGAGCATATGCCCCTGGTAGCGCATGGACGCAAAGGGCGCAGACAGGCGCAGCGCCTTGAACAGCACGTCGGCGTCGCGCCGCAGCCGTTCGGCGCCGGCGACATAGCCGGGGCTGGCCTGGATAGCCGGGGTGATGTGGGCCGGGTCCTCCGGATGGAAGCCGCGGCGGAAGCCGGCATGGCTGTCAAGCGCGGCCAGCACCAAGTCCCGCAACAGGTCCGCGTTCTCGGCGCGGGGGCCGAGGAACCAGGCTTCCGGAATACCCTCACCGGGGATATCCAGGCGAAGGGCTTCGTGCAGGCGGGCGTCCCAGGCGGCGTGGGCGCGGGTGCGCCGGGCGGATTGCGGGGTGGACGGGGCGGCAGCGGGGTCGGCGGCTTCAACGGACATTGCAGCAGGGTGCGTTGCGCGGGAGCAATGGGCAAGACATCGCTGCATTGCAGGGGACGTGCCGATGCATCGAAGGGGCGGCTGCTGCGTTGCCTAGCCGTAAACTTGTGAAGGAAGCTGCCCAATGACACGCCTGCTCTCCGCCATGCTGGCCGCGTCCGCGCTGCTGGCAGCCACGCCGGCAACCCATGCCGCCAACGTGCGCAAGCCTTACGCCAACGTGGACCGCCGCAACGACGCCGGCAACGATACCGGCGACAGCCAGGTGGACCGGCTAAACGAGATGCAGTTGGACCGCAACTACACCGGCCCGCGCTACCCGATTGGCCCAGCCATGCCGCCGGGCAGCCCGCTGCCTGCCTATGCTCCGCCGGTGGGAGGTCCGCCGCCCGGTTATGCCCCGCCGCCCCGTGCGCCGCGTCCGTATTGATGCAACATAGGCCCGGGGACATGTCCCCGGGCTTTAGGCTGACCCTTGATGCGCCCTGGGGCGGGAAGGCGCAGCGCCTTTCCGCCCCATGGTGTGCCGTTCGTTGGTGGAACGCCCTAAAAATGCTCCGCTCCACGTAATGCAGCATCTGGTCGAGTGGACCGAGGTAACAGGGCTTACATCAACTCAAATCCCCCTGGGACGGTGACGCACCCTACAGCCCCAGGTCGGATAGCCCTGGATGGTCCGCTGGGCGTGGATCGAACGGTCAGCGGAACAGCCATTCGGCTTCTGCAATCGGCACATTGTTGATGCTGGCGTCCCGCCGGCGCATCAAGCCGCTGGTGTCAAACTGCCAGGGGCACGGGTGATGCGTCGGAGCTAAAGAGACCTCGACCGGACGGCATCGGGTTGAAGCCCCGGGCTGGCGGCGGACGGGCCGGGGCCGACGAGAATGCTCACGAAGGCGATGGCCGCCGCAACGGCCAGCGGCACCGCCCACCATTGCGCTGGGATAAAGAACAGGCTGTGCCGCCGGCGCAGCACCACCTGCTGTCCCGTAGCCGGGTCCAGCAGCACGCGGCCTGGCCGGCCATTCAGCCACCGTCCAACCCACCAATTAGCGGCGGCAGCGGCGAGCAGCCCGGCCACCAGGGCAAAGCCGGCCAGCCGGCCCAGCCCGGCGGCATTCAGCAACGCGCCGAACAGCACGGTGACGCCGCCGCCAACCAGCAGGGTGACCGGCACCACGAGAATACCCCATCCACTCCAGATAACCATGCTGCGTCCTTCTTGGCCTACTACCCTGTGCCGCGCCTCCGGCTACAGCGTCAACCCGCCATCCACGTGCAGGCATTGACCGGTGATGTAACCAGCCGCCGGAGACAGCAGGAAAGCGATGGCCGCCGCCACCTCCTCCGGCGCGCCCAGCCGGCCCAGGGGGATCGCGGCCAAGGCCTGGGCGCGGGCCTCGTCGGATATGGCGGAGTGCCGGCCCGGCGCCTTGCGGATGATGCCGGGCACGACGCAGTTGACCGTCACGCCGTCGGGCGCAAGCTGGGCCGCCAATGACCGGGTCAGCGCCGCAAGCGCCGCCTTGGCCGCGGCCGTCGCCGGAAAGTGCCCGGCCGCCGGCCGGAACACTGCCGACAGGAAAGACCCGGTGCTGACCACCCGGCCCGCCGGGGACGCGCGCAGATGCGGCAGGGCGGCGGTGGCCAGGTTCAGGAAAGCACGGGCGTTGACTGCGATGGCCTCGTCGAACCCGGCCTCGTCCAGGTCGCCGAATGGGCGGCGGTCGGCGCGCCCGGCAACATGAACCACTTGGTCCAGCCGGCCCCAGCGCGAGACGGCGTCGGCCACCAGCGCGCTGCCTGCGCCTGGGGCGCTGAAAGGTTGGATGGCAACGGCGGCCTCGGCGCCTGCGGCCCTAAGCTCTGCCGCCACCGCCTCCGCCCCGTCGCGGTTGCTGCCGGTGTGGACCAGAACCGCCCGGCCCGGCGCCGCAATCATGCGGCACAGCGCGGCGCCGATGCCGGAGCCGCCGCCGGTGACGACCGTCACTGTCAGGTTCAGGGCCGTCATGGAATTAGGCTTGCGCCGGACATGCGATGCGTCGTCACCCGTCGCACCCCTTCGCGCCGACTGGACGAGAGAGGAATGCTGTCTGCCTCATGATAACCAGCCATCGCCAACTGTGAAGGAGCGGCTTCGAAACGTCATCGCGTAGGTCTGCAACCCCAACCCACTCTGCCACTTGAATGCAACACTGTCCCGCCTGGCGGCGCGCCAGACCCAACGAAGGCCCCAGCCGCGATGCCCGACATCCAGACCTCGATCAACCGCGCCGCTGCCCTTGCCGCGGCGCGCAACGTGAAGATGGCGCGCTCTGCCCACGCCTATGTCCGCGGCAACACCGCCAAGTTCTACGAGTGGCTGGCCGGCGTCACCGTCGCGTGCCCAGAGGGTCCGCCGGTCTGGATCTGCGGCGATTGCCACCTTGGCAACCTCGGCCCGGTGGCGGACGGCCATGGCAGGGTTGAGATACAGATACGCGACCTCGACCAGAGCGTGATCGGCAATCCCGCGCACGACCTGATCCGTCTGGGCCTGTCGCTGGCCAGCGCCGCCCGCGGGTCGGACCTGCCGGGCATCATCACCGTCCAGATGCTGGAGCAGATGGTGGCGGGCTACGAGGCCGCGTTCACGTCCGGCGCCACGCCGGACGATGCCCCGCCCGAAACCTTGCACCTGGTGATGCAGGAGGCCGTCGGCCGGTCCTGGAAGCACATGGCGCGCGACCGCATCGGCGACGCCAAGCCCACGATCCCGCTGGGCAAGCGGTTCTGGCCGCTGGACGACAAGGAGCGTGCGGCGGTGGACGCCCTGTTCGCCCAGGATGACATGCACCGCCTGGTTGCCTCCCTGCACGGCGCCGGCCCGGAAGCCGGCGTGCTCGTGCTGGATGCGGCCTATTGGGTCAAGGGCTGCAGCTCCCTCGGCATGCTGCGTTACGCGGTCGTCGCCCGGGTGGGCGGCAAGGGCGGTGAACTATGTCTGGTGGACATCAAGGAGGCCGCGGCGGCCGTCACCCCACGCGCTGCGGGCGCCGACATGCCGCGCGACAATGCCGAGCGCGTAGTGGAGGGCGCCCGGCACCTGGCGCCGCATCTCGGAAACCGGATGCTGGCCGCACGCCTGGAAGGCCGTGCCGTGTTCGTGCGAGAGCTGCGGCCTCAGGACCTGAAAGTGGAAGTGAACCGGATGACTCAGGAGGAGGCGATGGGCGTCGCACGCTTCCTGGCCGGGGTGGTCGGCCAGGCCCATGCCCGGCAGATGGACCCTCCGGCCCGGCGCCGCTGGGCCGCGGAGCTGAGCCGCCGCAGCAAGACCCTGGATGCCCCGGGCTGGCTATGGACGACGGTGGTGCAGCTGGTGGCGGCGCACGAAGCGGCCTACCTAGAGCACTGCCGGAAATACGCGTTGCAGGAGGCGGCGTGATGCCTGGCTTGTCCTGCCGCTGCTGGCAGCCAATATGGCCTGATGTAGCGACCAGGGAGGCCCGCCCATGCCGGCCAACACGCCTGCATGAGTAGCATCATCGAGTTCAAGCACCGCAAGGATGACACCTTGTGGGCGGTCGTCGCCCAGGTCGGCCGGGCTAGCCGGGTGGCGGAAATCTTCTCCAGCCGCGAACGGGCACTGGCGGACCGGGCTTGGCGGGAGCAGCAGATACGGGCCTACGCCGGGCTGCTGGCAAGCTGCCGGCAACCGGCGCCCAGCTACAGCGTGGCGCCGATCCGCCCGGCGGATCTGCCGCGGGCATGGAAGCCGCTGCCAGCGCTGGGCTTCCTTCGGGGGCAGTTCATCTAGGCAACCCCGGGCCGTCAAGAACTGGACAAGGTAGGCCAAGGCGGCGGTGGCCGCATTCTACAACACGGATGCAGGCCGGTTCGATGACGCATTCAAGCGCAGTGCCAGCCCGTCCAACTCCGCATAGCCCATGAACACATGGTAGAACGAGCTGGTCGGGATCAGCCGGGACAGCCGGGCGCCGGTTTCGTCCAACTGGTCGGTCCAGGCACCCGGCAGGCAGCCCTGTAGGTAGCGCGTGCCGATGCCGCGCACGGTCGGCGCCACCCGGGCCAGGGCGTCCCCGCCGCGCCTGGCCATCGCAACATGGGCTTTCAACGCCTCGGTCTGCGGCCACAGGCGGAAGCTGCGGAGCCGCGGTGCGCCGTCCCGCCCGATCACGTCCCACACCAGGCCAGTCGCCGGGTCCACGCCGTGGCGGAGGGCGAAGGAATACAGCCGGCTGGCCTCGGCGCCGGCCTCGCCGCCAGTCAGGCGCGCATACTGGTCCAGCAGCCAGACCCATTCCAGCTGATGCCCTGGCTCGACATGGGTGCCGGCGTCACCCGGGGCGGGGGTCCAATCCTCGGCGAAGAACTCCCCAAGCGTGCCGGTCGCCGGGTTGAACAGGTGGCGGCGGAACAGCCCGACCAGGGCGTGGGCGTGATCGGCGTAATGGGCGTCGCCCGAGGTCTCATACAGCGCCAGCACGGCCTCCAGCAGGTGCATGTGCGGGTTCTGCTGCCGCGGCCCGTCTTCCCAGGGCAGGACGTTGCGGTAGCCGGCGGGCGGATGCGGCATGTGGGCGGCGATCCAGTCCAGGGTGCGGCGGGCGCGGGCCAGCGGCTCCTCCGACCGGGTCAGGCGGGCGTGCCAGGCCAGGGCGAACAGCACGAAGGCCAGGTCATACAAGTCCGCCGCCGGGTCCAGCATGTCGCCCGCCGGAGACAGCCGCCGCGCCCAGGCACCGTCCGAACGGGCACCTTGGCGGGCCATGAACGCATAGGCGTCCTCCGCCACCGCCCGCCCCGGCGCCCAGCCCAGCAGCGCCGCATGGGAAAAGACGTAAACCTGCCGAGCCTGCACCCGCATCCGCTTGAACGGCACCCCGGAAGGTGATCCGTCCAATTGCAGCGATTCGTGCACGCCCAGGCCGGGCGCATCGTTGCCGGCTCCGGCCCAGAACGGCAGGGCATGGCCGAACATCCAGCCGCGGAAGGCGGCATGGGCGCTGGCTACGTCATGGATGCCTGCGAATCCGGCCTCGGTCACGCTGACGCCGCCAGTCACGCCGGCACCGCCAACGTCAGTCACGCCGGCACCGCCGGCTGGCGCATCCGGGCGACGATGCCGGTCGTGGACTCGCCGGGCACCAGGGACGCCAGCAGCACCCGTCCGCCCGCCGCCTGCACCACGTCCGCGCCGACCACCTGGTCCAGGGTGTAGTCCGCGCCCTTTACCAGCACGTCCGGCAGCAGGGCGCGTATCAGCTCCAACGGCGTTTCTTCGTCGAAGGCGATCACGGCGTCCACGTAGCGCAGCGCCGCCAGCACCCGCGCCCGGCCGTCCAGCGGGTTGACCGGGCGCGACGGCCCCTTGAGCCGCTGCACGCTGGC
>DASWOJ010000063.1:0-4721 GCA_036398775.1 Acetobacteraceae bacterium
ACGGCGGCGGCGCGGCGGCCGGCGGGGGCGTATTCGCTGGCGGGGGTGGGGCCGAACAGGCCGAGCGTCGGCGTCCCGGCGGCGGCGGCCAGGTGCATCAGGCCGGAATCGTTGCCCACGAACAGGCGGCATTGCGCGAGGCAGGCGGCGGCCTCCGGCAGGGAAAGCTGGCCGGCCAGGTCGATGGCGCCAGGCAGCGCGGCGAGCACGGGGGCGGCCAGGGCGCGCTCGGCCTCGCCGGGGCCGGCGAAGACGGCGGGGCGGGCGCCGGGCAGGCGCTCGGTCAGGGCTTGGAACAAGGCGACGAACCGTTCCGCCGGCCAGATCTTGCCGGACCAGTTGGCGGTCGGCCCCAGCCCGATGACCGGCCCGCCCGGCGGTAGCAGGGATGCGGCGCGGGTGCGGTCTGCCTCGGCGGTCCAGGCGACGGGGAGGGGCGGAGTGTCCAGCCCCAGCGTACCGGCCAGGTGGATCAGGCGATGGCCGGGCCGGCGGCCGCCGCGCATGATCGCCCGGCGCCGGGCCGGCAGAAAGAAGGTGAGCGCCGAGCCGCGCAGATCCACCGCCAGATCCCACCAATGCGTCGCCGTCTGGGCCCAGAGCGTGAGCCAATGGGCGTCATGGGGACGTTTTTCCACGATCAGCGTACGGTCGCGGTTCGGCATGCGGGCGAAGACGCCCTCCGCCACCGGGCCGCAGGCAATGGTGAAGCGGGCTGCGGGGTAGGTGCGCAGCAGGTGGTCCAGCAGGCCAGTCGAGAGGACCGCGTCGCCGATCCGCGTCGCAGTGATGAAGAGGATGCGCACGCTGCGCTCTCTAACAGCCGGGCGAGTTGCTCGCCAGGGGGTGGTTGTGGTGGGCGATCTGCGTATTAAGTGCGAGGCATGAGCCATATTGTACATCTTCCGTCCCGTGCCGTGCTGTCGGTCTCCGGCGAGGACCGGGTGTCGTTCCTGCAGGGGCTGGTGTCGAACGACGTGGCGCAGGCGGCGCCGGGCCGGGCGGTCTGGGCGGCGTTGCTGACGCCGCAGGGCAAATGGCTGGCGGATTTCTTCATTTTCGCCGATGGCGACCGGCTGCTGATCGATTGCGAGGCCGGGCAGGCCGCCGACTTGGCTCGGCGCCTGAGCCGGTTCCGGCTGCGCGCCCGCGCCGCGATCGCGCAAGAGGCGGCATGGCAGGTCTATGCGGCCTGGGGCGGGGTGGCACCGGTGGGCCAGGTGGTCGCGGCGGACCCGCGGCTGGCGGCGGCGGGATGGCGGGTACTGTCGCCGGAGCCGTTGCCCACCAATGCGACAGCTGAGGCGTACGACCTTCACCGCCTGTCGCTGGGCCTGCCGGATGGCAGCCGGGACATGGAGGCGGAGAAGAGCGTGCTGTTGGAGGCCGGGTTCGACGAGCTGGGCGGCGTGTCCTGGACCAAGGGCTGCTACATGGGCCAGGAGTTGACGGCGCGGACGAAGTACCGCGGACTGATCAAGCGCCGCCTGCTGCCGGTCTCGGCCGCGGCGCCGCTGCCACCGCCGGGCACGCCGATTCTGTGCGATGGGGTCGAGGTGGGCACCCTGCGGTCGGTGGCGGGGACGCAGGGCATGGCGCAGATCCGGCTGGGGGCGCTGGGCGGTGCGCTGGGCGGTGCGCTGGACTGCGGCGGCCAGGCGATCGCGGTGCAGGTGCTGCCGTGGATGCAGCTGGCTGAGGCGGGGTAGGCCGCGCTCGGAGATATGCGGCGCTTGCACCTGGCACTGACCTGGCGGAGGGAGCTACCGCTCCACCAAAGGCGGCCCGGCCGCGACCTCGATCCGCCGGCCTAGCCAGGACGGGGCTGGGTGGATCAGCGCCGCCATCTGCGCAGCCTGGGCCGGCGTGAACGGCTGGACGCGCCGGGTCGCGAGATCGATGTGGACGAACAGGCATTCCTGCATCGCCACCAGCGTGCCGCCGCTGGTCATTTCATGCGCCAGGTGCAGCCGCTTCGTATCCGTGTCGACCAGCCAAGAGCGGACATGCAGCGCGTCGCCCAGCCCGACCTCCTGCCGGTACAGCGTGTGGGTCTCGACCGCGAAGACGCTGCCCCCCTCGCGGCGGTAGGCGTCGCCCAGCCCGGCCAGATCCAGCCAGGCATCCGTGCCGCGGTCGAATACGACCACGTAATAGGCGAGGTTCATATGGCCGTTGCCGTCCAGCCATTCCGGCCGGATGTGGTCGTGGTGCTCCGCGACTTGGCTCATGCGACGCGGAGCACCCTGTCAGCCGGTCAGGTGGACGAGTTGTCGTCCCAACCGCCGCCGGAATTGTCATCCCAGCCGCCGCTGTTGTCGTCCGGCTGGTCCTGGGTGTCGTTGTCCCAGCCCGGGTCGGGAAGAGCCTGGCCGGGGGCGTTGTTATAGTCGTCGCCGTAATTGTTGATGATCGTGGTCTCCTCCGGCACGGCGCCGGCGCCGCCGAAGCCGCCACCACCACCACCGAACAGACCGCCGCCGCTATGGCCGCCGGAGAATAGGTCCATCAGCGCGTTGCCCGCGACCATGCCGCCCGCCACGCCGGCCGCCGTCGTCAGGGCGGAGCCGAGGAAGCCCGAGCCCGAGCGCTGGAACATGCCAGGCTGCGCGGCGGGGGCGTATTGCGGGGGCGGGGGCTGGTAGCCCGGCTCCTGCGGGTAGGGCTGGCCCTGGCCCTGGTTCCATACCCCCGGCTGCGGCGCCTGCTGCTGCGGCTGCCCGCTGCCGAACAGGCCGCCGAGGAAGCCGCCGCGCGACGGAGCTGGCGCAGCCGCCTGGGCCTGGACCTGCTGCTGCAGCCGCTGCACCTCGGCCTGGAGCTGCTGGATGCGGTTCGCGGCCTCATTCAGCGCGGCCTCATGCACCACGGCCATCTGCGTGATGCGGTAGCGCGCTTCCGGATGGGCCTGGAATTGCTGTGCGATGAACTGGTCGGCTTCCGGATCGATCGGCGGCAGTGCCGGCGTGGTGGACGGCACGCTGCGCGAGAACCCGCCGACCTCGGCGCCTCCGACCCGGGCCACGAACTTGGCAATAAGGTCGCGTTCTTCGTTGGTCATGGCTACTGTCCCGTGGACTGGTTGCGCTCTCGCACATGGCCCGTCGCCGGTGCCGGGTCAAGCCAATCCCAGGCGAGGCGCCTCGATCGCCGGGCAGCGGTCCATCACGACGCGCAGGCCAGCGGCCTGGGCGCGCGCCGCGGCGGCCTCGTCGATCACGCCGAGCTGCATCCAGACGGTTTTCGCACCGAGCCGGATCGCCTCGTCCACCACCGCGCCGGCCTGGTCGGGGGCGCGGAAGATGTCGACCATCTCCAGCGGCGCGGCCTCCGCCAGCGTGGCGACCACGGGGCGGCCCAGTAGGGTCTGGCCGGCGAGGCCGGGATTGACCGGGGTCACGTCCCATCCGGCATCCAGCAGCATCTGCAGCACGTGGTGCGACGGCCGGTCGGGCCGGGCGGAGGCGCCGACCATGGCGATGCGGCGGGTGGTGCGCAGGATGTCGGCAATCTCCGTATCGGCAAGGCCATCAATTGTCATGACTGTTTCCACATATTGAACGGTGAACGATGCACCGCCGGGTTGCCCTCGGCCTGGCATTGCGTAAGGTGCGCGCCATGGACCGACCCCCGAGTTTCCAGGATCTTATCCTGCGCCTGCACGCCTTCTGGGCCAAGCAGGGCTGCGTGATACTCCAGCCCTATGACGTGGAGATGGGGGCCGGCACGTTCCACCCCGCCACGACGCTGCGCGCTCTGGGGCCGACGCCGTGGCGTGCGGCCTATGTGCAGCCCAGCCGCCGCCCCACCGATGGGCGCTACGGCGAGAATCCGAACCGGCTGCAGCATTATTACCAGTACCAGGTCATCATGAAGCCGAGCCCGGAGACGGCGCAGGCGCTGCTGATCGACAGCTACCGCGCCATCGGCATCGACCCGGCGCTGCACGACATCCGCTTCGTCGAGGATGACTGGGAAAGCCCGACCCTGGGCGCCTGGGGCCTGGGCTGGGAAGTCTGGTGCGACGGGATGGAGGTGGGGCAGTTCACCTATTTCCAGCAGGTCGGCGGCATCCCGGTCGTGGCCCCCAGCTTCGAGATGACGTACGGGCTGGAGCGCCTGGCCATGTACGTCCAGAACGTGGAGCGGGTGTACGATCTGGATTTCAACGGCGCGGGCGTGCGCTACGGCGACGTGTTCCTGCGCGCCGAGCGGGAATACAGCGCCCACAACTTCGAATACGCCGATGTGGAGATGCTGGCCCGGCATTTCGCCGATGCCGAGACGGAATGCGCCGCCCTGTTGGCCGAGCGCCTGGCGCTGCCGGCCTATGACCAGTGCATCAAGGCCAGCCATCTGTTCAACCTGTTGGATGCGCGCGGCGTGATCAGCGTGACGGAGCGGGCTTCGTATATCGGCCGGGTGCGCACGCTGGCGAAAGGGTGCTGCGAGACATACCTGGCGGGCGAGACCGCGCCGGCCGCCCCCTCCGATGCCATACAATTGGCGTGATGTCCGCCACACTGAACCCACGCCGAGGAATTGATGCCTGAGCTGCTGCTCGAACTGTTCAGCGAGGAAATCCCCGCACGCATGCAGGCGCGTGCCGCGGATGACCTTGCCCGCCTGGTCACCGAGGCGCTGGCCGCGCTGAGCCCGGCGGCGGTGCAGGTCTTCTACGGCCCGCGCCGGATCGCCCTGGCCGCCACGGTCGCGCCGGG
>DASWOJ010000064.1:0-16010 GCA_036398775.1 Acetobacteraceae bacterium
GAGGTGGAGCAGGCGCTGGCGCTGGTGCAGTTGCAGGCGCATGGCGACAAGCTGCCGGGGCAGCTCTCGGGCGGGCAGCAGCAGCGGGTCGCCATCGCCCGCGCCGTCGCGGTCAACCCGCCGCTGATCCTGATGGACGAACCCCTGTCCAACCTGGACGCCAAGCTGCGGCTGGAGATGCGGCACGAGATACGACGCATCCACCACCAGGTCCGCCGCAGCACGATCTACGTCACGCACGACCAGGAGGAGGCGCTGGCGCTGGCCGACCGCATCGTGGTGATGCAGGACGGCGTGGTGCAGCAGGTCGGCACGCCGCAAGAACTGTATGCCCGGCCGCTGAACCTGAACGTGGCGCGCTTCATGGGGTATCGCAATATCCTGCACTTCGACGCCGCCATTCCGGTGCAGGGCGGGTTGGTGCGGCTGCACCGGGGCGGGACGTCCATCCTGGGCACCTTGCAGGCCGGGGCCTCCGCCGGGCCAGTGACGGTTGCGATACGTCCGAACGACATTGGGGCCGGCGATGGGGTGAACGGCATCGAGGGCCGGGTGACGGAGGCCGAGTATTGCGGCGCCGATTACCTGGTGGATGTGGATACTGCCTTCGGCCTGCTGCACGCCGCGGTGCACCAGCCGGTGCGGATCGGCGAGACCCTGCGCCTGGTGCTGCCGGCCGACCGGGTGCTGGCCTATGCCGGGGCGCCGGCCGCGCAGGCGCCCGCCTTGGCGGCGGAGTAGCAGGGTGTCCGCGACCGTCACGGCCGCCGGTCCTGCCGCCGCGAGCGCGCCGCGTATCCGGCTGGGAGTGGCGCCGCTGCTGCTGGCGCCTGGCGTCCTGCTGGTGGTGCTGCTGTTCCTGTATCCCGCCTTCTATGGCCTCATTCTTTCGTTCCGGCCGATGCAGGGCGGGATGTGGAGCAACTACCAGCACTTCTTCACCACGCCTCGGCTGTTCGGCACCATTCTGACGACGCTCGGCATCGCGGTGCCTGCGACGCTCATCAACGTCGGGCTGGCGCTGCCGGTCGCCTACCGGCTGCGCAACCCGTGGCGGCACCGGCGGCTGCTGACGACGATCCTGGTGGTGCCGATCACGCTGGGCACGGTGCTGGTGGCGGATGGGCTGCTGTCCTACCTGGGGCCGCAGGGCTGGTTCAACCGGGTGCTGCTGTCGCTGCATCTGGTGTCGGTGCCGGTGCGGCTGGTGCATAATTACTGGGGCGTGCTGATGTCCCTGGTGATCGTCGGATTTCCGTTCGCCTTCCTGCTGCTGCTGTCGTTCGTGACCGGCATTGACCCGTCGCTGGCGCGGGCGGCGGCGACCTTGGGAGCGCCGCCCAGCGCGCAGTTCCGTCACATCGCCCTGCCGCTGCTGACGCCGGGGCTGGCGATGACCTTTGCGCTGTGCTTCGTGCAGGCGTTCGCGGTGTTTCCGTCCGCGGTGCTGGTGGGGGCGCCGTCGGGGCAGACCTACGTTATTTCCATTGCGGCCTACGAGGCGGCGTTCGAGCAGTTCGACGCCTCGCTCGGCAGCACCATCGCGCTGATCATGGGGCTGGTGCAGTTGGCGGTGGTCGGAGCGGTGCTGGGGTTGCGCAGCCTGGCGTATCGCGGTCCCGCCGGGGGCGGCAAGGGATGAGGGACCTGCGCGCCCGCATCTGGGGCACGGCGATTTGGCTGGTCATGGGCTTCGTGCTGCTGAACATCGCCGGGCTGATCGCGGCGGTGGTGGTCAACTCCTTGGGCACGCGCTGGTTCGGCACCTGGTTCCCGGCGGGGCTGACGACCCGGTGGTATGCCGGCGCTTGGGACGAGTTCGCGCTGCCGGACGTGCTGCTGACCACGATGGAGGTGGTGTTCGCCGTCGTGCTGATCTCCGCCGCGGTCGGCGTGCCGGCGGCGTATGTGCTGGCGCGGCATGACTTCCCCGGCAAGCCCGCGGTCGTGCTGCTGTTCCTGCTGCCGTTGATCGTGCCGTCCATCACCTACGGCATCCCGCTGGCGACGGTGCTGTATCAAGCCGGCCTTGGCGGCACGCTTTGGGGTGTCATCCTGGCCAACCTTGTGCCGTCGGTGCCGTTCGTGATCCTGACGATGACGCCGTTCATCGAGCAGCTCGATCCCCGGCTGGAGGCCGCGGCACGGGTGTTCGGGGCACGGACGCCCAGCCTGTTCCGGCACATCCTGGTGCCGATGCTGGCGCCGGGCATCCTGGCGGCGTCCTTGCTGGTGCTGGTGCGGACGATCGGCATGTTCGAGCTGACGTTCCTGACCGCGGGGCCGGACAGCCAGACCTTGGTGGTGGCGCTGTATTACGCGGCGTTCGCGCCGGGAATACGGGCGGGACAGTCGGTGGACGCTATGGCGGTGGTCTATATGGCGGTCACGCTGTTCTGGCTCGTGGTGGCGCTGCGGTTCATTGATCCGACGGCGATCGTCGGGCGGGGACGGGCTGCGGGGTAGCGGGCCAGGATGCGGTGCGCCGGTTCACCGTCGCTGCATCGCTCGTTGCAATGACCGGATGCTGATTGCGCCGGTGATTTGCGTGACTGCCGCCCGTTGCTTAACGTGGCTGCAACCGGCTGCACTACGCGCAGCGAACATGAGTGGGAGGCGACATTGGGCGGCACGGAACAAGCTGGGCTGCGCGGCACCATCGCCAACGCCGGAGGCACGCTCCGCCGTTCCGCGAGGCACACGTCCTCTGCCCCGTGGCTTAGGCCAGACCATCGCTCCCTGAACGACGGGGATGGCGGCAACTGCCCTAGTTCGCTGGTTCAGTCGGCACCTTAGATGGATGCACAGTTGCAAGGCCGGCTCGCCCTGGTCATCGGCGGTTCCGGCGGCATCGGCGCGGCGACGGCACGGCTGCTGGCCGAGGCCGGGGCGCGCGTCGCCATCACCCATACGCCGCGCTCGGCGGACGCCGCCGCGGCGTTGGCCGCCGGGCTGCCCGGCGGCGGGCACCTCGCGTACTTGGCCGATGTCGCCGATACGGCGTCGCTGCTGGCACTCCGCGGCCATCTGCGGGAGCGATGGGGCGAGGCGCTGCACATCCTGGTCAACGCCGCTGGCTTCACCAAGCCGGTGCCGCACGCCGACCTGGACGCCCTGGAAGACGCGCTGATTGACCGGATGTTCGCCGTGAACTGGCGCGGCCAGTTCGCCGCGATACGCACCTTCGCGCCGATGCTGCAGGCGTCCGGGGACGGGCTGGTCGTCAGCATATCCAGCATCGCCGGGCAGACCGGCACCGGCAGCAGCATCGCCTATTGCGCGACGAAGGCCGGCATAGATGTGATGACCAAAAGCCTTGCCCGCGCGCTGGCGCCGGCGGTCCGGGTGCTGGGCGTGGCGCCGGGGGTGGTGGACACCGGCTTCGTGCCCGGGCGCGGGGCGGAGTTCAATGCCAAGACCGCCGCCAGCACGCCGCTGCGCCGGGTCGCCACGGCGGACGACGTGGCCCAGGCCGTGCTTGCCTGCGCTACCACGCTGCGCTTCTCGACCGGCACGACGCTGGTCGTGGATGGCGGGCGGTCGCTGTAGGCGCCCTTTTGACCATGCTGCTGCGCTGGCCGCCTGACGCGGCTTTCCCGCACTTCGGTGCCCAGGGGCGGGATGCCCGCTCCGCTCCGGTGCCTGGGAACCTACGCCAGCGGGCTCGGCGGCGCCACGCCGGCTTGCCTGGCCCATAAGCTCCAGGAGACCATCGTTGTCCGCAGCCCTGCAGACCGCTCCGTCCGGCCCCCGCTCGATCCGTGTCCGTGCGAAGGCGGCAGATGCCGCCGCCCTGCCGCACACCGTCCTGGCCGAGCCTGCCAGCCCACCAGCGGCCGGCCCCGGCCAGGCGCTGGTCGAGGTGCGCGCGGCCGGCGTGAACCCGTCCGACGTGAAGGCGGTGCTGGGCGCCATGCCGCACGCGGTCTGGCCGCGCACGCCGGGGCGCGACTACGCCGGCGTCGTGGTGGACGGCCCGGCGGATTGGATCGGCAAGGAGGTCTGGGGTTCCGGCGGCGAGCTGGGCATCCGCCGCGACGGCACCCACGCGACGCACCTGCTGCTGGACGCCGCCGACCTGCGTGAGAAGCCGGGCGCCATCAACCTGGCCGAGGCCGGGGCGGTCGGCGTGCCCTTCGTCACGGCATGGGAAGGGCTGCGGGAGGCCGGGTCCGTGCGACCCGGCGACGTCGTGCTGGTGCTGGGCGCCAACGGCAAGGTCGGGCAGGCCGCCATCCAGATCGCCGCGATGGCCGGCGCCCGGGTGTTCGGCGTCGAGCGCACGCCGGGGTCATACCGGGGCCACGCGGCGGGTAAGGTCACGGTGCTGCCTGCCGCCGGCGACATCGCGCAGGAGGTGCGGGACGCGACCGGCGGGCACGGGGCGGACATCGTTTACAACACCGTCGGCTCCCCTTATTTCGAGGCCGCGAACCGGGCGATGGCCGTGCGGGGGTGGCAGATCCTGATCGCCACCATCGAGCGTGCGGTGCCGTTCGACATCTTCGCCTTCTACCGCGGGCGCCACCGCTATGTCGGGCTGGACACCCTGGCGTTGAACAGCGGCGACTGCGCCGGCATCCTCGACGCGCTGCGCCCGGGATTCGAGAGCGGGGCGCTGCGGCCGTTTCCGGTGCTGCCCGCCAACACCTATGGGCTGGACCAGGCGGCTGTCGCCTATCAGGCGGTCCTGGCCGGGGCGCCGGACCGCGTGGTGCTGGCACCGGGCGGCGCGGCATGAACATCACCCGGTTCGCGCAGGCGCCCGCCTACCAGGCGCCGGGCCATACGGACATGCAGATGGTCCGCCTGCAAGGGCGGGAGGCCGGGCCGGCCAACGTGATATGGCTGGGCATTTCGCACATCATGCCCGGCGGCGGCACCACGCTCGACACCTCCGCGCAGGAGAAAATGTATGTCGTGCTGGACGGCGAGGTGACGGTGTCGAACGGGACGGAGGAGGTCGCGCTCCGCCGTTGGGACTCCTGCCGCATTGCGGGCGGCGAGGGCCGGCAGCTCAGCAACCGCACCGATCAGCCTGCCACCATCCTGCTCGCGATGCCGCTCGCCTGACTTTGCTGGGGGCCGGAACGCCGGGCGGCGTCACTGCGACCGTGGCGGACCCAGCTCCGCCAGCAGCGCCGGCACGAACAGCAGCGTGGTCAGCAGGGTGCAGCCGAGGCTGAGCAGCAGCAGCCGTCCCATGCTGGCGGTTCCGGGATGGTGCGACAACGCGAGAGACCCGAATGCCGTCGCCGTCGTCAGGGCCGAGAACAGCACCGCGCGCGCCGTCGCCGACGCCAACGGCGCCTGCCGCCCGGCCCGCCAGTTCATCACGAAGTAGATGTTGAACGACACCCCCACGCCCAGCAGCAGGGGAAGTGCGATGATGTTGGCGAAGTTCAGCGGCAACGGCAGCAGCACCGCCGCCAGCACCGTCAGCAAGGACGACAGCATCAAAGGCACGATGACCAGCGCCACGTCCAGGAGCCGGCGGAGCGCCACCACGAGGATCACGGCGATGGCCCCGAGCGCCAGCGCGGCTGCCGTGCGGAATGCGCTCACAACCGTGTCAGCCGACTCCGTGATCGTGACCGCCGATCCACCGGCATCCGGCGCCAACGTGCGGACCTGCGCCACGAAGTCGTGCAGCCCATTGCTGCTCATCGCGGCGCGCTTCGGCACCACCTGCAGCTTCGCCCGCCCATCTGGCAGCACCCAGTCCCGCAGCATGTCCGCCGGCACGTCGGCGAGCGTGGTCGGCATTGCCTGCAACACCGTGCCCAATCGTTCGAGCTGCAGCGGCAGGAACCGCGTCAGCGCGGCGTCGGCGGCCAGCAGCACTGGGTCGGATGCCGTGGCCAGCGCCTGCAGGTCGCCGCTGATGGCCGCAAGCGTGCTGCCGGGCGGAATGCGATCACGCACGGCCAGCAGCGCCGCGGACGCTTCCTGCGCCGCCCGGCGCAGCTCCGGCGCGGTCGGCCGCGGCCCGGTCGGGCGCGCCGCCAGCGTCGGGCCGAGCAACGCCGCCGCGTCGGCGACCAGGGGCAGCTTCGCCGCCTGATCCGCCGGTACGAAGCTGTTGGCGGTGATCACGCTGTCCACCAGCGACAACTGCCGCAGCCGTTCCGCCAACGCGGCGGCGTCGGCGGTGGAGGGCGCCAGGATGTCTATCGTGTAGGGGTTGGCGACGGGATCATCTATAAGGTCGTGCAGGGTGCGGACGGCCTCGGTCGTCTGGTTCTTGGTGTTCAGGGGGTCGCCGTCGAACGCCAGGAGCGGCAGCCACAGCAGCCCCGCCAGGGCGAGCAGCACGAAAATGCCCAGCACCAGCCGGCGCCGCCGCACGATGGGCTGGTCCAGCCGGGCGAGCCAGGCCACCCCGGCCTCCGTCGCGCCGTCGGGCGGGTGGAACAGGGTGATCAGCGCCGGCAGCACCGTCATCGTGCAGGCGAAGGCGATCAGCATCCCGCTGCCTGCGATCAGCCCCAACTGCGCCACGCCGACGAAGCTGGTCGGCGTGAAGGCCAGGAACCCCGCCGCACTCGCGACCGCTGCCACCGTCACCTGCGGCCCGGCATGGCGGATCGTCGCCACAAGTGCTGCAGGGGTGCCCGAGGTGTGCAGCCGTTCGTCGCGGAACCGCACGCTGAGCTGGATGCCGAAATCCACGGCGATGCCGACGAACAGCACGGCGAAGGCGACCGACACCAGGTTCAGCGTGCCCACCGCCAGCGCCGCGAACCCCGTAGTCAGCAGCAGGCCCAGCACCAGCGTCAGCAGCACCGGCACGATCAGCCGCCAGGTGCGCACCGCCAGCCACAGCAGCACGCCCACGAGCACGGCGCTGCCGAGCAGGCCGACAACCGCGCCGTTTGCAATGGTGGCGAACTCCTCGTCCTCCAGCGCGACGGAACCGGTCAGCCGCACGTGGGCGCGGCCGGCCCGGACGAACTCCAGCTTGGCGGCGGCGGCGCGTATGGCGTCGCTTGCCGCAGCGCCGGGCTGCAGCGCGCCGTAATCGAGACGCGGCTGCGCCAACACGAAGTGGTAGGCGCCGCCCATTTCCGCCACCGAACCCGCCAGCAGCTGCTCCCACGACATCGGCTGCGCCCGTCCTGCCGCGGCCTCGGACAAGGCGGCGTGGAATCCCTTGAGCGACGGCTCGAACGGCGCCAGGTTGGCCTGGCCGGCCTTGATGCCCTCGGCGATCAGGCCCAGGGCGCTGAGCAGGCCGCGGAGGCTGGGGTCGGCGGCAAGCTGGCCCAGGAAGGGCTGGGCATCCACGGTCTGGTCCAACAAGGCGCCGAGCGGCTCTGCATCCAGGAACAGCAGGCCGTTGCGCTCCAGGTAGGGCGAGGCGTCGGGGCGGCGGACCTCCTTGAAGTGCTGGGTATCCAGCTTCATCGCGTCGGCCAGCGCCGCCGCGGTCGTCTCAGACTCCTCGGGCGTGGCGCCGTCAACCACGGCCACCAGCAGGTCCTCGTTTTGCGGGAACGCCCGCGCCATCATGATCGCCTCCTGCCGCCACGGCAGGCTGGCCGAGAACAGCGTCCCGGTATCGGTCGAAACGCCCAGCCGCGTCGCGGCCAGCCAGCCGGACCCGGCAGCCAGCACGAGCGCCAGCAGCGCCACCCATCCGGCCCGGCGCACGCACGCTGCTGCCAGGCGCGCGAGGAGGAGGCTACGCACGCCTAGGTCCGGACCAACTGCCGCAGCCGCGGGCTGATCCAGAACCCCGGCAGTGCCGCGATGGATGGGGCGGGGCCTTGCGAGGAGGCCAGGGAGGATACCGGTTGCTGGCCGTCCGGGATGCTGGGTTCAATCATTTCACGCAGCTTACATCATCTGCGCGCCGCTGCTGACCCCTGGACCGCTCACGACTTCATGCGGCGGGGCGCCGGCGGACTGCGGGGCGTCTCCGGCAGCAGCGTCGGAGCGTGACCAGGGCCGCCGCTGCCCGACTGGGTTGGCGGACAGCCTGCGGCAGCTTCGATCCGGCGGAAACCTGGCGACCGGATCGGCGGCCATTGCCGGCGTCCCAGCCGGCTCACGCGATACCCGTTTCCAGCGCCTCCGAGTGCAGCAGGCCAGTGCGGCTGCCGACGCCGTAGTAATCCGCCCGTGCCGGGCCGTGCGGGTCGAGGGTGACGATGGCGTAGCCGTGGTCGTAGGTCACGCCGTCATCACCGAGCCGCGGCGGCAGCAGCGCAGGCGCCGAGCGCAGGCCTGGCAGCGGCGCATAGGGGTGGTCGGCCACGAACATCGGGATTGCGCCGCAGCCGATGCAGCGGCCCCGCGCCAGTCCGGCGAATGGGGCATAGAGCGCCATCGTGTGCTCATGACCCCAGAACCAGGCCGCGATCCGGCCCGCCCCGTCGAAGCGCCGGAAGCTTGCGAGCAGATGCGGGTTCCATCCGTCCAGCCCGCCAGGCCCGATGCGGGCCGAGGCGGAGAACAGCGGATGATGCGACAGCAGCACCGTCTGGCCAGGGAACTCGTTGATCCGGGCGGCCACCCAGCTTTCCTCCGCAGGCTCCAGGAAGGTCAGGGGATGCCGGTCGAACGGGTCGTAGGCGTGCAGTCCCGTGTCCATGGCGATGAACTGCCAGCGGCGGCCGGCGCTGCGCAGGCAGAAGCAACTGGCGCGCTGCCGCCAGGGTCCGTCGTTCAGGCGCCCGATCAGGCCGTAATAGCCTTCGCCGCCGCTGTACATGTCGTGGTTGCCGGACAGGGTATAGACCGGCACCTGCCGCTGCGCCCGGTCCAGCACCAGGTCCATCGGGCGGCGGAAGTTGTCCTCGCACTCGGCGGCGGTGCCGGCATAGTAGATGTCGCCGAGGTGGACGACGATGCCGGGCTGGCGCCGGGCCAGGTCCTGCAGCACCGCCGAAGCAGTGCGGCGTCCGGTGCCCCAGTCGCTCAGCAGCGCGATGCGGGCGTTGTCGGGAATCTCGATGACGCCGGGGCCGGCTGTGTCGGGCGGGACGTAGGGGATGCGGCGGCGCTGGCCGTCGGGGCCGAAGTAGGCGAGGTAGCTCAGCAGGGTGCCGGCCCAGCGCGGGTCGCAGCGGCTGCCGGCCAAGGCGTCCTCCAGGCGGGCGCGGTCCGCGGCGGCGCCGCCCAACTCGGCACGGAGCAGGTTCAGGCCGAGCCGCGCGCAGGTCCATGCCTCCGGTCCGAGGTCCGCAGGCCCGGTGGGCGGTACCGGCACGCCGGCTGCCTCGTAGGAGGCGACGGCGGCGGCGGCCCGTTGCAGATCCGGCATCGGGGCGGCCCCGTCCGGCCGTGCAGCGTCCGCGGCTGCCGCCTGGAAGATGGACAGGCGATGATCGCGGAACGTGCGGAACGGGTTGGGCAGCATGCTGCTGTCTTCCTCAGCCGGTGCCGGCGACGGCGGGCATGGGCATGGGCATGGGCCAGCCTATCGGTGATGGATGGGATGGCTGCGCGGGACGCGTGCGCCGGGGTCCGGGCAGGCCGGTCAACCTGCCGCCATGAAGGCCTTTGCCGCGTCGGCGTAGTCGGGATGCCAGCGCGACAAGGGCGGGCGGTTCTCGACGATGTCGCCGGCGGCCCACAGGATGCGGCGCTCGTCCAGTGGGCGCGGCACGTCGTTGTCCGGGCACAGGATGTAGAAGTCGCCGGCGTCGAGGCTGTCCATCATGAAGTCCGCGACCTGGTCCGGCGTCCAGGCGGCGTCCGGTTTCTCGGTGCGGCCGTTGGCCGTCAACGGGGTGAACACGAAGCCGGGGATCAGCAGATGGGCGCTGACTTGGCAGCCCGGGGTGCTGCGGAGTTCATGCTGCAGGGCTTCGGTGAAGGCCTTCACGCCGGCCTTGGCCACGTTGTAGGCGGGGTCGCCGGGCGGGGTGGTGATGCCCTGCTTGGAGCCGGTGTTGATGATGAGGCCCGGACGCCCCCGGGCGATCATGTCCGGCGCGAAGGTGCGGGCGCCGTGGATGATGCCCCACAGGTTGGTGGCGATCACGCGCTCCCAGGCTTCGGCGGGGCCGAACAGGGCGCTGCCGGGCTGGATGCCGGCGTTGTTCATCAATACGTCGGTGCCGCCGAAGCGGCCGCGGACGGATGAGGCCAGGTGTTCGACGGCTTCGGCGCGGCTGACGTCGGTGGAGGCGGCCATGATGTCGGCGGCACCGCCGGGCGCTGCGGCGGCCAGGGCGTCGGCGGCGTTTGCGAGACGCTCGCCGCCGAGGTCGGCGATGCAGACGCGCAGGCCCATGCGGGCGAAGCGCATCGCCGCGGCGAGGCCGATCCCGGATGCGCCGCCGGTGATGACGGCGACGGCGCCGGGCGTGAGGGCGGGGTGGGCCATGCGGGTTCCTCCGGGTGTCCAGGCATTGTAAGCCGTTGCCGTGGGTCCGCCAGGGTCTGACCTGCCGGGCCGCTCTCCCAACACATGCCAGGAGGCTTCATGGATTTTACGGGCAAGCGGGTCATCGTCATGGGCGGCAGCCGCGGGATCGGACGCTCGATTGCGCTGGGCTTTGCGGCGGCTGGGGCGGGGGTCTCGATCTGCGCGCGCGGCGCCGGGCCGCTTGAGGCGGCGCAGCGGGAGATCGAGGCGCTGGGGGTTGCCGCCCACAGCGCGCCGGTGGACCTGACCGACGCCGAGGCCATCGCGCGCTACGTGCCTGCAGCCGCGGCGGCGCTGGGCGGGCTGGACGTGCTGGTGAACAACGCTTCGGGGTTCGGGCAGACCGATGACGAGGCGGGGTGGGCGGCGTCCCTGGCGGTGGACGTGATGGCGGTTGTGCGCGGCAGCCATGCGGCGATCCCGCTGCTGGGCGCGGGCGGGAGCATCATCAACATCGCCTCGATCTCGGCGCTGCGGGCCACGTCGCGCTCGGCCCCGTATGGCGCGGTGAAGGCGGCGGTGATGCATTACACCGCCAGCCAGGCGAAGATGCTGGCCGGGCGCGGCATCCGGGTGAACTGCGTTGCCCCCGGCTCGGTCGAGTTCCCGGGCGGCACCTGGGAGCAGCGGCGGATGGAGGACCCGGGGCTGTATAACTCCACGCTGGCGCAGATACCGTTCGGGCGGATGGGCAAGCCGGAGGAGATCGCCAGCGTCGTGCTGTTCCTGGCCTCGCCGGGGGCGAGCTGGGTGACGGGGCAGAGCATCGTGGTGGACGGCGGGCAGCTTATCGGGCCGTAGCCGGGGGCGGCGCGGCTTGGTGTGCGAGGGTTTGGGCGGCGGCGGATGACAGCGCCGCCGGCGCGGCGGCACAGAGGTGCGGACGGGGGAGGCGTGGGATGACGGGTTCGGAGTGGACGGTCGTGCTGGAGGCTGACCCTGATCCGTCGCTCCGGGCGAAGATACTGGAGCCGCTGTCTGCGCATAACGATGCCGCTGCCGGGCCGGGCGGCTGGGCCACGCTTGCCGTGACCGTGCGGGATGCGGTGGGGGAGGTCGTTGGCGGCCTGTGGGGGCGTACGGGATATGGGTTCGTGTTCGTGGAGCTGCTGGCGCTTGGCCCGGCCCGGGGCGGGGGGCTGGGGCGCGAGGTGATGGCCTTGGCGGAGGCAGAGGCCCGGCGGCGCGGGCTGGTGGGGATGTGGCTGGATACCTGGACGTTCCAGGCGCCTGGGTTCTACCAGAAGCTTGGCTTTACGGAGTGCGGGCGGATCACGGAGTATCCGCCGGGGCATGACCGGATTTTTTATGTGAAGCGGTTCACGTGAGGCGGGTTCGGGCGGCGGGGCACGGGGCCGTTGCGGTTACGCCGCCACGCGCCGGAACAGCACGTCCTTGACGCGGCCGCCTGACACGGACAAGCCTTCGACCCGGCCGGTCCCGCCGCGCAGCACGCTTGCGTCCAGCCAGGACGGGAACAGGATGTCGGGCACATGGATGCGGATCACGTCGCCCTCAATTGCCTCAATCCGCCACGGGCCGCCGGACACCACGGGGCCGCGGGTGGTGACTTGCAGGCCGGTTTCGCTGATGGCAAGGGTCCATGTCGCTGCAAGCTCGTCGCTGCGGTAGGCGCCGGCAAGACCGTCCGGCAGGGCGGGGCCGTCTGGGACGCGGTGGTAGGTTGCGGCGTGGCCGGCGTCCATCTCCACTTCCAGCGTGCCGGCGTCGTTGGGCCGGAGCGCGAAGGGGGTCATGCCGCGGACCGTGCCGAGGCGGCCGTCCGGCTGCACCGAGGGGACGAACGACAGGCCGTAGGTGGTGAAGGCCGTATTGCCATCCTCGGTCGGCGTGATGTCCAGGGTCGCGCCGGCGTCACGGTCCAGCCAGCGGCCGGCCAGGGGCGCCGTAACGGCGGCGGCGGGGCTGGCCGGCGCCGGGGCGGCGCCGGGCCGTCCGTCGAGGGTGAGGTCGAGGACCTGATGGGCCAGCAGGCTGGTGTCGGTGTCGCCGCGGTTACTGATGGCGATCACGGCCAGGCCCTCGCCGGGGACGCGGAGGAATTCGGTGCGGTAGCCGGGCCATAGGCCGCCGTGGCCTATGGTGGGGACGCCGCGGTAGTCGCGGACGACCTGGCCGTGGGCGTAGAGGCTGGGATGGCCGTTGGTGAAGGGGGTTTCCTGCGCCAGCGCTGCCGCGAGGGCTGGGGTGGCGTCGAGCCAGCGGTTCCAGAGGGCCAGGTCCTCGACGCAGGAGACCAGGCCGCCCTCGCCGTGCAGGGGGAAGGCGTGGGGCGCGCGGACCCAGGCGCCATCGCGCTGCAGGTAGCCGGTGGCTAGGCCGGGGACGACGGCGGTGACTTGCTCGACCAGGCGGCTGCGGGTCATGCCGGCGGGGGTCAGCAGGCGGCGGTCGAGCACGGCGGCCAGCGGCTCGTTGGAGAGGCGCTCGACGATGCGGCCCAGCAGCAGGAAGTTGGAGTTGCTGTAGAGGAAGCGGCTGCCGGGGGTGAAGTTGAGGGTGCGCTGGCGGAGGATGCCGTCCATCAGCTGGTCCGGGCGGACGGGCTGGCCGAGGTCGGCACCGCCCATGCGCTGGATGCCGAGCATGTCTCGGATGCCGCTGGTGTTGCGCATCAGGTGGGCGACGGTGACCGGGGCGCCCATGTCGGGCAACTCGGGCAGGTGGAGGCGGGCGTCGTCGTCCAGGCGCAGGCGGCCTTCGTCGGCGAGCATGAGGATGGCGGCGCAGGTGAACTGCTTGGTGACGGAGGCGACGCGGAAGGCGGTTTCGGGTCCGATGGGCACGCCGAGTTCCAGGCTGGCGAGGCCGGCGGAGCGGTGGACGGCCAGGGCGCCGTCCTGCACGACGCCGACGGTGGCGCCGGGGCCGTTGTCGAAACGTTCGAGCAGGCGGGCGATGCCGCGGGTCAGGGCTAGGGTGGCCAGGGGGGTCATGGCTCGCTGCTCCAGGCTTCGGCGCCTTGGGAGAAGGGTTGGCCGCGGCCGTCTGGCTCGAAGCCGCGCAGCCAGGTCGGCATGGCCTGGGGAATTACGGTGATGAACAGGGGTAGGGCGGGCAGGCGGTCGGCGTAGATGCGCTGCATGGTGGCCCATTCGGCGTGGCGGCGGGTTGGGTCCAGCTCGATTTCGGCGGCGGCGCTGGCGGCGTCGAATTGGGGGTCGGTGAAGCCGGTGAAGTTGGCGCCGCTCCAGTTGTTGGCCTCGGCGGGGACCATTGCGGAGCCGAGGGTCAGGCTGGGGCTTTCGCCGACGTAGCTGGTCCAGGTGTACATCACCAGGCCGGGGAAGGCGCGGTGCTTGGTGGTTTGGCCGAACAGGGTGCGCGATGGCTCGGTGCGTAGGGTGGCCTCGACGCCGATGGCCTTCCAGGCGTCTTGCAGGACGGCTTGCAGCAGCTCGTTGACGCGGAAGCCAGCGGCGGCGAGGAACTCGATGCTCAGGCGTTGGCCGGCGGGGTTGCGGCGGATTCCGTCGGGGCCGGGGATCCAGCCGGCTTCGTCGAGCAGGCGGCGGGCTGCGGCGGGGTCGTAGGGGACGAGGGGGATGCTAGGGTCGAACTCGGGGTTGTTCTGGCTGACGAAGCTGGTGGCGAGCGCGACCTTGCCGCCGTAGAGGCGTTCGTTGATGGCTTGGCGGTTGATGGCGAGCAGCAGGGCACGGCGGACCCGCACGTCGGCGAGGACCGGGTTGGTGCCGCTGGCGTCTATGTGGGAGTAGGTCAGGCTGGGGGCGTAGGTGTAGGTGAAGCGGTGGGGCTGCTGTTTCTGCAATGCCAGCGCCTGATCGAGGGTCAGGTTGTGGTCTATGTCTATGTCGCCGGACAGCAGGTTGGCCTGCAGTGCGGCGGTGTCGGCGACCAGGCGCATCTGGATGGTCTTGAAGCCCGGGGGCTGGCCGGTCCAGTGCGGGTTGGCGGCCAGGGTGATGGTGGCGCCGGACTGGTAGGCGCTGACGGCGAAGGGGCCGTTCCACAGGCCGGGGTTGACCGGGTTGCGGTTGTATTCGGTGGTGTTGATGTAGTCGCCTGGGGCCTTGGCGCGGTCGTAGATGGGGCCTTCGATGTGCTCGGGCAGGAGCTGGTCCCATTGGGCGTAGGAGACGACGGGTCGGTCCAGGTGCAGGACGGCGGTGTGGTCGTCCACCACGTCCACCGAGGTCGCGCGGGTCCAGGGATATGGGTTGCTGAAGCCGGCGTTGGGGTCGCGGCCGACGCGCCAGGTGAAGGCGATGTCGCGGGCGGTTATTGGCTCGCCGTCGCCCCATTGGAGGTCGGGGCGGAGTTTTAGGGTGACGGCTAGGCCGTTGCCTTCCTTGCGGGCCAGGCCGTTGTCGAGGGTGGGAACCTCCGTGCAGAGCAGGCAGATCAGGCGGTTGCCGGGGCCGTAGGTGGTGACGGTGCGGGTGGCGAAGCCGAGCACGTAGGTCTTGATGAGCAGCGGGTCTATCGAGGGGTGCAGGCTGGAGGGGAACTCGGCGATGCCGATGGTCAGGGTGTCGCGGGCCTGCGCGCCGGAGGGGGGCAGCAGGGCGGCGGCGAGGAGGAGGGCTAGGCGGGTGGTCATGGGTGGGTGCTCCGTTCAGCCAGGGGGGCCAGCATGGGGGCTGGCCGGGCTGTTGGGAACAGCGTGCGGGTAGGAGGGGTTGGGTTGGGGCTGCTGCCCTTGAGGGGTGCAAGGGGATTGCGCAGGTGGGGCGGGTTTCCTGTCCACGGGCGGGACAGCCCTTGCAGGTGTTGCGGCGTCGCTTGCAGGGATGGGTCAGAGCAGGATGGCGCGGATTGGCGCGTGCGCCGTTGCCGGCGGGGCTGGCAGCGTGCGGGCCTGGTTGCCTTTCGTTGGTGCGCGGGGTCGGCGGGGGCTGGCGCCAGCGGCGGTTTGGCTTGAGCGTTCCGGCGATGGCGGCCTTTGCGGGGCGGAAGCGCTCCGGCGTTCCTGGCCATGACGCGGTGCTGCGGGGCGGCGTATGGCGCTTTGCTTATACGCCATACGGGGCTGGCCGGGAGAAGAGCCGGAGCAGATGGCGGTGGTCAGCCGCCGGGCGGCGGTCGCCATCGGGCGTCGGCATGGGCGGCTTGGCGCAGGACGAAGGCGACGGCTTCGGCCGGGTCTTCTGGCAGGGTGTGGCCGGGGCGGACGGGCGCCCGGGCGGGCGCGGCAGCCTTGCCGGGTTCGGGCGGGCCGGGATCATGCTGGTCCGGGTCCGGGTCCGGGTCTGGTCCGGGGGCGGGATTGGCGGCGGGATGGCCGTCGTGCGGGCCGGGTTCGTGCGGGTTGGGATCGTGCGGGCCTGGGCCGGGCGGGCGGGCGGCGCCTCTTGCGGGGCGGCTTGGGGCGGCGGCTCGGGCGTTGAGTTGGGCGATGTCGGCGGTGGCGCGGCGCTTCCACGGGCGGCTGCCGGGCAGGGCTGCGAGGCCGAGGTCGCGCAGGATGTCGCGGATGATGTCCTCGGCCGGGCGGCGTGCGATGTCATCGTCGAGGTCGGGGGCGTCCATGCGCTCGTAGAGGTCGGCGAGCAGCGTCTCGGCGTCGTCGCACTCGGGGTTGTCGGGCGGGCGCTGGATGACGTCCTCGACGGCGCGGAGGATGCGCTTGCGGGCGGTGGTGCGGTCC
>DASWOJ010000065.1:0-2221 GCA_036398775.1 Acetobacteraceae bacterium
GATCCAGGCCTCGTCATAGCCGAGCTGGTCCAGCAGCGTGATCAGTTGCAGGTCGCGCTCGATCGCCAGCGTCGGGTTGTCGCCCACGCGGTGGAACGGGGCGAGGAAGATGCCGAAGGCGAGGCCGCGCTTTTTCATGGAACTGTCCCTGTTTCCCCCCATGCTGGACCCGCCCGGCGCCCTACGGCAAGGTCTCACCCTTCGTGGAAATCCGTGGCCGGAACGTTCTGGCCGGCCAGCGCGCGCTCCTGCGCCGCCTGGGTCCGTAAATAGCCGGGCCGGGTGCGCAGCCGGGTCCAATAGTCCGCCACATCCGGCTTGAACTGCGCGTCCAGCCCGATTTTGCTCGCCAGCAGCAGCGCGTAGCCGATCGAGATGTCCGCCACGGTGAAGCGCCCGGCGGCGTAGTAGCCGCCCTCCAACCGCGCCAGGCTTTTGCGCAGGCGGGAGAGGAACCAGCGCGCATAATCGTCCACCACCTGCGGCAGCCGGCGCTCCGGCGGTTCCAGGCGGCTGTAGCGCAGCACGAGCGTCTGCGGGAATGTCAGCGTCGCCTCGCCCAGATGCAGGCCGTTCAGGAAGGCGGCATAGCCCGGCTCCTCCGGCGTCACGTTCAGGGGCGTGGGGCCGTGCCGGGCAACGAGGTATTGGCAGATCGCGGCGGACTCGGTCATCCGGACGCCGCCATCCTCCAGCAGCGGCACGGTGCCGAGCGGGTTGCGGTCCAGGTAGCCGGGGGCCGCGACGCGCGGCGGGAAGGGCAGCATGCGGAGCTGGTACGGCAGCTCCATCTCCTCCAGCACCCAAAGCGGGCGGAGGGACCGCGCGTCCGAGCAATGATGTAGTACGAGCATGGGCCGGGGCCTGTCACGGCAGTTATTGACCCAGTCTGAGCGATCGGGTCCGATAGTGGCAACTCGCCAGCAAGGCGGGGTGGGAGCGTTCAAAATGACGGGCAAACTGTCCCTGTTGCGGAATCTCGCCTTCGCGGTGGCGCTTTGGCTGCCCGGCGCGGCCGGTGCCCAGCCTGTGCCGGTCACCCTGGCCGTGCTGACCGATATGAGCGGCTTCGTGTCCGACTCCACCGGCCGCGGCTCGGTGGTCGCCGCCCAGCTCGCCGCCGAGACCTTCATCGCGGAAAACCCCGGCGCGCAGGTGCGGGTGCTGTTCGCCGACCACCAGAACAAGCCGGATATCGGCGCCGCCACCGCCCGGCGCTGGATCGACCAGGACGGGGTGAACGTCATCCTGGACGTGCCGTTCTCGTCGGTGGCCCTGGCCGTAGCCGAGGCGACCCGCGGCACGGCGGCGGCCCTTCTGGTGTCCGGCGCCGGGGCGGTGGCGCTGACGGGCGAGAAATGCTCCCCCAACACGGTGCATTGGACGTTCGACACCTGGGCGCTCGCCAACGGCACCGCCCGCGCGCTGACGAAGGCGGGGGGCGACACCTGGTTCTTCATCACCGCCGACTACGTGTTCGGGCAGTCGCTGGAGCGGGACGCGACGAAGGTCATCGTGGCGCTTGGCGGCAAGGTGCTGGGGGACGCCAAGCACCCGCCCAATGGGGCGGACGCGGACTTCTCCTCCTACCTGATCGCGGCCCAGGCCAGCCGCGCCAAGGTCATCGGCCTGGCCAACGCGGTGGGCGACACCATCAATTCCATCAAGCAGGCGTCGGAGTTCGGGTTGACGGTGAATAACAGCCAGCGCATGGCGGCGCTGCTGCTGCAACTGACGGATGTGCATGCGATGGGGCTGTAGGTCGCCCAGGGGCTCTATCTCACGGACGCATTCTACTGGGACGCCACCCCGGCCACCCGCGCCTTCGCCGACCGGTTCGCAGGCCGCATGGGGGGCTGGCGGCCCACCAGCTTCCAGGCGGGCGTGTATGCCAGTGCATTGGCCTATCTGCGTGCGTCCAAAGCGGTGGGCAGCGCCGACGCCCGGAAGGTCATCCCCGAAATGAAGCGCGCGCCGATCGAGGATCCGCTGTTCGGCACGGTGCAGGTCCGCGCGGACGGCCGCGCGACGCACGCCATGTATCTGTTCCAGGTGAAGAGCCCGGCTGAGTCGAAAGGACCGTGGGATTATTACAAATTGCTCGACACCATTCCCGCCGACCAGGCCTTCCGCCCGATGGAAGAAGGCGGCTGCACTCTGGCGGCGCGCTAGGCCATGCTGACGCGCGCCCCCGACTATGAGACGCTGCGGCGGGATTTCC
>DASWOJ010000066.1:0-1874 GCA_036398775.1 Acetobacteraceae bacterium
TAAGGTACCATCAAATAAACTATAACTGATTTAATGAGCCATTCGCAGTTTCACAGTATAAGTCAGCTTATACTTAGACATGCATGGCTTAATCTTTGAGACAAGCATATGACTACTGGCAGGATCAACCAGGTAGCTGCCATACTTCGCACGCCGCCGGCTGCTCCCTCTCGAAAGCAACCGACACCGGCGAAAGGAATCCGGCGGCCGAAGCCGCACGATTGGATGTCCGTTGTATTGGCATGGAAAAGGTATCCATCTGCGGGCGGGGCTGCTTCTGCCCACACGAGGTGAGCCACAGCCCGCACCGCTTTCCGTCTTTGCTCGACTGAGCATCCAACCCAGGCGCCGTCGACGTTGCGGAACGCAGGCACGCTTCGTTGAAAAAGGTGCGGGAGTTCCCGTCGGCGGGCCTGTTGCGCTGGCAGCCGACCGCGCCGAACAAGCTCCATCCTTTTCAGGAGGTGCTGTTCAGGCGGAGCCGGCGTCCCAGCAGGGCTTCCCTTGGTTTTCAATCAGGCTTGCACATCGTGTATCGGCACAAGCTCCCAGCACCTCGGTCACGGACTGCTCCACTGGAGAGCAGCCGGACCAAACGGCCGCAGGTTATTCCGATTGGAGCCCCCACGGCCAAGCACTGAAAAGGGCGTCGGGTCTCGCCCGACCAGGCGACGCTCTCACGCCGCCCGATCGGGCCCCGCCGCGCCCCACTGTCACTCACCACCCACGTCGGGAACAAGCCTTCGGCGCCCTGTTGCAGGCGCGCCGGCCGCTTCACTGCTCGTGAGCAGTTCCGCGACCGACTGGTCTCCAGCCTCCCCTTCGAGTGGATTGGTCTGCCGCTTTTGAGGCGGCCGACCGTTTCTGTTCTTCTGCTTTGCTTCCCTCTCCTTCTCGTAGACGGCGCCCCCCCTCTGGCAGCCACGGCGCGTGGTGGCAGCTGCCGCAGCCCGGACCTGGGGGCCTACCGCTGCCACGCCGCTGGGGCGCCTGGAATCCGGGCAGGAGTGCCTGGATTTTGGCCAAGTGCTTCGGCGGCTGTCCCCTGGGCAGCGCCGCCCACACAGCGCCGCCGGCGCCGCGGCGCACGCCGCTGCGCTTCTTGATGGATGCAGAAGCTGCAACGATGCGCCGCTGGCGCAACGGCGCTGGTTGCGGCGCTGACCTGGGCAGGGATCTGCTGGGGATCGCGCAGCGCGGGCTGCGGGTGCCGGCGCCTGCAGCGGCCGCTGCACCGCCGCTTCGGGCGGCATCGACTCTCTGTAGCGTGCCTCGATCGTCGCCTCCGCCACCGGCGCCGGCTGGGCGCTGCTGGGCCGCCAGCCGCGCGGCCGGCCGGCAGCGGCGGCGTGCAGCTGCGCCTTCGACCGCCCCCACGGCTGCCTGCTGGTCGCAGCAGCTGCGTCCGAGTCTCCGGAGCCTGCTGAGGCGCTGCGGCGCGCCCTGCAGCGGCGTCTGTCCCCGGCAGCGGCGCGGCCGCGACGCCTCCGGGTTGACAACCGCCTCCAGCAGCCGCACGCGGCGCCGCTGCTGCCCAGCGCCCCTGCAGACGCTGCACAGGCTGCGCTGCGTCTTCTGAGGGGCCCTGAAGCGTCGCAGGCGCTCCAGAAAGAGTTGCCGCGGGCGCCGGCGCCGCACCCGCCGCCGCCCTCCTGCTGTCGAGTGCCGCAGCCGGTGGGGGCGGGGCGGCGGGGGTGGTGGCGGGGCTGGGGGGCGCGGGCGGGCGGCGGCGCGCGCGGCAGCGTTGTCCGGCAGGCGGGCGGGGCGGGGCCTGGGAGGGGTCACCACCGGGGCGCACTTGGGTGGGTGGCGAGGGTGGTGGTGGGCGGCGCGCCCCGCCCTGTGGTGGCTCGCCGCAGCGGCAGGGACGCTGG
>DASWOJ010000067.1:0-17704 GCA_036398775.1 Acetobacteraceae bacterium
TCAACAAGCTGAAGCAGTTCCGACGCGTCGCAACCCGCTATGACAAGGACCTGCTCAACTACAGAGGCTTCGTCCAACTCGCCGCCGTCGCCGTCCTGCTCCGGTGAAATCGTCACCACGGCCTAGAACAAGTTCGGTTTAAGTGGAAACACCAGACATGCTTCAACTTTTTGTCTTCGCTCGCATTTGGCCGGCCCAAATGGAGATGTTTGGGCCGGACATGCTCTAAGCAGGCTTATGTGGCGTGTCACACAGATAGCCTGCGGCCGTGCCAGGCCGCACAAGCCTGCTTAGCTTTTCATCTGTGCGCAAACCTCCCGAGGCTTGCTCAGGCGGCAATCGTGTTGCCAGCAGGTCCAACCGGCACCGGAAACTCCAATATGCACAAGGTTCCATTGCTTGAACTGACGTTTACAGTGCCGCCGATCTGCTGCATGAGCCGCGTGACCAAACCTGTCCCGTGGCGGCTGCTCCTGGCTTTGACTTCGTAGCCGATACCATCATCCTGTATCGTGAGTTTCGCGCTGGCTGGGTAGGGATGCGTCAGAGCAACGGTGATTGTTCCACTGCGGTCGGGAAAGGCGTGCTTGTAGCTGTTCGTCACCACCTCCGCGACCACCATGCCCAGCGACGTCACCTGGTCCAGGTTGAGCAGGACTGTCTCCGAACTGAAGTTGAGCACCACCGCTTTGCTCCGCGCGGCCTGCAGGCCCGGCAGGCTCACGCACAACGCGCGAAGGTAGTCAGCCATGTCAATCGTCTCGGCCAAGCCGATCCCGAGCAGGCTGTCATAGACCTGAGCCAGCGTCGTCACCCGGCGCGCGATCAGCTCGAAGCCAGCCCGGGCCAGACCATCCTCGGTTCTTAGCGCCTGACTGTCCAACATGGAGGTGATCATGTGCAGGTTGTTGCGCACCCTATGCTGGAGCTCCTCAACCATCAGGCACTGCGACGCAAGCAGCGCCTTGATCTCGCCGATCCGCTGGGACGTGGCAACTGCTTCGGCCAGCACGTTGGCAAAACCGGTCAGGAAGTTGATGTCGTGGACGTCATACTGGTGCTGTTCGGGACTATCCACCTCCAGCACCCCGTAAGCTGCCCCGCTGATCGCGGGAATCAGGACGTCCACGGTCGAGACGATGCCATGCTCCTCGTAGAAATCCGGCAGGCTCAGGTCGTTCGCTTCACGAAGGTTGCGGATGATGACCGGCTCGCCAGTCACATAGGCACGGCCCTGCGGGGAGCTTTCATTTGCTTGGGAAATCACGCGCCCGACCACTCCGGGCTTCCAGCCGCACCCGGCCTCGATCAACAGGTCGCCTTCTTCGAGGCGATACCTGCAGACCTTGCAGAAAGGCACGCCCAGCAAATCGGCGCAGATATGCGCCGCTTCGTTGAGAATGTCCTTCAGGTCCGTCTCCCGAAACGCAAAGCTGCCGAATGCAGCCAAAGCGGCCTGTTGCCGGAGCAACTTCTCCACAGTACGGTCTGTGCCAGTGTCAACCATGCCCAACCCGGCTTGAAAACGGCACCGTATCATACCTAAACCTGTCAAGGAGTGGACACGCGATTTTTATTAAAGAGACATTGGCCAGGCTCAATCTCACGCAACGACATGGCCTCGCCCGCGTTCCAGAAGCGCCGCATGCCAGCCTTGCCTCAACCGAGTCCCGCCTTCATCCTACGGCTCGGTCACCGGGACGTCGCTCCAACGAACGACGCGGCGAAGGGCATTATAGCAGCGCAGGTCCGCCAGGACATATGGAAGGACATAGGATGGGTGACGGTGCATCAGCATCCGTCACGCGCCCAACCTCAACCGCCCTTTCAGCTGAAACATGGCCTCCTGCAGTGATGGGTCCCACACGATGCCGTGCCCAAACGCCGCAAAGCAGCCCCGGCCCTACCCACTCTGCTCGACAGGCAGCGGCGAAGCTGGATTGTTCGTGTCCATCCGGCGAGGCCGCAGTCGTGTGCGTTTAGGCTGAGGCAGCGCTATCCTGGCGTGATGCCGGGCACGGCGGGCGGCGCCTCGTCCGAGCACATCGAGCTGCCCGGCGGCGATAGGGTCCGGGCCGAAGCCGATTCGTTTGCCCACATGGTCCGTTTTGGCACAGCCGAATGGAACGGCGCGACGTAGGCAGAGCCGGTTGGCACTGCGCTGACCCTGGAAGCGATGTGCGTCAGCATGCGCGAAGGCGCCTGGGTGCCGCTCGGCGCGTGAGAAAATCCGCATGGAGAATTTCTCCAGCAGGTCCTCAACGGCTTGCTCCGCCGCGCCGCCGCCCGCGTCCGCCCCGGTCTTTTACGATCGGTCTTTTATGATCGGCTTTTTGCAACCGGCTATCTTTTGCGACCGGCATTTCGCTTTGACTGTTCCACGTCATTGCGAGGGGTGCGGCGACGCGGCAGGCCAGGGCGGCCGGCGCATCCAGGCTGGCGTAGTCCTGTTCCTGGCGGCGCTGGACCGCCACGCTGCAAGCGGCCCGCGATGGCAGTGCGCTCGTGGAGGAATCGGAGCGGAGGAGCATTGGGATGGCTTGACCGATCGCGTGCGGCCCCGGAACTATGCCAGGGCGCGGCGCCTGCATCATGGTAACCTGGGTCATCCCCCCGTGCCCGCCGTCGCTGGCGCTGTTCACCATGCACCCGCGGCGCCGGCCGTTCGGGCCTGACTGGGGTAAAGCTGGGCTGGGGAGAGGCGGGTCTGACACATGCAGACGATCACGGTTAAAGCGAACGGCCTGCGGTTCGAGGTGCTGGAAGAGGGCGCCGGCGACCGCCTAGCCCTGTGCCTGCACGGCTTTCCGGAGCACGCGATGTCCTGGCGGCACCAGATGCCGGTGCTGGCGGCGATGGGCTACCGCGTATGGGCGGTGAACCAGCGCGGCTACGGCCGCACTACCCGGCCCGTGCGGGTCGGCGACTATGCCATCCCGCACCTGATGGCCGACGTGGCGGCGCTGGTGGACGCATCGGGCGCACGCAGCACCGTGCTGATCGGCCATGATTGGGGTGCGATGGTCGCGTGGTGCTTTGCCGCCGGGCAGGTGCGCCCGCTGGAGCGGCTGGTCATCATGAACGTGCCGCACCCGCTTTGCTTCCGTGCGGCGCTGCGGCATCCCCGGCAGATGCTGCGCTCCTGGTACACCGCCTTCTTCCAGGTGCCGGGCCTGCCGGACCGGCTGCTTGCGGTGGGCAACGGCGCCGCGGTGCGCCGCATGTTCGCCGGCCTGGCGCTGCCGCCGGAGGTGATGGCCACCTACACCCGGCAGATTGCCGAGCCCGGGGCCGCAACGGCGATGCTGAACTGGTATCGCGCCGCGCGCCGGCCCGGCCCGGGGATGCCGGACCTGACCCGGGTGATCGAGACCCCCACGATGGTTATCTGGGGCGAGGACGACGTGGCGCTGGACCTGATCTGCCTGGAGGGCACGGAACGCTATGTGCGCGACCTGGCGATCCGCCGCCTGCCCGGCGTTTCGCACTGGGTGCAGCAGGACGCGCCGGATGTGGTGAACCGGCTGCTGCAGGAGTTCCTCGCCGGCCAGGCCGGACCCAGCGGGGCCGATCAAACCTAGCTGGCTGCCCGGCCCGTCGTTGATGGCGCCCGGCATGGGCTATGCTCCTGATGGGCCAGGAGGAAGCGGGCCGCCGCGTCCAGCGACTGGCGGCCCTCGGGGATGAACTTGGCCATGACCTGCCAGGCATGGGGCACGACCGGCCAAACCTTGAGCTCGACCGCGACGCCCGCCGCCCGGGCGCGCTCCGCCAGGCGGGTGCTGTCATCCAGCAGCACCTCGTCCGCGCCGACGTGGACCAGCAGGGACGGCAAGCCTGCCAGGTCGCCATACAGCGGCGAGATCATCGGGTCGCGCCGGTCCGCGCCGCCCACATAGGCATCGGCGCCCGACGCGATCCTTTCGCCAATGAACATCGCGTCCCGCCGGGTGTTGAGGCGGATGGACCCGCCGGTCGCCGCCAGGTCCGTCCAGGGGGAGAACAGCGCCGCCCGGACCGGCAGCGGCACGCCAAGCTCGCGCAGCCGCAGCATCAGCGTCAGGGCCAGGCCGCCCCCGGCGCTGTCCCCCGCCACCGCCACGCCTTCCGCGCCGGCATCGAGCAGTCCGCGATAGGCCGCCACGGCGTCGTCCAGCGCGGCGGGATAGGGATGTTCAGGCGCGAGGCGGTAATCGGCGGCAAATACGCGCAGTCCGGCCCGCGCGAGGATTCGGGTGAGCGGACGATGCGTGCGGGAGGAACACGCGAAGTAGCCGCCGCCGTGCAGATACAACAGCGTACGCGGGGCGCCAGGCGCACCCAGCCACTCCCCGGGCACGCCTCCCACGCTGTCTCTGCCGACCGAGTCAGCCGCCCCAGCCTGCAATGCCTCCCGGGCGGCACGCGGGTCCGTAGCCCGGCGCAGCTTGCGCTTCACCGTCGCCTTGAGCAGCAGCACCATTGCATGAGCCTGCCAGCTAGCCATGCGCGGCCTTGCGGCGGGTGGCGCGGCGGACCGTGCGCGCCGCCAACCGCTGCACCAGGCGCCAATGGCCGACCGGGAACATACGCACCAGCGCCGCGACCTGCCGGGCATCGCTGCCGATCAGCAGCCGGGGCTGCCGTTGCTCGATGGCCCGGGCTATGGCTTCGGCTGCGTCGTCCGGCTCGGTCCGCAGCAGCAGGTTGAACATGGCCAGCGCGGCGGCCGACTCCGCCTTCGGCACCGTGGCTGCAACCCTGGCGGTGGCGGCGATGGCGGTGCGGATGCCGCCGGGGTGGACGACGGTGACGCCGACCGGCGAGGTATCCAGCTCGTTGCGCAGCGCCTCGGAGAAGCCGCGCACCGCGAACTTGCTCGCGGCATACGCAGTCTGGCCCGGCGGCGCCATGATCCCGTAGATGCTCGACAGGTTCACGACCTGCGCCGCACGCTCCTGCCGCAGCAGCGGCAGGAAGGCCCGGGTCATGTTGACGGTGCCCCAGAAGTTGACGCCGAACAGCCACTCGAAGTCTGCAGCCGACACCTGCTCGAACCGGCCCATCAGGGCGACGCCGGCGTTGTTGACCAGCACGTTGACCCGGCCGTGCGCCGCCAGCACCGCCGCCGGCAGCGCAGCCACCGCCTCGGCGTCCGAGACATCCAGCACGTGCTCGGACACCTCGGTTCCCCGTGCACGGGCGTCTGCCGCCACGGCGGCCAGCCCCTCCGCATTGCGGTCCGCCAGCGCCAGGACACAGCCACGCGCCGCCAGCACGCGCGCCAGCCCGGCGCCAATGCCGCTCGCCGCGCCCGTCACGACCGCGACGCTGCCGCGCAGGTCGAGCTTCGCTTTTGCCATGCTGGCCGGCCTTCCCAACCCATCATGTCCGCATGCCCGGACTTCAGCGCCGAGTTGACGGGCCAGCCTTTGACAAGTCAACGAGCCGGCGTGGCCCAAACGGCAGATGCCGCCACGCTGGGCAGTGCCGGGCCTGTTGCCGGGTCCGCACGGCTGGCAGCATCGCGCCTTTGGCAAGCGTGTCCACATCAACGGACGCTTGAGCGGGGCACATGCCGCTGACCGTCGCGCAGCCGCCCCGGGAATGGCGGCCTTATCCGGTCGCCTGCCCGGCCCGGTCGAACGATCCTACCTAGCCACACGGCGTTACGGCATCCTGCAACGCACCTTCGGATGTCTCTTCGGAAAGCTAGACATGACCATTGAACACTTCGACATCCTGATCATCGGCGCCGGGCTGTCGGGCATCGGCGCCGGCTGCCATCTGGCGATGCGGTGTCCCGGCAAGTCCTTTGCCTTGCTCGAAGCGCGCGATTCCATCGGCGGCACCTGGGACCTGTTCCGCTATCCCGGGGTCAGGTCGGACTCCGACATGCACACCCTGGGCTACTCGTTCCGTCCCTGGTTGGGGGCAAAGGCCATCGCGGACGGCCCGGCGATCCTGGAATACGTCCGCGATACGGCCAAAGCCTATGGCGTGGACAGCAAGATACGCTTCCGGCACGCGGTCAAGCGCATCTCCTGGTCGTCCGCGGAGGCGACGTGGACGGTTGACGCGGAACGGGGAGCGGACCGCACGCCTGTGCGCCTCACCTGCAGCTTCCTGCTCTCGTGCAGCGGCTACTACGATTATTCCGGCGGCTACACGCCGGACTTCCCTGGGGTGGCCGGCTACCGCGGCCGCCTGGTCCATCCGCAGGAATGGCCGGACGACCTCGGCTATGCCGGCAAGCAGGTGGTGGTGATCGGCAGCGGCGCCACGGCTGTCACGCTGGTGCCTGCGCTGGCTGGCACGGCCGCCCACGTCATCATGCTGCAGCGGTCGCCGACCTACATCGTGTCCCGCCCGGCCGAGGACGCATTCGCCAACCGCATGAGGCGCCTGCTGCCGCCGAAGCTCGCCTATGGCGTCACGCGCTGGCGCAACGTGCTGCTGGGGATGCTGTTCTACAACACGGCCCGGAAACAGCCGGAGAGGTTCAAGGCAGGGGTGCTGAAGGGCGTCCGGGCGCACCTGGGCAGGGACTACGACATCGCAACGCACTTCACGCCCCGCTACAACCCATGGGACCAGCGCCTGTGCCTGTCGCCTGACTCCGACTTCTTCAACGCGATACGGGACGGGTCGGCCTCGGTCGTGACGGACACCATCGAACGCTTCACGCCGGACGGCCTGCGGCTGGCGTCGGGGAAGGAGCTGGCCGCGGACATCGTGGTTACGGCGACCGGGCTGCGCCTGGTGTTCCTGGGCGGCGTGGAGATCGTGGTGGACGGCAAGCGCATCGAGCCGTCCAGCACGATGAACTACAAGGGCATGATGTTCAGCGGCATTCCCAACCTGGCTGCGGTCATCGGCTACACCAATGCCTCGTGGACCCTGAAGGCCGACCTGACGTGCGAGTATGTTTGCCGCCTCCTGCGCCACATGGACCGCCGCCGGATGCAGTCCTGCGTGCCGGTGCGAAGCGTCGAGGTGGGGGAGGCGCCGTTCCTGAACCTCGAGTCGGGCTATGTCCGGCGCGCGAGTGCTTCGTTGCCAAGGCAGGGCACGGCGGCGCCGTGGAGGCTGCACCAGAACTATGCGCGTGACCTGGTGACGCTGCGGTATGGGCGCGTTGACGACGGCACGCTGGCGTTCACACCTGGGAAACGCGAACGCGCCCTTGCCTGATGCCCTTCCCTATGGCCTGCGCGCCGTTCCTTGAGCGACGGCGGTCGTGCCAGGATTGAAGCCGGCGTCCTTGACGCCAGCGGGATGCCCTGGCCCGGACCGTCTTGATGCCCGCCTCTGGACGGTCCACCCGGCCATTGCAACTTTCTTGTATACAAGGATGCAAGCATCCCCGATAACGGCCGGCAACGGGCCGGCAAGGTCCGGCGCAGCAACCGGAGGAACACCGCATGCCGATCAACCGCAGGCGCTTGGCAGCAGGGCTGCTGGCCGCCGCCCTGCTGACCGTGACCAGCGCCGTCCCAGCGCAAACGCCGCCGGGCATCCTGCAAGGCGTGCTCAGCCGCGGCACGCTGCGGATCGCGGTGCTGCCCAGCCTGCCGCCCTACAGCCGTGTCCTGCCGACCGGCGAACCCGAGGGCTACGACATAGACATCGCCAGGAAGCTGGCCGAGGCGCTGAAGGTGAAGCCGGAGTTCGTCGTCACCGACATCCCCGGCCGCGTCACCTCCCTGCAAACCCGCAAGGTGGACGTGACGGTCGCCGACTTCACCCGCAACGTGGAGCGGTCCACCACCATCGCCTTCACCAGCCCCTACCTCGTCACCACCATGCGGCTGCTGGTGCCGGACGCGCATAAGGCGCACGCCATCGCCGAGCTTGGCGACGGCGCCGGCCTCCGCGTCGCCATCTCCCGCGGCGGCACGGCGGAGCGCGCGGTGCCGGCGGCGCTGCCGAGGGCGACCGTCGTGCGCTTCAACACCCAGGCCGACGAGATGAGCGCCCTGCTGGGCGGCCAGGCCGACGCGATGGCGGAGGACGACTTCTACAACACCCAGGCCATCAAGGACCGGCCCGGCAAGTTGCGCCAGCTCGACGGCACCCTAGCCCGGGCGGAGATCGCCATCGGCGCCCCCGCGGGCGACGCGGACTGGCTGCGCGTGCTGAACCTGTTCGTGGACCAGTTGAACGCCAGCGGCGACAACGCGCGCATGTTCAAGCAGTGGTTCGGCTTCGACCAGCCCGCCATCCAGGCCCGCTACTAGCCGGGACGGCCGGGCGGTGGACTACACCTTCACGCTCCGCACCATACTCCCCTACATCGGGGAGCTGTGGCCGGCGGCGGAGCAGACGCTGACGCTCTCGGTGCTGGCCATCCTCATCAGCCTGGCGATCGGCGCCGGGGTGGCGGTGCTGCGGCGGGGGCGGTCGCGGCTGGGGCGCGGGCTGGCCGGCGCCTACGTGGAGGTGATGCGGAACACGCCGCTGCTGGTGATCCTCTACCTGGTTTACTTCGCGGCGCCAGGCATCGGCATACGCCTGTCCTCGTTCGCAGCGGCGCTGATCGGGCTGTCCCTGAACAGCGGCGGCTACATGGCGGAGATCTTCCGCGCCGGCCTTGCCGCGGTGCCGCCGGGCCAGTCCGAGGCGTCGCGCAGCCTGGGGCTTTCGGCGCTGCAGACCTTCCGGCTCGTCGCCTTCCCGCAGGTGCTGCGGACGATCTATGCACCGCTGGGCAACCAGTTCATCTCGGTCATCCTGGCGTCCTCCCTAGCATCCGCGGTCGCGGTGGAGGAGGTCGCGTCGTGGATGGAAACGACCGGCTCCACCTCGTTCCGGTTCTTCGAGACCTTCCTGGTGGCAGCCTGCGTTTACCTCGTGCTGTGCCAGACGGTGAACCTGCTGCGCCTGGGCGTCGGCCGGATGCTGTTCCGGGCTGAGGCCGCGCGGTGACGACGGATTGGCTCAGCTATGCGCCGCTGCTGCTGCGCGCGGCAGGCACGACGCTGTGGCTGAGTTGGCTGGCGATGCTGCTGGGCGCCGCGGCCGGCTTCGGCGTCGCGCTCGCCCGGGTCAGCCCGTGGCTGCCGCTGCGTATCCTGGCGATGGCCTACACCGAATTCTGGCGCTCCATCCCGATCCTGATCGTCATGTTCTTCGCCTACTTCGGCCTGCCGCTGTTCCTGGGTCAGGACCTGCCGCCGTTCGCCGCCGCGACCATCGCCCTCGCGCTGCACGCCAGCGCGTCCATGTCGGAGGTGATACGCGCCGGGATCGAGAGCGTCGGCCGGGGCCAGTGGGAAGCCGCCCGGGCCTTCGGCTTCCGCTACGTCCGCATCATGCAGCTCGTGGTGCTGCCGCAGGCGGTGCGGGTGATCGTCCCGCCGTCGGTCGGCGTGTTCATCACCGTGCTGAAGGAAAGCACGCTGGCCTCCATCATCGGCTACATCGAGCTGACCAAGACCGGGCTGCTGATCCGTGAGAGCACCGATGGCGGCTTCGTGCCGCTGCTGGCGCTGGCGGTGATCTACTTCGTCATCAACTACGCGATCTCGCTGGGCGGCCGCTGGCTGGAGCTGCGCTTCGACGGCGGCCGCCGCCCCGGCCCGGCGGCGGCGATGGCATGAGCGCGCGGTCATGAGGCTGGGCAGCCTGGCCCGTGCCCCCGGCCGGGTCACAAGCCGCGAGGTTTACGAGGACCTGCACCGCCAGATCGTCCAGGGCATCCTGCGCCCCGGCGACCCGCTGTCCGAAACCAGCGTCGCCGAACGCTACGGCCTCAGCCGCACCCCGGTGCGGGAGGTGTTCTGGCGGTTGGGCGAGGACGGCTTCCTGCGCGTCGTGCCGCAGGTCGGCACCTGGGTCGCGCCCATCAACGTGGCCGCCGTGCACGACAGCAGCTTCATCCGCGTGGCCCTGGAATGCGCCGCCATCCCCGACGCCGCGCGCCGCGCCACCCCGGCCGATGGCGCGCACCTGCGGGATCTGGTGACCCAGCAGACGGCGGCGTTGGCGAAGCCCGACTTCGCCGCCTTCTTCGCGCTGGACGAGGCGATGCACCGCCACCTCGTCGGCATGGGTGGGCGCCCCTTCGTGTGGCAGGTGATCGCCGGCGCCAAGGCGCAGCTCGACCGCGTGCGCTTCCTGTCGCTCGCCGATCCCGATTGGCCCGGCATGATCCTGGGCCAGCACAGCGCCATCGTGGACCGCGTGCTGGCCGGCGACGGCGCCGGGGCGGCGGAGGTGATGCGGGCGCACCTGCAAACCGCCTTCGCCGCCATCGGCCGCATCGCCGCCCAGCGCCCGGAGTTCTTCGAGGGCCTGGACGCCCCGCAACGCGCAGCCGGATAGGACAAGCCGCATGGAGCAAACCTGGCGCTGGTGGGGGCCGGACGACCCGATCACCTTGGCCGACGTGTGCCAGGTCGGGGCCACCGGCATCGTGACGGCGCTGCATGGCATCCCGACCGGGGAGGTCTGGCCCGCCGCGGCCATCGCTGCCCGGAAGCGCGCCATTGAGGCCGACCCGCTGCTCGGCCTGCGCTGGAGCGTGGTGGAAAGCGTGCCGGTGCACGAGGCCATCAAGCTCGGCGAGGCCGGGGCGGAGCAGCATCTCGGCGCCTACTGCCAAACGCTGGCCAACCTGGGTGCGGCCGGGGTGGATACCGTATGCTACAATTTCATGCCGGTGCTGGACTGGGCGCGCACGGAACTGCGCGCCCCACTGCCCGGCGGCGCCACTGCGCTGCGCTTCAACGCGCACGAGTTCGCGGCCTTCGACGTCCACATGCTGCGGCGCCCCGGCGCGGAGGCGGACTGGACGCCGGACGTGCTGGCCCGTGCCGGCGCCTGGCACGAGGCCGCGACGGAGGCAGACCGGCAGGCGCTGCTCGGTACTATCATGGCCGGCCTGCCAGGCGCCTTCGACCGCTACGATATCGAGGGGCTGCGCCGGATGCTGGCGCGCTATGCGGATACCGGGCCGGAGCGGCTGCGGGATAACCTGCGCCGCTTCCTGCACGCCGTGGTGCCCGCGGCGGAACGGGCCGGCGTCCGCCTGGCGATCCATCCCGACGACCCGCCTCGCCCGCTATTGGGGCTGCCCCGTATCTGCTCCACCGCGGAGGACATCGCCTTCATCCTGGGCGCCGTGGACAGTCCTGCCAACGGCCTGACGCTATGCACGGGGTCGCTGGGCGCCAACCCGGCCAACGACCCGCCCGGCATCGCCCGGCGCTTCGCCAGCCGCATCCACTTCGCCCACCTCCGCAACGTGTCCAACGAACCCGACGGGTCGTTCATGGAAGCGGACCACCTGGGCGGCGGCACCGACATGGTGGCGGTGGCGCACGTGCTGCTGCAGGAGCAGGCGCGGCGCCGGGCCGCGGGCGACCCGCGGTGGCGCATCCCGTTCCGCCCGGACCACGGGCACGAGCTGCTGGACGACGTGGGCAAGCCGGCCCACCCCGGCTACCCCGCCATCGGCCGGATGCGCGGGCTGGCGGAGCTGCGCGGCGTGATGGCGGCCCTGTCGCACCAGCACGGGCTGCCGCTGTAGTGCGCTTGTCGGACGCAACGCTCACGCACCTGCCGCCCGGGGTGCGCCGGCCCGGCTATGACCGCGCCGCCGTGCGGTCCGGCATCGTCCACCTGGGCCTCGGCGCCTTCCACCGCGCGCACCAGGCGGTCCTGGCCGACGCCGTCCTGCGCGCCGGCGACCTCCGCTGGGGCATCACCGCCGCCAGCCTGCGCAGCCCCGCCACCCGGGACGCCCTGGCGCCGCAGGACGGGCTGTATGCGCTGAACCTGCGCGGGGACGCCGACAGGTATGCCGTGATCGGCAGCGTCGGCCGCATCCTGGTCGCGCCGGAGGACCCAGCCGCCCTGCTCGCCGTCCTGGCGGACCCCGCGACCCGCATCGTCAGCCTGACGGTGACGGAAAAGGCTTACTGCCTGGACCCGGCCACCGGCACGCTGGACGAGGCGCATCCCGACATCCTGCACGACGTGCTGCGGCCCGAAGCGCCGCGCTCGGCGCCGGGGGTCCTGGTGGCCACGCTGGCCCGGCGGCGCAGCGCCGGCCTGCAGCCGCCTACCCTGCTGTCGTGCGACAACCTGCCGCACAACGGCGCCACGCTGCATCGCCTGCTGCTGGCGCTGGCGGCGCGGATGGCGCCGGGGCTGGAAGGGTGGATCAGGGACGAGGTCGCCTGCCCGGACAGCATGGTGGACCGCATCGTGCCGGCCACGACGGACGCCGACCGCGCCCGCGTGTCCGCGGCGCTCGGCATGGACGACGCCTGGCCCGTGGTGGCCGAGCCGTTCCTGCAATGGGTGGTCGAGGACCGTTTCCCCGCTGGCCGCCCGGACTGGGAGGCGCATGGCGCCATGCTGGTGTCCGACGTGGCGCCGTTCGAGGCGATGAAGCTGCGGATGCTGAACGCCGCCCACTCCGCCATCGCCTACCTCGGCCTGCTGGCCGGGGATGCGACGGTGGCCGATGCGGTGCGGGACCCTGGCCTTGCCGCCTTCGTGCGCGGGCTGATGCGGGATGCCGCGGCAACCTTGTCCATGCCGCGGGGCATGGATGTCGCCGAGTATGGGGAGGCGCTGATGGCCCGCTTCGCCAACCCCGCGCTGCGGCACCGCACGGCGCAGATCGCCGGGGACGGCTCGCAGAAGCTGCCGCCGCGGCTGCTTGACCCGATGCGCGGCCGGCTGGACCGGGGCCTGCCCATTGCCCGGCATGCGATGGCCGTCGCAGCCTGGATGCAGCACGCCGCCACTGCCGCGGAGGTGCAGGACCCCCTTGCGGCGGAGCTGGCACGGGCGGCACGATCGGGCGGCCCGGCCGCCCTGCTCGACGTGGCGGCGGTGTTCGGCGGCCTGACGGCCCGGCCAGACGCCCGGGGCGCTATCCTGGCCGCGCTGGCGCGGCTGCAGCAGGCCGGTCCGCGGCGCGCCCTGGACGGTTTGGGCCATGGCTGACCGCGTCCGATCACCGCAAGCAGGCGTCCCATGATCCGCATCGTGTTCCACGGCGAGAATGCAGCATCGTTCAGCGACGGCTTCGCCGACCTGCTGGACATGCCCTCCGAGATCGCCGTGCTGCCAGATGCGCTCGACAGCCCGGCCGACCGTGCGGCCTATGCCGGCGCCGAAGCCGTCGTCGGCACCCGCTACCATGCCGCGCTGCCGCGTCCGGACGCGCTGCGGCTGTTCCAGGTGCCCGGCGCCGGATACGACGCGGTGGACCTGGCGGCGCTGCCGGGCACTGCCGTCGCGTGCAACTGCTTCGGCCATGAGCAGGCGATTGCCGAGTATGTGATGGCCGCGCTGCTGGCCCGAACCGTGCCGCTGGCGGATGCCGACGCGCGGCTCCGGCGCGGGGACTGGGCCTATTGGGCCGGCGCCGCGCACCGCGCGCATGGCGAGCTGGCAGGCTCGACGATCGGTCTGCTCGGCTTCGGTCACATCGGCCGGGCGGTCGCACGGCGGGCCAAGGCATTCGAGATGCAGGTAGTCGTCGCCAACCGCGGCGCCGTCCCGCCCTCCCCGCTTGTGGACCGTACTTTTTCGCTGGGGGAACTGCCGGCGTTCTGGGCTTCTGCCGACAGCTTCGTGGTGTCGGTGCCGCTAGCGGAGGAAACCCGGGGGATCGTCGGTGCCGCGGCCTTTGCCGCGATGCAGCCCCATGCGGTGCTGCTGAACGTCGGGCGCGGCGCAACCGTGGACGAGTACGCCCTGTTCCAAGCGTTGCAGGGCGGCGCCATCGCTGGCGCGGTAATTGATACCTGGTATCGCTACCCTTCCCCCGGCCAGCCTGGCCCGCCGCCATCGGCCCTGCCGTTCGAGACCCTGCCGAACCTGGTGATGACGCCGCACATGTCCGGCTGGACCGCCGGCACGATAAGCCGGCGGCAGGCCGCCATCGCCTCGAACATACGCAGGCGCCATGCCGGGGAGCCTTGCGCGAACGTCATACGGCCTGCGCTTGTCAGGTGATGCGGGAGGGCCGGTCCGGAGCCGCCTGTGCCCCGGGCTGGCCGCGGGCCGTGCGGGCGCCGGTCCGCAGATGGGCCAGCAGCGCACCACCCGGCGGGGCGGCAGTCAGCACAGCATCGCCTCCACCGTGGCGGTCAGGACGTCCAGGGCGAAGGGCTTCGCGAGCACCTGCATGTTGGGTTCCAGCTTTTTGCTGCCCCAGGCGGCGCTCTCGGCAAAGCCGGTGATGAACAGCACCTTCAGTTGGGGGCGCTGGACCCGTGCCGCGTCGGCGAGCTGCCGCCCGTTCATTCCGCCGGGCAGGCCGACGTCGCTGACCAGGAGATCAATGCGCCGCTTCGATTGCAGGACGCGCAGCCCTTCCAGCCCGTCAACCGCCTCGATCACCTCGTAGCCCAGGTCGCGCAGCACATCGCCGACCAGCACGCGCACGGCTGCCTCGTCGTCCACCACCAGCACCGTTCCCTCGGCCCTGCCTGCCGTGTTGGGGGCTGGCTCCGGGTTGCCTGCCTCCACCTTGCCGGTCTCGGCAGAGCGCGGCAGGTAGAGCCGGACGGTCGTGCCCACTCCGACTTCGCTGTGGATGCCGGTGTTGCCGTTCGACTGCTTGGCGAAGCCGTAAACCATGGACAGCCCAAGCCCGGTGCCCTGGCCCAGCGGCTTCGTGGTGAAGAACGGCTCGAACACGCGGGCGATCACGTCCGGCGCCATGCCGCAACCGGTATCGGTGACGGACACCACGACATACTGACCGGAGGCGATCTCATGCCGGCCGGCGTCCGCCTCGTCCAAGGTGACGTTGGCGCCCTCGATGGTCAGGTGGCCGCCCTCCGGCATCGCGTCCCGCGCATTGATGGCCAGGTTCAGCAGCGCGTTCTCGAGCTGGTTGGCATCGCACAGCGTCCGCCAAAGGCCGCCCAGGGTCATCGTCTCGACGCGGATGGAGGGGCCGACGGTGCGGCGGATCAAGTCCTCCATCGAGGCCGCGAGCTGGTTCACGTCAACCGACTGCGGATCGAGGGTTTGCCGGCGCGAGAACGCCAGCAGGCGATGGGTCAGCGAAGCCGCCCTGTTGGCGGAGGTCATTGCCAGGCCGATGTAGCGGTCCAGGTCGCCGATCCGCCCCTGGCCGACCCGGACCCGCATCAACTCCAGGCTGCCGAGGATACCGGCCAGCAGGTTGTTGAAATCGTGCGCGATGCCGCCGGTCAACTGGCCGACGGCCTCCATCTTCTGGCTTTGGCGCAGCCTGTCGTTCAGGTCGGCGATCCGGCGCAGGCTGCGCACCATGACGTCGGCGATGCCGTGCCGGAGGGTTTCGGCCATTTCCAATTCCCACTCGGCCCAGGGCCGTGCCAGCCCGTGCCGCAGCTCGGTCCATTTCTCGTAGGAATGCTTCGGCAGGCTGGGGGCGCCGCCCCCCGCGCCGCTGTGGGAGCTGCCGCCCCAGGTGACCAGCTCCGCTTCCTCCGGCCGGAACCAGAGCAGCATGTTAGCCCGGTCATCGGACAGGAAAACCGCGAGCAAGCCGCTGGCAATCGCCGTGTGCCGGCTCCAGGACGGGAACGCCGCGCAGATGTTGTTGGTCTGGAACAGCCGGGCCGGGCTGTCCTGCGTGCGCAGCCAGGCGGCAGCCTCGCGGACGTCCGCCTCCGGGGGCGTGTGCCCCAGCAACGAAACGGCGCCGTCGAAGAGCACCGCGGCGCCGGTGGACGCGAACAGGCTGTTGACGGTGATCCCGCCGGTCGTCAGCGCCGCGGTCACGTCGTCCGCCTCCGCCATGTGGGCCAGCAGCGCCGAGAGCCGGACGACATCCTCCCGCCGGGCCTGCTCCGTCGCGATGTGCTCGGCGGGTCCCACGCGCAACGCGAAGGCGTCGGTCAGAGCCGATGCGGCGAGGCGCCGGTTGGCGGATGGATGGTGCGGCTGGCGATGGTGACAGACCATCAGGCCCCACAGCCGGTCGCGGTGCAGGATTGACAGCGACATGGAGCCGTTGATGCCGAGGTTGCGGTGGATCTGCATGTGCACTGGGGACAGGCTTCGCAGGTGGGCGAACGACAGGTCAATGGCCTGCGGCGGCGCATCCTCCGTCCGGGCAGAGGGCTGGGCGGGGTCCCAGGCAGGGTCAACGTCGAGCGGCACCGGCGCGGCGTCCCGGTCGGGAACCCAGCGCATCGGGCTGTGCCGGTAAAGCTCGCGGGCCTGCGCCGGGATGTCGGACGCGGGGAAGCGCAGGCCGTTCAGCGAATTGTCCCAGCCGGCAACCTTGTCCTCGACGATGCCCTGCCCATTCCAATCGGAGTCGAACCGGTAGATCACGACCCGCTCGTAGCCCGTCAGGAGGCGGACGCCACGGGCGGTGACCAGGGCCAGCTCATCGAGGTCGCTGCCTGTCTCGCGAAGGCCGACGATGATCTGCTGAAGCTGGCGGATGACGGCCTTGGCTTCGGTGTCCGCCTCGGCGTCCGCTGGCTCCAGTTCCACCAGGACCAGGCCGGCATGGCTGTGGACGGCCACATCGAACGCTGGGGGCGCCCCTGTCAGCTCAAGCGTGGATTGCCATGGGGCCTGTCCCCGAAGCGTGTTGCCCTGGAAACGCCGCTGCACCGCATCGGCGAAGGGCTGGCCGAGGAGGCTGGCGACGCTGCGCCCTATCACCCGGCCTGTGGATGGGGAGGCCAGCAGCCCGGCCGCATTGCGGCTGGCGGCAACCACGGTCCAGCCGCGCAGGGGATCGACGGCCAACAGGGCGCCATGCGGCTGGATGGCGCCTGGGACATGGATCAGCTCCTGGGAGCAGGCGGGATCGGCGTCCACCGCCGATGATGCCGAGACTGGAGCGGCCACGGTCCCCCGTTGGCTCATTCGGTCAGCAAATGCAGGCACAATGGTTGAGGCAGGTGCCATGCGGCTATCCATAATCTACCTCAACAGCGCGGCGATGAGGCCCGATTGCTCGATGTATATAACAAGAAATCGGAAAGTGCCGATCATAATCGAATAGTCACAAATATATGACGACAGGTCGGATTCATTCAAGCCGTGGGGCGCTCTCGGGCAGCAAAGAGATTGCCGCATGACTTTTACATGTTTGCTGCAAGCACTTACAATATTTTCTGGATGGCAGCACCTCATGGAATCGTGGGTCGGCTTCATGCGGCATCCTCACGCATCGGCGCCGTGCGTCTGACCGGGTTGCGTGGGCCGCCGCAGCATCCAAAGGGGCCGTGCACCGAAATCCTCCGCTTCCAGCCTCGGCCCGCCCAGCATTTCCGGGCTGGGCGGGCGTGCCGCTGCCGGCGTTTGGAGGTCAGGAGCAGGCATGTGCGGTCAATGAGGAAGCTTGGCCGCCCGGGCCGCAGTGCCGCTGCCGTCAGCGACGGCCCAGGGGCGCTTACCGTGCGGGAGCCGCTGCCTCCTGCGGGAAGAGGCACGGCTGCACGGCAGGGTTCTTACTGTACCAGACGCACGAGCTTCGTTCTGCTTAGGTCCGGCATTTGGCGGCGTGACCGGACATGAGGAGTCGGCCATACCCTGCACATCAGGACAACGGAGACCCCCCATGCGTATCGTTGACATCCGCGAGGTGACGGCGCCGATCGCCTCGTCCATTGCCAACGCCTACATAGACTTCTCCCGGATGACGCTCTCCCTCGTCGCCGTCGTGACCGACCAGGTGCGCGACGGCCGCACGGTGGTCGGCTATGGCTTCAACTCCAATGGCCGCTACGGCCAGGGCGGC
>DASWOJ010000068.1:0-7996 GCA_036398775.1 Acetobacteraceae bacterium
GCAGGGGGCCGGTTTCGCGCGGGACATGGTGGCCGGGCGCGGCTACATCGCGCTCGCGGCGCTGATCCTGGGGGGATGGCGGCCTTGGCCGGTGCTGCTGGCGTGCCTGCTGTTCGGCGGGCTGGATGCGGCGGCGATCCGCCTGCAAGGCGTGGTGCTGCCGGGCGTCGGCGAGTTCCCGGTGGAGGCGGTGCAGGCGCTGCCGTATGTCTTGACGGTGGTGCTGCTGGCTGGCTTCGTCGGCCGCGCCACGCCGCCGCCGGCCAGCGGCATCCCCTACGTGAAGGAGCGCTGAGCATGGCCGATCCCCCAGTCACCGACGCCCTGGCCGACGCCGCCCTGGCTGCACGGACGCGGGCCTATGCGCCGTATTCCCGCTTCGCCGTGGGTGCCGCGGTGCGCACGGATGCGGGCACCATCCACTCCGGCTGCAACGTCGAGAATGCAGCCTATCCCGAGGGCACTTGCGCCGAGGCCGGGGCGATTGCCGCGATGGTGCTGGGCGGCGGGCGGCGCATCGCCGAGCTGGTGGTGGCGGGGGCCGGCCTCTGCACCCCCTGCGGCGGCTGCCGGCAGAAGCTTCGGGAGTTCGGCACCGCCGCAACCCACGTCCGCGTCGTGGACCCGGCCGGAGCCGTGCTGCTGCACACGACGCTGGCGGAGCTGCTGCCGCATTCCTTTGGCCCCGAGACCCTGGCAGGGCCGGTCTGATGCCCCGCGCCTACCTGGCCGGACCCGACGTGTTCCTGCCCGACGCCGCCGCCCAAGCACAGCGCAAGCTGGCGATCTGCGCCCGGCACGGTATCGAGGGCCTGTCCCCGCTCAACGAGGACGTGACGAGCCTGCAAGGCATGGGCGACGAGGAAGCCTGGACCACCATTTACCGCAAGGACATCGCCATGATGGAAGCGTCGGACCTGGTGATCGCCAACCTGACCCCGTTCCGCGGCGTGTCCGCCGACAGCGGCACGCTTGTGGAACTCGGCTGGTTCCTGGGCCGCGGCCTGCCGGTGTTCGGTTACTCCAACAGTGCGGCGCCGTTCACCGGGCGCACCCGGGCGCACCTGGCCGCGCTGCCGGATGCGATACCGGGCCTGGCCGTCGAGGGCTTTGGCCTGCCCGACAATCTCATGATCCCCGGCGCGGTGCTGCAGGGTGGCGGCCATCCCATCGTCGTGCCTGGAGATGGGATGGACCGGCCGTTCGACTCGCTCGAGATGTTCGAGGCCTGCGTGGCGCTGGCCGCCCGCGCCCTGCAAGGGGCATAACGGATGGCGCGCAAGATCATCATAGACACCGACCCCGGCAAGGACGACGCCGTCGCCATCCTGCTGGCCCTCGCATCGCCCGCGGAGCTGGAGGTGCTTGCCCTGGTGGCGGTGGCCGGCAACGTGCCGGTCACGCGGACGGAGGCCAACGCCCGGCGCCTCGCGGAGCTGGCCGGGCGGCCGGACCTGCCGGTCTATGCCGGCTGCGCCCGTCCGCTGCTGCGCACGCCGATCACCGCCGAGCATGTCCACGGCGACACCGGCCTACGCGGGCTGGACCTGCCGGAGCCGTGGACGCCCGCCCGCCCGGAGCATGGCGTGGACTACCTGGTGGACACCCTGCGCGCGGCGCCCCCGGGCGAGGTGACGCTGTGCCTGCTCGGACCCGCTACCAACCTGGCGGTGGCGCTGGTGAAGGCGCCGGAGATCGCGGAGCACATCGCGGAGGTCGTCTGGATGGCGGGCGCCCGCAGCAAGGGCGGCAATGTCACCCCTGCCGCCGAGTTCAACGTCCACGCCGACCCGGACGCGGCGCGGGTGGTGCTGGGCAGCGGCGTCCCGTTGACGCTGCTGCCGCTGGACATGACGCACCAGGTGCGCCTGACCCCGGATCGGATGGCCCGGCTACGCGGGGTCGGCACGGCGGCGGCGCGGGCGGTGGCGACGCTGTTTGCCGGGGACAGCGGGCGGATACTGGACCGGGGCGGCAGCCCGCTGCACGACCCCTGCGTCATCGCGCACCTGCTGCGGCCGGGGTTGTTCAGCGGGGAGCGGATCAACGTGGAGGTGGAGACCGGCAGCCCGCTGACCCTCGGGATGACGGTGGCCGACCGCTACGGCGTCACCGGACGTGCGCCCAATGCGATGTGGCTGGACCGGGCGGACGCGGACGGGTTTTTTGAATTGCTGTTCGAGCGGCTGGCGCGGCTACCGTGATGCGCCGTGTTCACTGGTCGGCGTAAGGCGTTGTTTGTAGGGGGGAAGAGTGCTTGCGCCTTCCGCCGGGGAACGGCGCCGTAGTTTGGCGGGCGGCGCTGCGCTTGCACGCCCTACGATGGGCCTGGCGACGGTCGTGTAGGTTCTCACCGATGTGGGCGAAGGCGCAGCCGTGCGGAGGCGCAAGTGCCGCTGAGGTCGACGATCTTGCCGGCTACCTCTTTGGCGCGACCGCGCACAGGCGCAATTGCCGGCAGCGCCGCGGCGGGTGCAACATGATACCCAAGCTGACTTTCCCGGAGCCTGCCCATGTCCGCCCTCGACCACATCCGCCGCGACCACGCCGCGCTGACCGCTATCCGCCACGACCTGCACGCCCACCCGGAATTGGGCATGGCCGAGCACCGCACCGCCGCCCTGGTCGCGGACAGGCTGCGCGCCTGGGGCATCGAGGTGCATACCGGCGTCGGCGGCACCGGCGTGGTCGGCGTGCTGCGCGCAGGCTCCGGCAACCGCGCAGTCGGCTTGCGCGCCGACATGGACGCGCTGCCGATGCAGGAGGCGACGGAGCTGCCGTTCCGCTCCACCGTGCCCGGCGTCATGCACGCCTGCGGCCATGACGGCCACACCACCATGCTGCTGGGCGCCGCCAAGTATCTGGCCGAGACCCGCGACTTCGACGGCATCGTCCACCTGATCTTCCAGCCGGGCGAGGAGGGGTGCGGCGGCGCCCTCGCGATGCTGGAGGACGGTTTGTTCCAGCGCTTTCCGTGCGACGCGATCTACGGGATGCACAACCGCACCGGCATGGACGTCGGCACCTTTGCCGTGCGGGAAGGCGCGGCGATGGCCGGCGGCGCGTTCTTCGATATCGCGGTGTCCGGCAAGGGGTCGCACGCCGCGCGTCCCGAGCAGAGCGTGGACCCCGTGCTGTCCGCCTGCCACATCGCGACGGCGCTGCAATCCATCGTATCGCGCAACCTATCGCCGCGCGACGCCGCCGTCGTGAGCGTGACCAAGGGGGTGGGCAGCGACGCCTACAACATCATCCCGCAGGCGGCCACCGTGTCCGGTACCGCCCGATTCTTCACCCGCGAGGTCGGCGGCGAGATCGAGGCAGCGCTGCGGCGGCTGGCCGAGGGCGTGGCGTCCGGCTTCGGCGCGACGGCGGCGGTGGATTGGCGCCTGATCTTCGCCCCGACCGTGAACGCGGCCGAACCGGTCGAACTGGTCAAGCAGGTCGCGACGGACTTGGCCGGGGCAGAGCGGCTGTTCGGGGACAAGCCGCCGGTGATGGGGTCGGAGGATTTTTCGTTCATGCTGGAGCAGGTGCCCGGCGCTTACCTGAACGTCGGCAACGGGCCGGGCTTTTCGCCGCACCATCCCGGGTATGCGTTCAACGACGAGACGATCCCGTATGGGGCGGGGATGTATGCCGGGATCGTGGAGCGGGCGTTGCCTGTCTCGCGCTGACCTGTCGGCGGCTCCGTGGCATCCGCCTTGCTTGCTTCCGCCATGAAACACGGAGGCCCATCCGCATGAAACGCCGCACCTTCCTCGCCGCCGCCACGGCCTCCGCCTCGCTGCCCCGCCCCTCCATTGCCCAAGGCACCCGTGCCCGCACGCTGCGCTTCATCCCGGAGGGTAACCTCGCCAATCCCGACCCGATCTGGACCACCACCACCGTCGCCCGCAACCACGGCTACATGATCTACGACACCCTGTTCGGCGTGGACGCCAAGCTCAATCCCAAGCCGCAGATGTGCGAAGGCTTCGAGCTGTCGGACGACAAGCTGCTCTGGACCTTCCGCCTGCGGGACGGCCTGCGCTTCCACGACAACACGCCGGTCCGCGGCGCCGACTGCATCGCCTCCATCGCCCGCTGGGCGCGCCGGGACGGCTTCGGCCAGCGCCTAGCCGCGCAGACCGAGGCGATGGCCGCGCCCGACGACCGCACCTTCACCGTGCGCCTGAAGACGCCGTTCCCGCTGCTGGTCACCGCGCTGGCGAAGCCCGCCGCCAACGTGTGCTTCATCATGCCCGAGCGCGTGGCACGGACCGACGCCTTCACCCAGATCACCGACTTCACCGGGTCCGGCCCGTTCCGCTTCCTGCGCGACGAGTGGACGCCGGGGTCGCTGGCAGCCTATGCCCGCAACGACGCCTATGTGCCCCGGCAGGAGGCGCCGGACTTCGTGGCCGGCGGCAAGGTGGCGAACTTCGACCGGGTGGAGTGGAACATCATCCCCGACGCCGCCACCGCCGCAGCCGCCCTCCAGGCCGGCGAGGAGGACTGGTGGCAAACGCCCATCGCCGACCTAGTGCCGCAGCTCCGCCGGTCGCACGGCGTCAAGGTGGTGCCGATGACCAGCATCGGCAGCGTGGAGATCATCCGCTTCAACTGCCTGAACCCGCCCTTCAACAACCCGAAGCTGCGCCAGGCCGTGCTGCGCCTGGTGGACCAGAAGGAGTTCATGCAGGCCGCCTATGGCGAGGATGCGACGATCTCCCGCACCGGGGTCGGCGTGTTCACGCCGGGCTCCCCGGCCGACACGGCCATCGGCATGGAGGCGCTGACCGGGCCGCGCGACTTGGCGGCGGCGAAACGGCTGGTGGCGGAGTCCGGCTACAACGGCGAGAAGGTCGTCATCATTGCCCCCACCGACTATCCGTGGCTGGAGGCGTTCTGCCAGGTGACGCGCGACCTGCTGGTCAAGTTGGGGATGAACGTGGACTACCAGGCGAGCGACTGGGGCACGGTGGTGCAGCGCCGGGCCAGCAAGGAGCCGGTGGAGCGCGGCGGCTGGAGCATCTTCTGCACGGGCTGGGAGGGGCTGAACACCGCCGACCCCGGCGGGCACTACCCGATCCTGGGCAACGGCGCCAACGGCTGGTTCGGCTGGCCGACCAGCCCGCGCATCGAGGCACTGCGGACCGACTGGTTCGAGGCTCCGGACGACGCGGCGCGCAAGCGGGCGACTGACGCGATCCAGGTGGCCGTGTGGGACGAGGTGCCCTACGTCCCGCTCGGCCAGTTTTTCCAGCCCGCGGCGATGCGGGACAACGTGACAGGGGTGCTGGATAGTCCGTTCCCGATCTTCTGGAACGCCAAGAAGAGCTAATTTCCCGCGGCGCCCGGCGACCGGGTCAGGGACGGTGTTTCATGTGAAACGGGGCAGGCGCTGGCCCGGCAGCAGGTCGTAGGGCGCCTGCCAACCCGGCAACGCCGCGATCCGGCCCAGCCACGCATGGACCTGCGGATGGCTGGCGCCGAAGTCGTATCCCGTCTCGTCCTGCGGGAAGGACAGGTAGGCGCACATGGACAGGTCGGCGATCGTCGGGCAGTCCCCAATCACGAACGGCCGCCCGGCCACGCGCTCCTCGACGATGCCGAGGAAATCGTCCACCCGGCCGCGCATGAAGGCCAGCACCGCGGGATCGGCGTCCCGCATGAAGGTGCGCCGGAATCGGTAGGCCGCCATGAAGCCTGACAGCTTCTGGTTGTCCCAGAACAGCCAGCGGAGAACCTCGAAGCGTTCGGCGTCGCCGGCGCCGCCGAACTGGCCATACCTCTCGGCAAGGCGGAGCAGGATGGGGCCGGTCTGCGTCAGGCTGACGCCGTTCTCCTCAAGCACCGGGATTTCCCCCATGGGGTTCACGGTCCGCCGCCACTCCGGGGTCCACGTGACACGGGCCGCGAAGTCGGTCCAAGCAGGCTCGAACGTCTGCCCGCAGAGGGTTAGCATCAGCGCCAGCTTGTAGCTGTTGCCGGATTCCGGGAAATAGTGGAGACGGTAGCTGTCCAACTGTGTGCTCCTGGCAATGGAGGGACGCGCACATTCCAGCTTGGGTTTATCGGTGTCCAGCGGGCTTCACGAGCGCCGGAGCCTGCCTCGTGCTTGGACCCGGCTAGCCGCTGCGGCTGTCGCCGCGGGTGCGGGGAGGTCTGGCTGCGATGCACCGGGCGCCCTCCCCTGTCCAAGCCGTACATCAGTTTGAAGGTCGGCCGCTGGCGGATTGCGGTCCGTTGGCTTCTGGCCATGATGGAGCGGAGGCAGAGGCTTGAGAGCAGGCTGGGTAGGAGCGCATTGTGCTGAATGAGCAGATCACGATCCGAACGCGCGACGGTGAATGCGCTTTGCACGTCGCGACGCCGGCGGGCGATGGGCCGTGGCCAGCCGTCATCTTCTACATGGACGCAGGCGGCATCCGGCCTGTAACGGTTGAGATGGCGCAGCGGCTTGCGGGCGCCGGCTACGTCGTGCTGCTGCCCGATCTATTCTACCGTTATGGCCCGTACGGGCCGTTGGTGCCCAAGGAAGTGTTTGCGGGCGACTTCCGTGCGATCCTCGGGCCGATGATGGCTACAACCGGCAATGACAGGGCCACCGAGGATACGGAAGCCTTCCTCGCCTATTTCGACACCCGCGGCGACGTCGCTGGCCGCAAGGTCGGCGCGGTGGGATTCTGCATGGGCGGCGGCATGGCACTTGCCGCTGCAGGAACCTATCCTGATCGCTTCGGGGCGGTTGCGAGCTTCCACGGCGGCAACCTTGCAACCGACGCGCCAGCCAGTCCCCACCTGTTCGTGCCGAGCCTGAAAGCCGAGGTCTATGTTGCCGCGGCCGAGTACGACCGCAGCTACCCGCCTGAGATGGCAGAGCGACTTGAGAAGGCACTGGTGCAAGGCGGCGTGCGCTACCGGGCGACGACCTACCCCGCAGCGCATGGCTGGATGATGCCAGATTTCCCCGTGTACGATCATGCCGCCGCTGAGCGCGGCTGGATCGAGATGCTCGCGCTCTTCGGCCGGAACCTGCACCAAGGTAAATGACTGCCGGCGGAGCTGATTGAGCGTCCGCTTTCGGCGCACGCTCCATGTCCGTTCGGCGGTAGCTGCGAGTTGTGAGCCGACTTTCAAACTCAAGCACTACCCCTGTCCGCAACCCCTCGCGCCGCCCGGCGAAGCGTGCTGCACTGTCGCCAGCGGCACCCAGAGGCCGGCAGGGAGCAACGTTGAGATGGATGCAGGCGCATTCCTGATGGGCTGCGGCGCCGGGTTCTCCGGCGACCGGACGGATGCGCCGGGGCCGGTGGTGGACGCCATCGCCCGCTCCGGACGGCCCGGTGCCATCATGTTCGAGACTCTGGCCGAGCGCACCCTGGCCCTGGGCCATGTCGCCCGCCGGGCCGACCCCGGCGCCGGCTACGAGCCGTTGCTGGCCGAGTTGGTTGGGCCGGTGCTCCCGGCCTGCCTGCGTGCCGGCATCCCCATCGTGGGCAACTTCGGCGCTGCCAATCCGCCCGCCGCAGCCCGCCTGCTGCAGCAACTGGCCGCAGAGACCGGGCTGCCGCCGCCGCGCATTGCGGTCGTGCATGGCGACGATATACGCGACGCCGTTGCCGCCGGCGACCTCGACGGGATGGAGGTGTGGGAGGGCGACGCCGGATTGGCCGGCGACACGGCGGAGCTGATTGCCGCCAACGTCTACCTCGGCGCCCGGCCCATCGCCGACGCGCTGCTCGCCGGGGCAGAGATCGTGGTGACGGGCCGGGTCGCCGACCCAGCGCTGGCGCTCGGCCCGCTCGTGGCGCATTTCGGCTGGGATTGGGACGATTGGGACCGGCTGGCGGCGGGGACGCTGGTCGGACACCTGCTGGAATGCGGGTCGCAGGTGACGGGCGGCTACTTCGCCGACCCCGGGTTCAAGGACGTGCCGCGGCCGGAGGCCATCGGCTTCCCGATCGCCGAGGTGGCAGCCGATGGCAGCGCGGTCATCACCAAGCCAGCC
>DASWOJ010000069.1:0-4901 GCA_036398775.1 Acetobacteraceae bacterium
CGGGCTGCTTGTGCAGCAGGGCGGACTGGTTGCGGTGGAAGGGGGGGTCGAACCAGAACCAGCGTTCCGTGGGGAACGGGGCGCGCATGACCACGTCGGCGATCAGGAAGCGGTCCTGGAACACCTTGCCGGTGAAGGGCAGGTTCAGGGTGCGGCGGACGTGCGACCTGGCTCCGTCAGCCGCGGCCAGCCAGTCCGTGTGCAGGTCGTAGGGGCCGTCCGGGGTTTCGACCTGCAGCGTCACGCCATCGGGGCGGCTGCTGACATCGGCGACCCGGTGGCGCCAGCGTAGGTCCACCAGGCCGGTGGCGGCGCAGGCTTCGACCAGCCATTCCTCGGCGTAGTATTGCTGCAGGTTGATGAAGGCCGGGTATTCGTGGCCGTCGTCCGGCTGCAGGTTGAAGTCGAAAAGCTGGCGGTCGCCGTGGAATACGCGGCCGACGTTCCAGGTGATGCCCTTGGCGAGCATGCGCTGGCCGAGGCCTAGGCGGCCGAAGATCTCCAGGGTGCGCTTGGCGAAGCAGATGGCGCGGGAGCCGGTGCTGACGCTGTCGTCTTCGTCCAGTACGACCACCGGCACTCCGCGTTGGGCCAGGTCTAGGGCAAGGGTCAGGCCGACTAGGCCGCCGCCCACGACTGCCACGGGGTGGTGCTCCCCCGCGCTGCCCCGCGGAGCCGGTGCGTAGCGGGGGGAGGCGTGGGGCATCAGGCTTCGGCGGTCGGCGCCGGGGCGCCTTGTTCAAGGGCGCGCCACATTTCGATGTCGCGCTCGGCGGTCCAGATGCGGGGGTGGTCTAGGCCGCGTGCCTCGTCCCAGGCGCGGGTGACGTTGAAGGGCATGCAGTGCTCGAAGATGACCCAGTTGCCGTATTTGGGGCGCATCTCGGACATGGCCTGGTCGTAAACGGCCTTGAGCGGGGCGTCGTTGGCGGAAGCGCGCTTGACGATGGCGAACAGGTCGGAGGTGAAGGCGCGGGTGCCCTCGATGCCCTCCTGGCATTCCTGCGGGTTCATCAGGCTGCGGCCGCGGCCGGGGACCAGGGCCTGGGCGCCCAGGGCCTGCACGGCGGCGAGGGTTGCGGGCCAGTCGGTGAAGTGGGCGTCGCCGCAATAGGGGGTGGCGCCGAACTCGACCACGTCGCCGCTGAAGAGGACGCGTTCCTTGGGGAGCCAGACCACGGTGTCTCCAGCGGTGTGGCTGCGGCCGATGTGGATGATCTGCACCTCGCGCTGGCCGAGATGGAGGGTCATGCGGCGGTGGAAGGTGAGGCCGGGCCAGGTGAGGCCGGGGATAGAGTCCTTGCCGCGGAACAGGCGGGGGAAGCGGCCGATCTCGCTGTCGGCGTCCTGCTGGCCGCGCTCGGCGATCATTTCGCGGCAGGTGTCGGAGGCGATGATCTCGGCGCCCTTGTAGCCGCTGGCGCCGAGGACGCGGACGGCGTGGTAGTGGGTCAGGACGACGTGGCGGATGGGCTTGTCGGTGACGGTGCGGATGCGGGCGATGACGTCGGCGGCCATGGCGGGGGTGGCCTGGGCGTCCACGACCAGGACGCTGTCGTCGCCGATGACGACGCCGCTGTTGGGGTCGCCCTCGGCGGTGTAGCCGTAGAGGCCGGGGGCCAGCTCGTTGAAGCTGATGGCCTTGTCGGCGAGGTCCTTGGTGCTGGCGAAGCCTGACATGGACGGGGCCTAGGGTGGTGGCTAGGGGAGCGTAGGCCAGGGCGCGGGGGGATTCAACGCGGGTGGGAAGCGTTACAGAACGGGAGGGCAAGCGGCCCGTGACACGACGCCCTGCCCGGTCCATCTTACCGCACCAGCCGCACCAGACGGCCCCATAGGAAACGCCCGCCAGGAGCCATCGCCCATGATTGGACTGATGCAATCGCAGCCGCTGCTCGTGTCCTCCATCCTCAGCCATGCAGCGCGGCATCATGCATCCAGCGAAGTCGTGTCGCGCACCGTGGACGGGGCCATCCACCGCACCACCTATGCCGGCGTCGAGCGCCGGGCACGGCAGTTGGCGCAGGCGCTGCGGGGCCTGGGCGTCGGGCAATCCGACCGGGTGGCGACGCTCGCGTGGAACGGGCACCGGCACCTGGAGCTGTACTATGCCGTCTCCGGCATGGGGGCAATCATCCATACGGTGAACCCGCGGCTGGCGGTGGAGGACATCGTGCACATCCTGAACGACGCCGGCAGCGTCGTGCTGTGCGCCGACACCAGCTTTGCCGCCATCCTGGCCGCCATCGCGCCGCATGTGCCGGGGGTGCGCGCGATGGTGCTGCTGGCGGACGAGGATGCGATGCCGGAGGTGGCGCTGGCGCCGGGCCAGGAGTTGCTGTGCTACGAGACGCTGCTGGCGGCGCGGGACGGCGACTTTGGCTGGCCGAAGCTCGACGAGGGGCTGGCGAGCGCGCTGTGCTACACTTCTGGCACCACGGGGCGGCCGAAGGGTGTGCTTTATAGCCATCGCAGCACCGTCATCCACGCCTATGCGGTGAACATGACCGACGTGTTCGGGCTGCGGGCGGTGGACCGGGTGATGCCGGTGGTGCCGATGTTCCACGTGAATGCCTGGGGCATCCCATATGCGGCGCCGATGGCCGGCGCGGCGCTGGTGATGCCGGGCCGCCACCTGGACGGGGCGAGCGTCGCGGCGCTGATGAACGACGAGCGGGTGACGATCTCTGCAGGGGTGCCGACGGTGTGGATGGGGCTGCTGCAGCACCTGCGCGCGACGGGCGGGCGGCTGGAGACCCTGAAACGGCTGGTGTGCGGCGGCTCCGCCTGCCCGGCCATGCTGATTGATGCGTTCGAGAGCGAGCATGGGGTACGGGTGGACCATGCTTGGGGCATGACGGAGACCAGCCCGCTCGGCACGTACTACGGGACGAAGGCGGAGTTCACCGGGCTGCCGGCGGCGGAAACCAAGCGGCTGCAATATAAGCAGGGCCGCGCCGTGCCGGGCCTGGACATGCGGATCGTGGACGACGCCGGGGTGGAGCAGCCGTGGGATGGCGCGACCTATGGCAACCTGCAGGTGCGCGGCCCCTGGGTGCTGCGCCGCTACATGAACCACGAGGCGGACGCGACGGACGCCGAGGGCTGGTTCGCCACCGGCGACGTGGCGACGATAGACCCGCACGGCCTGATGGAGATCACGGACCGCACCAAGGACATCGTGAAGTCCGGCGGCGAGTGGATCAGCTCGATCCAGTTGGAGAACATCGCCGTCGGCCATCCGGATGTGGCGGAGGCCGCCATCGTCGCCGCCCGGCATCCGAAGTGGGACGAGCGCCCGCTGCTGATCGTAGTGCCTAAGCCTGGGCGCAACGTGGACCCTCAGGCGCTGCTGGGGCTGTATGCCGGGCAGGTCGCGAAGTGGTGGACGCCGGACGAGGTGGTGGTGGTGGACAGCCTGCCGCACACGGCGACGGGCAAGCTGAACAAGCTGGCGCTGCGGCAGCAGTTCCGGGACTTCAAGCTGGCGTCGCTGGCGGAGGCGGGGGTGGAGCCGGGGGTGGAGTAGGGCGGCGGTGAGATAAGGGGCAGCCCGGGGCGGCGGCGGCGGGGGTGCTGGCCCGGTGTGGCGCCTATCGCCGCCTTGCCGCGCTGGGCAGCGGGTTGATCAGCACCGACGGCGCCGAGAACCCGCCGCTGAACGCGCCGAAGGCGAGGCTGGTCGGCTGGAACGCCGCGAAGTTGCTGGGCGCCGCCGCCCAGGCTCCATACGGGGTGAGGCCCTTCAGCGACGTCAAAGAGCCGGTCGCCAGGATGCCGCCCGCGCCCATCGGCGTCATCACCCGGCCCAGCACCAGGCGCTGGTACTCCTCGCCGCGCACCGGGTCCATCGAGTGGTAGGCCGCCGTCGCCAGGTTCCAGTCCTTGAGCATGCCGTGCAGGGACGTCAGGAAGCGCGCGGCATAGGCGGCGTTGGTCGCCGGCTCGAACGCCTGATCCAGCGTTGGGAACGCCTTGGGGTGGTGCATCAGGTTCACCTGCATGCAGCCCACGTCAATCGAGCGGACGCCCTTGGCCTGCAACGCTGTCACGGCGGCGATGACCTGGTCCTTGCTGTCGAAGAAGTGGCCGACGCCCTCCACGTTGATGGTCCAGGGCCAGGGACGCACCCGTCCGGTCGCGGGATCCAGCCGTCCGCTTTCGACGCGGGAGATGGCGGGCAGCAGCTTGGCGGGCAGGCCGCGTTCGGCGGCGGCGATGGCCTGGTCGCAGGCTTCATAGGGGGTGGCCGGAGGCGGGGGCGGCCCGAACTGCTCATGTGCCGGGGCCGCTGCGGCGCGCACGGGGCGGCGGCCGCGATTGTGCTGCGGCTGCGCGGCGGCCGGCAGGACGGACAGCAGCAGGAGGGCGGCGGCGAGCTTTGACAGCGGCATTGGCCTCACGTTCGGAACTTGCGGCGAAACGGGCTTGCCGGCGGGTTCAAGCGGGACGCGGCCGGAACGGAGCTGCAAACATTCAATCGCCATTGGGATGGCATAGATGCGGTTTGCGCCGGAATTTGGACGCTCCATGCTGGCAGACGGTTCTATGAAGCGCATCGGCAGGGATGTCAGCTAAATTTTTCGAGACGCGGACATTGCGGCGTAGCATTGAGTTCCTGCGGTCCCAGGGCAAGTTGCTGCGTGCTTGCCTGTGCTGCCGCGGCGACCGTGCAAGGCGATTTTCCCGTGCGTCCCCGGGTCAACGACGGCATTGGGCGGTGCTCACGGGCCGTAACCACTCCGCTCGGCACCTGGTAACCCACGCCAGCCGGCTCAGCGCAGCGCATCCTGAAACGGGCACCTGACACGGCATGCGCCGAGCAGGGAGGACATGACCGCGCTCACGCATGAAATTGTCGCAAATTCTTACATCATGAGACATTGTTAGAAAATGGTGCA
>DASWOJ010000070.1:0-5571 GCA_036398775.1 Acetobacteraceae bacterium
GTCCGCGTTGCATCACCGATATCACGTAACCGCGAGCGGTGCCGGCTAGGGAGCCGCTCCCTCCGCCGTTGCCAGGCGGGCCAGCGCAGCACGTGCGCGGGATAACCGCGCCTTCATCGTACCGACCGGCACCTGACAGACCGCAGCCGCCTCGTCATGCGAGAGTTCCTGCGCTCCCACCAGGATCAGCGCTTCACGCAACAGCGGGGGCAGCCGCCAGATAAGCGCCTGCAACTCATGCAGCTCGGCGCGTGCGAGCTGCTGCGGTCCGGCGCCTTCCTCGCCGACGAAGCGTGCATCCATCGCAGCGATCTCGCGTTTGCGGCGGCGCGCCTGCTCATAAAACTGATTTCTCAGGATCGTGAACAGCCATGCTTTCAGGTTTGTCCCCGGCTCGAACTGGTGCAACGCACCCAGGGCGCGGACTAAAGTGTCCTGCACCACGTCGTCCGCCATCACGCGGTCGCGCACCAGAAACCGTGCAAAACCGCGCAGGTCTGGCAGCAACGCGGTGATCTCGCGCCGCAAGTCGGCGTCGCCCATGCTTCGTCTTCTCCTGATGCCTTCGATCCGGCGGCACCGTTGCCGCGACGAGCATGGCATGGCATCCCGGTCACAACGCCTGTAATGCGTGCTCCAAGGCCCGACCTGCCACGCCGGCACCGTTCCGCCGGGGGCCAATACGACACTGTGCAAGAAAAGGAAGCTGCATGACCAGCCTGCGCCGCGAAGACCTCATCCGCGCGCTGCCCTATGCCCGGCGGTATGCCCGCGCCTTGACCGGCAGCCAGCCCCGGGGCGACGCCATGGTCGCAGACAGCTTGCGCGACTTGCTGGAGGACGGCGCGCCTAAGGAAGATGCCCGCATCATCCTGTATCGCGCCATAACCAGCCGCTACGACGGCCTGACGACTCTGAGCCTGCCCGCGCTGTCCGGCAGCCTGACTGGCCTCCAACGCAAGCTGCTGCTGCTGACCTCGCTGGAGGAACTGTCCATGGATGCGGCCGCAAGCGTGCTGCAGATGCCGGCGGCGGAGGCTGCGGCCCACGTCGCGGAAGCGCGTGACCATCTGCGTGCCGGGGCGGCGACGGACGTGCTGATAATCGAGGATGAGCCGATCATCGCCATGGACATCGAGGAGCTGGTGCTGAACTGCGGCCACCGCGTCGTCGGCATGGCCACGACCGAAGCGGAAGCGGTCGAGCTTGCCGAACGCCACAAGCCCGGCTTGATCCTGGCCGACATCAACCTCGGGATCGGCGGCGACGGCACCGCCGCGGTTGCGCGCATCATGAAGCATCATTATGCCCCAGTGATTTTCGTCACTGCCTACCCCGAGCGCCTGCTAACCGGGGAGGACCTGGAGCCTGCTTTCGTGATCACCAAGCCGTTCGAGCCGCTGACCCTGGCAATCGCGACCTATCAGGCGGTAACCGGGGGCGTGCGCCTCGAATAGGCTGCCGCGGCCACGGCATTCCCAGGCATGTTCATCAGGTTTATTCATGTTGCACCGCGCAACTTAGCCGCCCAAAAGACGATCTTACGGGCGGCGCGCGGCACGGCAGGTCAGCGGCGGAGGCATCGTTGGATCAGAATGTGACCCCGGCAGTTCCAGTCAAAGTTGCTGCTCCCCCACGCCCCTCCATCGCCGACCTGACCAGAGCCGAGTTGGTGCCAGGCAGCTTCCGCGCGGCGGCCGCCGCGGGCTTCGGCATGGTGCTCGTGTCATACGAAGATCCGGATGCCCTGCCGTCCGTTGCCGCCGCTGGCCGGGATGCGGGGCTTGCCGTGCTAGCGGACTTCCGCCTGGATCGGGCGCCTGCAAGCCAGGTGGCAGACGCCGGCGCCTTGTTCACCGTCCTTCCCGCGCCGACCCGCGATCCCAGGCGTCCGGTCGAGCGGGCAGATCACGCCGTTGCCGCCCTAACCGGGCCAGATGATGCAACTGCCCTGGCATCCTGGGCCGCCAAGCGGATCAGGGCGTTCATGCGGTCCGGTGCGGCTGGGGTAAGGCTTGCAGGACTCGACAACCTGCCAGGAACCGCGTTGCAGCCATTGCTGGGAGGCATCCGGCGGCTGTGCGGCGATGCAGTGCTGTTTGCCTGGACCCACGGCTTGTCGTGGGACGTGCTGCAAGCCATCCAACCCGGCACGGTGGACCTGGTCGCATCCTCCCTGCCCTACTGGGACGGCGAAGGCGAGTGGATTTGGCGTGAGTTGGACGTGCTTGGGCGGATCGCCCCTGTCGTTGTCCCCGTGGGTCCGGCCACCGGCTCCTATGCAGCTGCAGCCGCCCTTCTGGCCGACAGCTGGATGGCGCCCCTGCCCAGGGCCGCTGACGGTATCGGCAAAGCTTCGGACGCCGCGGCCTTGAACCGGTTGCGCTCCACCCCTGGTTTCGGAGCGGGACCTGGCCGCGTGCTGACGGCGCCGGGCAGTGCTGTGCTGGCCATGCTGCGGACCGATACTCCGGACCCCCGCCATGCCGCAAACGGCACGCTGCTGCTTCTGAACCAGTCGGCGCAGCCGGCCGCTGCCAGCTTGTCGCACCTGCTGCCCGAAGCCGGCGCTGCATTCGGCCCGTTCCGTCCCGTGCTGCCAACCGATGGCCCTGCCCTTGCCATCGGCGCCGTGGTCGCGCTGCAGCCGCACGAAGCGCGACTGTTCCAGGCGGAAGTGCTTCCACCTCCGACCGCCCGGCCAATCAGTGCCGAGTCCGCTATGCAGGCCGCAGGCCGGCCACGCCTGGCAATCGAAGCACCGACGCCCAGCGTGGAGGGTGGCCGCTTCCCGGCTCGACGCACGGTGGGCTCCCTGGTTGCGGTGGAGGCCGACATCATCGGGGACGGCCACGACAAGCTGGCGGCCGTCCTGCGTTGGCGAGCGCCAGGCGGCGCGTGGCGGGAAACGCCGATGGCGCTCATCAACAACGACCGTTGGACCGCTTCCTTCCCGCTGGAAGGCTTAGGCATACACACCTACGAAGTTCATGCCTGGCGTGACGCGTTCACAACCTACGCCGACGAGCTGTCTAAAAAGTACAAGGCTGGCGTTCCCATCGTGCTGGAACTGCGTGAAGGCGCTGCCCTGGTTGCTGCCGCCGCGGTGCGGACGTCGCCAGCACAGGCAAAGCTCAAGGCCGCGTCAGCCAGCTTCAGGAAGCTCGACGCCGAGGCGCAGCGCACGCTGTTGCAGTCGCCCGAACTCGCCGGGCTGATGCAAACCGCCGATGACCGGCCGCATCTAGCGACTATCGGCCCGATCCCGATACAGGCCGAACGTACCGCAGCAGGTTTTGCAAGCTGGTATGAGGTGTTCCCACGCTCGCTTAGCGACGACCCGAACCGGCACGGCACCTTCCGCGACGTGGAACGTCACCTGCCGCGTGTGCAGGCGATGGGCTTCGATGTGCTCTATTTCCCGCCCTTCCACCCCATTGGCCGCGTGAACCGGAAGGGCCGCAACAACACGCTGACGCCCACTCCTGACGACCCCGGCAGCCCCTATGCCATCGGGTCCAGCGATGGCGGGCATGATGCGCTGCATCCGGAGTTGGGCACGGCCGAGGATTTCCAGCACCTGCGCGCAGCCTGCGCCGATCACGGGCTGGAGTTGGCGATGGACTTCGCCATCCAGTGCTCGCCGGACCACCCCTGGCTGAAGCAGCATAAGGACTGGTTTACCTGGCGCCCCGACGGGAGCATACGCTACGCCGAGAACCCGCCGAAGAAATACGAGGATATTGTCAATGTGGACTTCTACGCTCCGGGCGCGGTGCCGGGGTTGTGGGTCGAGCTATGCAATGTCGTACTATACTGGGCGGGACAGGGCATACGGCTGTTCCGGGTGGACAACCCGCACACCAAGCCGATGCCATTTTGGGAATGGATGATTGCCGAAGTGCAGGCGCAGTATCCTGACGCAGTGTTCCTGGCGGAGGCGTTCACCCGGCCGAAGGTGATGTATCGCCTTGCCAAGTCGGGCTTCTCCCAGTCCTACACCTACTTCACCTGGCGCGAGGCGAAGTGGGAGTTCGAGCAATACCTGACGGAGCTGACCGCCGGGCCGCCACGGGACTTCTTCCGCCCGCATTTCTTCGTCAACACGCCGGACATCAATCCTGTTTACCTGCAAGGCGCGGGACGCGGGGCCTACCTGGTCCGTGCTGCCCTTGCAGCTACCCTGTCGGGGCTTTGGGGCGTGTATAACGGCTTCGAGCTATGCGAGGGTACGCCTGTGCCCGGCAAGGAGGAGTATCTCGACAGCGAGAAGTATCAGCTCCGGGCTTGGGACTGGGACCGGCCCGGCAACATCGTGGCGGAGATCACCCAGCTCAACGCCATACGACGCCGCAACCCGGCGTTGCACAGCCATCTCGGCATCACGTTCCTGCCTGCCAGCGGTGAACAGGTGCTGTTCTTCGAGAAGGCTTCGCCCGACCGCGGAAACGTCGTCCTGGTCGCGGTCAGCATGGATGCCCGCACGACGCAGTATGCGGACCTGACCGTGCCGGGCACGGACGCAGTGGACCTGCTGACGGATCGTCCGGTGCATTGGACCGACCGCGTTCAGCGCATCGCGCTTTCGCCCGACCGCCCCTACGCCATCTGGCGCCTGCGCAGCGGCCTGTGACGTTACTTAGATTGGATGCCATGAACGACAGCCCCGTTGACTTGACCGCCGGTTCGGTGCCTGCAACCGCCTCGCCGCCTATAGAGGACCCGCTCTGGTATAAGGATGCGGTCATCTACCAGATCCACCTCAAATCCTTCTTCGACGCCAACAACGATGGTGTCGGCGACTTCCAGGGCTTGATGCAGAAGCTCGATTACATATCCGAGCTTGGCGTCACCGCAGTCTGGATGCTTCCGTTCTACCCCTCCCCGCGGAGAGACGACGGCTATGACATCGCGGAGTACACCGGGGTGCATCCGGATTACGGCACCATTGATGACGTGCGCCGGTTCATTGAGGCCGCGCACGCCCGCAACCTGCGGGTCATCACCGAACTGGTCATCAACCATACCTCGGACCAGCACCCATGGTTCCAGGCCGCACGCCGTGCGCCGCCGGGCAGCCCGGAGCGTGAACGTTACGTGTGGTCCGACACGGACGAGAAATACAACGGCACCCGCATCATCTTCCTGGATACCGAGACCAGCAACTGGACCTGGGACCCCGTTGCCAACGCCTACTACTGGCACCGCTTCTACTCGCACCAGCCAGACCTGAACTTCGACAACCCGGCCGTGCTGGAAGACGTGCTGGCCATCATGCGGTTTTGGCTGGACATGGGCATTGACGGGCTGCGCCTGGATGCCGTGCCCTACCTTGTGGAGCGTGAGGGCACCAACAACGAGAACCTCCAGGAAACCCATGACATCCTGAAGCTGATACGCGCCGAGCTGGACCGGCACGCCCCCGGCCGGATGCTGCTGGCCGAGGCGAACCAGTGGCCGGAGGACGCGCAGCAGTACTTCGGCACCGGCGACGAGTGCCACATGTCGTTCCACTTCCCGCTGATGCCGCGCATGTATATGGCCATCGCACGGGAAGACCGCTTCCCGATC
>DASWOJ010000071.1:0-11345 GCA_036398775.1 Acetobacteraceae bacterium
GTTCAGCCAGGGCTTCCAGTGCAGCTCCGGCCCGAACACCGACACGCATTGCGGGTGGGCGCGTCCGTGCGCCCGCAGCTCGATTTCCTTCAGGAACGGGCCGACGTCGCCGATGTAGTCCTCGAAGCAGCCGGGCCGGTCTTCGCCCTGGACCGGGTGCATCTCGTTCCACAGGTCCCAGGCGAACAGGGTGCAGGACCCGCCCCAGCGCTCCGTCGCGAATTGCAGCCGGGCCTTGACCAGGCGGCGGACCTCGGGATGCACCATCAGGCTCGTGCGCGCGTCGCAGGGACCGCCGTTGGCGCTGTTGTAGGGATGCAGGTCCCAGCGGACCCAGTGGAAGTAGGTGTCCAGCGGCGTCAGCAGCAGCCGCAGCCCGGCCTCCCCACAAAGGCGGAACAGGTCGTCCCATGCCTGCACCAGCACGGGGTTGAACACGCCGGCCGGCTGCTCGAAGAAGTGGCCGCCGAACTCGGCATACTCCAGCATGAAGCGCAGGCAGGTCACGCCCTGCTGCCGCAGCCAGGCCAGGTGCCCGGCCACCGCCGGCAGGTCCCGCTGGTGCAGCACTCCGTTCCAGTCCACCCAGGGCATGGCGTCGTTTTGGCCGATGGGGGTCCAGGGATCGCCGTGTTCGGTGATGAAGTAGGGCAAGCCGGGGGCACGCTGTATCCAAGGCAGGTCGGTCAAGACGGCTACTTTACCTCTTGGTCCCAGGGTGATGCTGCACGAAGCCTGTCGCTGGAAATGCTTGCATCTCCTGCCCTCGGGCTCGGCGGCTAAGCCTGCGTCACACGCAGCGCGTTGGTGGTGCCCGGCTGATTGAACGGCACGCCGGCGGTGACCACGACCTCATCCCCCGGCTGCGCGAACCCCTCCGAGCGCGCGATCCGCGCCGCGCGGGCGACAGTCTCGGTCATGGTGTGCAGCTCCCCCGTCAGCACGGCATGGACGCCCGACACCACCGCCAGCCGCCGGGCCGTCTGCAGGCTGGTGGTCAGGCCCAGCACCGGGGCCTCCGGCCGCTCCCGCGCCACCCGCAGCACCGTGCTGCCGCCGACCGTGAAGGCGGCGATGGCGGCGGCCCCCACGGTTCGCGCGACCTGCCGGGACGCCGCGGCGATGGCGGCCGCCGCCGTGCGCTCCGGCGCCGGCCGGCTGCTGTCCATCAGCGCCCGCCAGCCGGGGTCGCGCTCCACCCGCTCGACGATGCGGTCCATCATGTTGACCGCCTCGTACGGATACTGCCCGGCGGCGCTTTCCGCGCTCAGCATCACCGCGTCGGCGCCGTCGAACACCGCGGTCGCCACGTCCGACGCCTCCGCCCGGGTCGGCGACGGGGCCGAGATCATGCTTTCCAGCATCTGCGTCGCCACCACCACGGGGATGCCCCGGTCGCGCGCGGCCCGGATGATGCGCTTCTGCGCCAGCGGCACCTCCTCCGGCGGCAGCTCCACGCCGAGGTCGCCGCGCGCCACCATCACCGCATCGGACAGGGCGAGGATCTCGTCCAGGTTGTCCAGGGCCTGCGGCTTCTCCACCTTTGTCATGATCCAGGCGCGGCCGGCGGTGATCTCCTTGGCCTCCGCCACGTCCTCCGCCCGCTGCACGAACGACAGCCCGATGTAGTCCACGCCGTGGTGCAGGGCAAAGTCCAGGTCCACCCGGTCCTTTTGCGTCAGCGCCGGAATGGGCAGCGCCACGTCGGGCACGTTCACGCCCTTGCGGTCGGACAACGGGCCGCCGGTCACCACCTCGCAGTCCAGGTGGTCCTCCCGCACGTGGACGACGCGCAGCCGCAGCTTGCCGTCGTCCAGCAGCAGGCTGGTGCCGATGCCGGCGGCCTGGATGATCTCGGTATGCGGCAACTGCACCCGCCGGCTGTCGCCCGGCACCGGGGACAGGTCGAGCCGGAAGCCCTGCCCCGTTTGCAGCGTCACCCGCCCGGCCTGGAAGCGTCCGACCCGCAGCTTCGGTCCCTGCACGTCGGCGAGGATGCCGATGGGCCGGCCCACGTGCTCCTCCAGCGCGCGCACCATGGTGATGCGGGCCAGGTGGTCCTCGTGCGTGCCGTGGCTGAAGTTCACCCGGAACACGTCGGCGCCGCCCTGGAACAGCCGGGCCAGCATCTCCGCGGTGGAGCTGGCGGGTCCGAGGGTGGCGATGATCTTCGTGCGGCGGCGGCGGCGCATCTTCACGCGTGGAGCCATGATGGTGTCCCTTTATGCGACCAGGATGGCGCGCAGGTCGTTCACGTTGGTCAGCGTCGGCCCGGTGCGGATCAGGTCGCCAACCGCGTCGAACAGTCCGTAGCTGTCATGTTCCGCCAGCACGCGCGCCGGGTCCAGCCCGGCGGCGCGGGCACGCTGCAGGGTTGTGGGGGTGACGATGGCGCCCGCCGCGTCCTCCGTCCCGTCAATCCCGTCGGTGTCGCCCGCCAGCGCCCAGATGCCCGGCGTGCCTCGCAAGGCCAGCGCCAGGCCCAGCAGGAACGCGGTGTTGCGCCCGCCGCGTCCGGACGGGCCGGCGCCGATGGTGACGGTGGTCTCGCCGCCCGACAGCAGCACGCACGGCGGCGGCAGCGGCTGGCCGTGCAGGCGGGCGCTGGCGGCGATCCCGGCCATGACCGTGCCCAGCTCACGGCTTTCGCCCTCCAGCGCATCGCCCAGGACCAGCGGCGCCAGGCCGTGCACGCGTGCGGCCGACGCGGCGGCGGCCAAGGCCATCAGCGGGGTGGCGATCATGCGTATGTCGGGGGTGATCTCGCCGGGCTTGGGTGTTTCCGGGCCGCTGGTGCGGGGCAGCGCCAGGCCGTAACGGGCGGCGATGGCGCCCACGTCGGCCCAGGTGGTGGGGTCTGGCACGGTGGGGCCGCTGCCGATGGTCGCGGGATCGTCGCCGGGCACGTCGCTGATGACGAGCGTGACCACGCGGGCCGGCGCCGCCGCCGCGGCCAGGCGCCCGCCCTTGATGGCAGACAGGTGCTTGCGGACGCAGTTCATCTCGCCGATGGCGGCGCCGGATTTCAACAGGGCGCGGTTGACCCGGTCGGAGTCGGCCAGGGTCAGGCCCGGCGCCGGCAGCTCCAGCAGCGCGGACGCGCCGCCGGACATCAGCGCCAGCACCAGGTCATCCGGCCCCAGGCCCGCCACGGTGTCCAGCACCCGGCGCGCCCCGGCCTCGGAGTTGGCGTCGGGCACGGGGTGCGAGGCTTCCATCACCTCGATGCGCCGGGTCGGGTGGTTGTGGCCGTAGCGGGTGACGACGATGCCGGTCATGGGCACGTCGGGCCAGGCGTCCTCCAGCGCGGCAGCCATCACCGCGGCGGACTTGCCGGCGCCGACGACGACCACGCGGCCGCCGGGTCGGAGTTCGCTGCGGGGCGGCAGGTGCGCGGCCAGGACCTGCCGCGGGTCGGCGCTGGCCACGGCGGCGTCGAACATCGCCCGCAACGCCGTGCGCGCCCTTTGGTCGTCCCAAGTCATGGCGCCTCCTCGCTTGGCGCCACTATGCGGCGTCGGGACAGGTTGGGCCAGACCCCGGGGAGGTGGCGCTGCGCCATCCCGCACGCCATCTATGGCCCACAGCAACCGAGGACTCCGCCATGCCGACACCCGAGATGGACGCCGCCACCCGCACCGAGCTGGAGGCTGCCGCCTTCCGCCGCCTGGTCCAGCACCTGCAGGAACGGACCGACGTGCAGAACATAGACCTGATGAACCTGTCCGGATTCTGCCGCAACTGCCTGTCCCGCTGGTATCGCGAAGCCGCGGAGGCACGCGGCCTGCCGCTGGCCGACCCCGACGCGCGCGAGGTTGTCTATGGGATGCCCTACAAGCAGTGGCAGGCGCTGCACCAGCGGGACGCCACGCCGGATCAGAAGGCGGCGTTCACGGCATCCAATCCGGGGCATTGACCGCCTGTCCCGTCACGGCAGAGGACGCGGCGGCGCGCTCCAGGGCCGGCAGGCACTGCCCTGCCAGCCCTGGAGCGCCACGCCGCATGGCGGGTTTCCAGCGGCGGGCTGATGCCGCAGTCCCGAAGCAGATTGCAGTCAGATGCGCGGCGCCTGGACCTGCACGTTTCTGTTCGCCAAAAAAGCCGGATCGGTTTGCGCCGGGTTTGACGCCAACCGGTCTGCTGCCGTTTACGGCGTGGCCAGATACATCGTCGCCGCGCCGAACCAACGTGTCTGGAACTCGATCCGCACCGGGAGCTTCGGCCCTCCTGGGACGGCGGCTGCGAACCACGCTGCTCCCCGCTGCGGCCGGCGCAGCGTTGCCGGGTCCGCGTCGTGGACAAATCCGCCGAGTTGCCGGCCCTCGAAATCGCAGCGCAGGGCCGGGCCGGCGTAGCTGGAGCGGCTGGTCGGCTCCAATTCCTGCACCGGCCCGGTGTGGGCAGCCAGCTCGCCCAGGCGGCGGCCGTCGAAGGTGCGCACCTGGCCGTCGCAGCGGCCGGTCAGGTTCACGTTGCGGATCAGCAGCGCCAACGCGCTCAGCGTATCGGCCGTGCCGGCCTGCTCGGCCGGGGGCACCGGATCACGCTCCTCGTCATTGGACGGCACGAGCTGGCGTATCTGCGGGTTGTTTGCCGGGTAGTCTATCTGCGTCACCCGCTGTGCGCCGCGCTGGGCGCCCGTGCTGAAGAACCGGCGGGGCAGCACGCGCCCAGCGTCGAACCGGCCCTCCGCCACGCTGTCGTTGCGGCTGCTGAAGGCAAGCGAGAGCGCGCCCACGGTATGGAACGCCAAATGGACGCGATACGTGGCAGGCTGCACGTCCCAGTCCGCATCCATCACCAGCACCTGCAGCCCGGCGGCGTAGGTCTGGTAGTGGGCACTGACCGGCTCGGCGCCAGCCGGGGCGGCGGACAGGAGCAGGAGCGCGGCAGGCATCATCAAGCGTCGCATTCCCGGAGGTTACGTGGCGTCCGCAGGGGGCACAACGGCAGCGCCGCGCCGGTATGAACACGCCCGCGTCATCCCGCCGTCGGCGTTCCCCGGTGCTGGAGCAACCCCGCACGATCCCCGCCCAGCAGCGGTTGCCGCCTGTGCAAGGCGCGGGTCGGCCGGGTCAACTCGGGGCGGGGACAGCACGGGGACATGGCGCTATATGGCTGCATGATCTCAACCCAGGACTACGGCGTGCAGCGCTGCACGCTCGGCGGCGGCATCGCCCTGCCTTTCCGATGCCGGGGCCGCGGCCCCTCCCCGCGCAGCCCGGCGGCGCTGCCGGACCAGCACAACCGGGACATGGCTGCCGGGCTGGGCTATTCGGATGCCTTGCTGCGCGACGGCGTGCTGCGCGCAGCGGCGGCGCGATGACCGACCGTTACGCGGTGATCGGCAACCCGATCGGGCACAGCAAGTCGCCTGCCATCCACATGGGCTTTGCCGCCGTCACGGGTCAGGACATCAGCTACGAGGCGCTGCTGGCGCCGGTGGGCGGGTTTGGCGACGCCGTGGACGCATTCCGCGCCGGCGGCGGCCGGGGGCTGAACATCACCGCGCCCTTCAAGCTGGATGCCGCCGCCTATGCGACGCGGCGGCTGGAACGTGCGGAGCAGGCCGGAGCGGTCAACGCCCTGTCGTTCGACGGCCCGGCGGCGGTGGCCGACAACTTCGACGGCATCGGCCTCCTGCGGGACATCGCGGCGAACCTGGAGCGCCCGCTGCAGGGCCGGCGCGTGCTGCTGCTGGGCGCGGGCGGCGCGGCCCGCGGCACGCTGCCGCCGTTCCTGGAGCAGCGGCCGGCCGAACTCGTGGTCGCCAACCGCGAGCCGGAAAAGGCGGCGGAGTTGGCGGAGCGGTTCGCCTCGCACGGCCCCGTCCGCGCCACGGGGATGGATGGGCTGCGGCGCATGGGCAGCTTCGACGTGGTGGTCAACGCCACCTCCGCCAGCCTGCATGGCGAGTTGCCGGACATCGGCCCCGCGGTGTTCGGGCCGGGGTGCCTGGCCTACGAGATGGTTTACGGCCGCGGCCTGACCCCGTTCCTGCGCCTGGCGCGCGACGCGGGCGTGATCCGGCTGGCAGACGGGGTCGGGATGCTGGTCGAGCAGGCGGCGGAGGCCTTCGCCTGGTGGCGCGGCGTGCGGCCAGACACCCGGGCGGTGATTGATAAAATGACGGTGCCGCTGGTCTAAGCCCGTCCTGCTCCCTCCTCCTCCGGGAGAGGGTTGGGGTGGGGAGGCCGGCGGCGCGAAGCCGGTCCTGGAAAGCGCAATCCTCGCCTCCGGGCAGGCTGGAGCCGGTTCTTGCGGCCTTCCTCACCCCGGCCCTCTCCCGGAAGGATAGGGAGCAGGGGGCGGCTTCGTGGCGCATAGCCGCTCCGTCACGCAGGGTCCATGCCGGCAACCGGCTTGCCACTCCGGATTCCCCTGCCGCACACTGGACGGACTCATTGCTCCGGAACCGTCCCCCATGGAATTCACCGTCGGCTGCACCCTGGAATACGAGACGGAAGCGGCGTTGACGCCGTTCGTCTTCAACCTGGAGGCTGCCCGCTTCCCCCGCCAGGTCATCACCTCCGAGCGGCTGGTGAGCACGCCGGACCTGGGTGAGCCCGACCGCTTCACCATGCCGGAGTCCGGCAACCGCCTGGCCCGCTTCGTGGTGCCCAAGGGCAAGCTGAAGGTCGAATATACCGCAACCGTCGCGCTCGACCCGTTGATGCTGGACCCGGCGGGGGTGCAGGAGCTGGCAGCCGGGTCCATCCCGCTGGATGTGCTGCCCTACCTGAACGCCAGCCGCTACTGCCAGTCGGACCGCCTGGCGCGGTTCGCCGCCAAGCAGTTCGACCAAGCGCCGTCAGGCCACCAGCGGGCGACGGCGATCTGCAACTGGATCAGGGACAACGTGGACTACGAGAGCGGCAGCACGGACGTGCTGACCAGCGCCTACGACACGCTGGGCGACCGGCGCGGGGTGTGCCGGGACTTCGCGCACCTGGCGATCACGCTGTGCCGGGCGGTGGGGATACCGGCGCGCTACATCAGCGCCTATGCCTGGCAGTTGCAGCCGCCGGACTTCCACGCGGTGTTCGAGGCCTACCTGGCCGCACCGGGCGGGGGAGGGGCGTGGTACTTGTTCGACCCCACGCGGATGGCGGCGCTTGACGGGCTGGTGCGTATCGGCGCCGGACGGGATGCGGCGGACGTGGCGTTCTGCTCGATCTATGGAGCGGCCAAATCGGAGGCGCCGAAGGTCTGGATCAACGGACCCCCGCCCAACCCGATCCGGACGGTGCAGGCGGTCAGCACCCAGGCGCCCTGAGGCGCCGCCCCGCCGCGGCCTGCGGCCCGGCTGATCCCGCCGGTGCGCCGCGCGCCGCAGCCCGGCCGTTGCGCCGCGCGTCGCACCCCGGCGGTTACGCCGGGGATCACCGGGTTTCGTCATGCCCGGACAGCACCCGCGCCGCGCCGCGCATGGCAACGCGGTATGCCTCGTCGAAGCTGACGCCCTCGACATTCCAGGTGTGGTCCCGTCCGTGCCAGGGCAGGGTGAAGCGGCCCGTCCAGCCCGCGCCCTCCACCCAGGAAACGGTGCCGCGCAGCGCCAGCTCCGGCGGCGGCGGCGCCAGGTCAGGCCGTGCCGGGCCGGCGGCGGCGGTCCGGTCGAGCGGCAGCACCATCTGCAGGCCCGCCCCGTCGGCGGCTGCCAACAGCGCGGCGCGATGGCGCTCGTCTGCGGCCGTGTCGGCGCGCAGCGGCATTGCCGGGCCGCTGCGAGGCTCGATCCGCAAGTCCACGAGGATCGGCGGGCGGATGCGCCAAGGGGTTTCGCCCAACCCTTCCAGCATGGCGTCGAGGCTGGCCGGGTCGAAGCGGACCACCAGGTCATAGGGACGGTCGCGGCTGCCCTGCTCGTCCCGGCGCGGCAGGTCGGACATCTGGTCCAGGTAGGCGAGCGACGCCACCAGGCCGGGGGCGGCAGGCGCCAGGGCTGCCACCTTCGGGTCGTCCAGCAGCGCCGGGCTGCCGCTGACCTTGGCCAGCACCTGCGCCAATGCCCGGCCCAGCCCCTCCGGACGGCTGCGGGCGTCGGTGCCGGTGACGATCACCGAGGCTTCGTACAGGCCAAGGGCCTGCGCGGGGGGGGGAAGGAACAGGAAGGCCAGCCAGGCGATCAGGACGGCAATCCTGCCTGGCCTCCCTCTCCCTCCGGGAGAGGGTCGGGGTGAGGGAGGCCCAGCAGGACATTCTTGGGTAAGATCGGCGCCGATCCGCTGCAAACTTGGACCTTTCGTGCCGGCGGCCTTTCCCTCACCCCGGCCCTCTTCCGGAGGGAGAGGGGGAAGCAGCGGGCTATCCTGGCCCATCTTACGGCCGTGTGGGGCAGGACGTTGCTGCAATGCCTCGCCTTATAAGCGGAGGGTTGCACCGCAGCGGACGGGCATCGTTCGTAGGGCGGGAAAGCGCAGCGCCTTCCGCCATCACGCAGCGCAGGCCAATGGCGGGAGGCGCCGCGTTTTCCCGCCCCGCCACGCCAGCGGCCATTGTGTGTAGGCCGGGATGCGCCTGTCCGCTCACAGCATCTCCAGCGTCTGCTTGCGCCGCGGCGGCGGGAAGGCGGCGTCCAGCTCGGCGCAGTCCTCCGGAGTCAAGGCCAGGGCGGCGGCGGCGGCATTCTCGCGGACGTGGCCGGGGTCGGACGCCTTCGGGATGGACACCACGCCGGGGTGGCGCAGGGTCCACGCAATGGCGGCCTGGGCCGGCGTCACCCCGTGCCGGGCGGCAACGGCCTGCAGCGCCTGGTCGCGGAGCAGGTTTCCGCCCTGGCCCACCGGGGAGTAGGCCATCACCGGCACGCCATGCGTCTGGCACCACGGCAGCAGGTCGAACTCGATGCCGCGCGCCTCGGGGTTATACAGCACCTGGTTGGCGGCGCAGCCGGGCGGCAGGCCCTCCATGTCCCGCATGTCGAAGTTGGACACGCCCCAACGCCTAATCTTGCCGGCCTCGCGCAGCGCCTCGAACGCCGCGACGGTTTCCGCCACCGGGTGCTGGCCGCGCCAGTGCAGCAAGTACAGGTCCAGGCAGTCCGTGCGCAGCCGGCGCAGGCTGCGGTCGCAGGCGGCGGGAACGCCGGTGCGGCTCGCGTTGTGCGGATACACCTTGGACACCAGGAACACCCGGTCGCGCTGCCCGGCGATGGCGTCCGCCACCACCTCCTCCGCCGCGCCGTCGCCATACATCTCGGCGGTGTCTATCAGCGTCATGCCGAGGTCCACGCCCAGGCGCAGCGCATCCGCCTCCTGATGCCGGGGCGCCGCGCCCTCGCCCATGCGCCAGGTGCCCTGCCCCAGCCGGGGCATGTGTCCCTGGTCCAGATGGGACACGGCCCGGGGCATAGGCGCGTCAGGCGGCATGGGGCCGAGCCTCCGCCGCGTCCTCCGCCCGGCGAAGCAGGCGCAGGAAGTTGCCGCTCCACATCGCCTGGATCTCCCCGGCGCTGTAGCCGCGGCGGACCAGCTCGGCCGTCACGTTGCCGCTCTCGCTGGCGTCGCGCCAGCCGGTGATGCCGCCGCCGCCGTCGAAGTCCGAGCTGATGCCGACATGCCCCAGGCCGCAGCGGCGGATGACGTATTCGATGTGCTCGCAGAAGTCCTGCACGGTAGTGTCGGCTTCCTTGCCGCCGGGCTTCACGAAGCTGCACAGGGCGGTGATGTTGATCATGCCTTCCGTGTCGCGCAGGGCGTCCAGCAGGGTGTCGTCGGCGTTGCGCGCCACGTCGCACAGGGCGCGCACGCAGGAGTGGGTGGCGAGCACGGGGGTGCGCGAGTGCATCGCCGCCTGCAGCGCGGCCTGGCGGCTGGTGTGGGACACGTCCACCATCATCCCGAGGCGGTTCATCTCGTGGATGGCGTCCTTCCCCAGCCCGCTCAGCCCGCCGTGCAGGGTGGGGCCGTCGCCCAGGTCGGAGCGGGGGTTGCTGCTGTCGCACAGCAGGTTATGGCCGTTGTGCGTGAGCGTCATGTAGCGGGCGCCCTTGGCATGGAACCGGGCGAGGTTGCCCAGGTCCTCACCCATGGCGTGGCCGTTCTCGACGCAGGGCATCACGGCGATGACGCCGTCGCGGTGCGCGGCCTCCATGCCGTCCGCCGACGTCACGATGCGGGCGGTCAGGTCGCCCTCGGTGCGCCCGGTGCCGTTGATGGCGTCCAGCATCGCCAGCGCGCGTCCGGTCGCGGCCTGCCAGCCCTCCGGCGTGCGCGGCCCTTGCGGCACGTAGGCGGCGAAGCACCCGGCGCGCAGCCCGCCCGCCCGCATCTTCGGGAAGTCCACCCGGCGCCCGGTCTTGTCCCGTGGGCTGTCGGTGAAGGCGTCGGGACCGCCGGGCCAGGGGATGTCTATGTGGGTGTCCAGCGTCAGCAGGCCCGCGTGCAGGGCGGCGGCGTCCTGCGTCATGCTAGAAACCCACCCGGTCGCCACCCTTGAGGTGCAGGATCGCCCGCGCCTCCGCAGGGGTTGCGACCTCCAGGCTCAGCTCCTCCAGGATGCGCTTGATCTTGGCGACCTGCTGGGCGTTGCTCGTGGCCATCTGGCCGCGCCCGATATACAGGCTGTCCTCCAGTCCGACGCGGACGTTGCCGCCCATGATGCCGGCCATGGTCGTGAACGCCATCTGGTGTCGCCCGGCCGCCAGCACCGACCAGACATACTTGTCGCCGAACAGGCGGTCGGCGGTGTCCTTCATGAACTGCAGGTTCTGCACCTCGGCGCCGATGCCGCCCAGGATGCCGAAGATGGTCTGCACAAACAGCGGCGGCTCGACGATGCCGCGCTCCAGGCAGTGCGCCAGGTTATACAGGTGGCCGACGTCGTAGCACTCGAACTCGAACCGGGTGCCGTGGCCCTTGCCGAGCTGCTCGACGATGCCCTCGATATCCTTGAAGGTATTGCGGAAGATGTGGTCGGTGGTGCAGGCGAGGTAGGGCTGTTCCCAATCGTGCTTCCAGGTCTTCACCCGGGCGGCGGCACCGGAGATGTTGAAGTTCATGGACCCCATGTTGAGGCTGCACATCTCCGGCTTCGCCAGCAGCGGCGCCTCCAGTCGGTCGGCGAGGGTCATGTTAAGGCCGCCGCCGGTGGTGATGTTCAGCACGGCGTCGGTGCTCTGCTTGATGATTGGCAGGAAGCGCATGAACAGCGCCGGGTCGGGGGAGGGTTCACCGGTGGCCGGGTTGCGGGCGTGCAGGTGGATGATGGCGGCGCCGGCCTCGGCAGCCTCGATGCTGCTGGCGGCGATCTCCTCCGGCGTGATCGGGAGGGCGTCGGACATGCTGGGGGTGTGGATGGCGCCGGTGATGGCGCAACTGATGACGACTTTGCCGGGCATGGGC
>DASWOJ010000072.1:0-7553 GCA_036398775.1 Acetobacteraceae bacterium
CGACCCCAACGACCTGCACGTTATGGCGCCGGACGGGATGCACCTGCGCGCCATCTGCTCGGAACGACGCACCAACTGCCGCCCGGGCAACGTCTGGGCCGCCATGGTGCGCCTGCCGTTCGAGTGGCGGCCCGGTACCACGCTGAAGGTCCGCTACCGCAGCCCCAAGGGCGAGCATTCCTGGGCGCCGATCTGGATGTTCACCGGCCAGCAGACCTCCCCCGGCCCCGGCGGCAACCCCTACCAGGGCTTCGGCACCCCGAACGCCCTCTACCGCGAGAGTTCCGGCAAGAACTTCGAGATTGACTGGAACGACAACTTTCCACGGGTCCCCGCCGGGGTGCCGCCGGGCCGCCAGATTGATTTCGGCACCCCCGACATCTACGGCACCAAGTGGGCCACCAAGCCGCACGCCATCTACTGGGCGAACGGCAACGGCTGGCGCTACTACGACAATTCCTACAGCCCCGAGTTCCTGCGCGCGCCGTTCGACTGGTCCGAAGGCTTCCACGACCTGGTCGGCAACTGGCGCGGCGACGGCAGCAACCTGGTGGACCTGATCGTTGACGGCAAGCTGGTCGCCACCTCCTACATGGAATACCCGCAGGACACCTACCTCGACCCCGCCGACAATCAGCGCAAGACCATCGCCATGAGCCTCATCATCGGCAACCAGGCCATCCCAGGCTTCTCCCGCGGAGCCTCGGGCGCCAGGGACAACGACGGCATCCCCGAAGGCTGGACCATCGTGGTGCAGGAAATCTCCGGCTGGTACGGCAACATCCACGACCCCGACCGCTACCGTGCTTCGCCGGAAAACGCGGTAAAGTGACCGCGCCCGGCCCCTGCGGCTAAAGGTGCTGCCGGAAGTGCTCCGCCACGGCGGCATAAACCCGCCGCTGGTGCTCCGGCCGGATGAAGCCATGCCCGGCGTAGGCGAACCGCTCGTAGCGCACCCGCTTCTGGTGCTGCTCCATCGCCGTCACGAACTGCTCGCTCTCGTTCATCGGCACCCGCGGGTCGCGGTCCCCATGCGCCACCAGCAGCGGCGCCGTCACCGCGCCGACGCCGTGGATCGGTGAGAACTCCCGCAGCGCGTCGTCATGCTGGCCCGGTACGCCATACTCCAACGCGCGGTGCTGGCGCCGCCACGGGCCGGTGTCGCGCAGCAGGGTGAACCAGTCGCCGATGCCGTAGTAGTCAACCGCCGCACGCCATAGCTCCGGGTGCCGGGTGATCGCGGCCAGCACCATCCACCCGCCATAGGACTGGCCCATGATGCCGATGCGCCCGGGATTGATGCCGGGCTGCGCCGCCAGCCACCGCCGGGCCGCCACCAGATCATCCACGGCGACCCCCCGCTTCCCGAAATCGTCGGCTTCCATCCATGCGCGCCCATATCCGGTGCTGCCGCGCACGTTGGGCATCAGCACGGCATAGCCCTGGGACAGCAGCATCTGCATGTCCGGCCGGAACTTGGCGCGGCTTTGCGCCGCCGGTCCGCCATGCACCCAAACGACGCCGGGCCAACCCCCCGCCGGTGCCGCCCCATTCGGCATGGCGAGCCAGCCAGGAACCTCCCGCCCATCCAATCCGGGCCAGGACACGAGCGAGAACGCGATCAGGTCCGCCGGCTCGATCCCAGCCGCCTGCGGGTCCGGCTGCCAGAGCAGACGGACGGCCCCGCCCTCCCACACATATAATCCCGGCGGGTCCGTCGGCCCCTCGGCGGAGAACGCCAGCGCCGTCCCATCCGGCGACCAGGCCAAATCCCCGGCCACGCCCTGCGGCAGGCCGGCCACCACCTCCCGTTCCCCTTCGACGGCGCCGACGCGCAGCACGCCATACCCGCGGTCGTTCTCGACCGTGGCGAGCAGCGACCCATCCGGCGACAGCGACCAGGCCTCGACGTCCCGCCCGACCGGAGCGGACGCGGTCTCCACCCCACCAGTCGCCGGGTCAATGCGGCACAGGCGCATGAAGTCCGCGCCGCCCACGTCCGACAGCGCCACGACCCGCGTCCCATCCTTGGTGAACCGCGCTGCGGCGTAGCGGGCCAGGCCCGGCCGGGGCACTTCCTGCGCCGCGCCGGTATCGGCGTTGATCGTCCACAGCGCCTGATCGCTGCTGCTGCGGTCCTCGATGACGACGATCCGCTCCCCCGTCCAGTTGGTGACCGAACGCGACCCGGCGCCCTCGAAGATGCGGCGGCGCTCCCCGCTGGCCAGGTCCATGACGACGATGTCGAAGCACGCCTCGTCGCGGTCATTGGCCGCGAACGCGATCCGCCGACCATCCGGCGAGAACGCCCCAACCTCATGATTGGCACGGAGTTCGGCCGTCAGCGCCCGCGGCGTGTTGCCAGGGTCAAGCAGCCAGATCTGGTCCCTCTCGTCGCCGCCCGCATCAATGCTCCAGATCAGCCGGTCGCTGTCGGGCGCGCGCCGGAGCCTGATGGCCCGTTCCCCCTGATCGGCCAGTTGCACGCCGCCGCTGCCATCCCGCCGCATGGACCAAACCTGCGGCAGCCCGGCCCCCCGCAAGTGAAAGACGGTCCCGCCATCCCGCGAAAAGCTGGGCGAAGACGCCGCCCCAATGGCAGTCCAGGCAGAAGGCTCGATCATGCAGCAGTAGCTCCGTATCAAAATGTCACGGCAACATACCTCTTCCCCCTCTCCCTCCGGGAGAGGGTCGGGGTGAGGGGGCCTTGGCTGCGGAGCGGCGCACAACCATCGTCCCAAGCACATAGCCGCTTGCGCCGGCAAGGACTGCAAGTGCCCGCCCCCTCACCCCAACCCTCTCCCGGAAGGAGAGGGAGCAGAAGCCGCTAAACCCCCCGGCTCATCGCCTGGATCGGCGGCTCCACATCATCGGGCAATGGGCACTGATAAGGCGTCGTCCGGGTACGCTCGGCCAAGTCGGCCTTGGCGCGCGCAATCAGCGCCGGGTCCTGCAGCGCATTCAGCGCCGTCCCGGCCATCACCTTGGCCACGTGGACCAGGCCCTTATGCGCCGCCGGACTCTTGCCCTGCGCCGTCAGTTGCCAGGAATGGAACGGCGTCCCCACCGCGCACGTCGCCCCCCGGGCCTGCACCGTAGGCACCACCCAGGACACGTCCCCCACATCCGTGCTGCCGTTGCCCCCCCTGCCATGCGCCCCGAACGGGATGATGAAGTCGCACAATGGCAGGTCCGGCCGCACCGGCACTCCGACCCGGCTGAACGCCGCCGCGGTGTCGGCCGGGGTCAGCGTGGCCCGGATGCGTTCGGCATAGGCGCGATCCTCGGCGTCGAACTCCGGCGGCCCTAGCCGCTCGAAGTTGTCGTGCATCGCCTGCTCCAGCGGCGTGTTGGCCATCAGGTTGCTGACGGCGCTGACCACCTGGGTGCTGACGCTCGTCTCCGTCATCAGCGCCGCCCCATCGGCTATCTTGCGCACGCGGGCAACCAGCGCGGTCAGCCCGGCCAGGTCCGAGGCACGGATCAGGTAACGCACCTTGGCCCGGGCCTGCACGACGTTGGGCGCGATCCCCCCGGCATCAAGGTAGGCATAATGCACCCGTGCATCGTCCGGCATGTGCTCACGCATGTAGTTCACGCCGACGTTCATCAACTCGACCGCATCCAACGCGCTGCGGCCCAGGTCGGGTGCCCCCGCGGCATGGCTGGCCCGCCCGACGAAGGTGAAGTCAATCCGCGTGTTCGCCAGGCTGACCGCCTCGTTCACCCCCGAGAACGAGGCGGGATGCCAGGAGATCGCGATGTCCACGTCCTTGAACGCCCCCGCGCGCACCATGAACCCCTTGGCGGCTCCCCCCTCCTCCGCCGGACAGCCGTAATACCGGACACGGCCCTTCACGCCGGACGCCGCCAGCCAGTCCTTCACCGCCGACGCGGCCAGCATCGCCGCCGACCCCAGCAGGTTGTGGCCGCAGCCATGGCCGACGCCGCCATCACCCTCGACCGGGCGCGGCTCGGCCAGCCCGGCCTCCTGGCTCAAGCCCGGCAGCGCGTCATACTCGCCCAATATGGCGATCACCGGGCCGTCCTCCCCGGCCTCCGCCATCATCGCGGTCGGGATGCCCGCCAGCTCCCGGGTGATGCGGAACCCCTCCTGCTCCAGCATCGCCAGGTGCTCGGCAGCAGACCGGTGCTCGCCATAGGCCAGCTCCGGCGTCCCCCAGACCCGGTCCGCCAAGGCTATGTAGTCCGCCTGCTTGCCGTCCACGATGTTCCAGATCTGCTCGGTGTTGCGCACTGCCTCGCCTCCGTTGTCCCCGGGCCTGGTCGGGGCGCCGTATTCACGCGATCCTGAACACTGCCAACAATGGCAGGCGGGGTCCATGCCGCCGGCGGATGATTTGCGGGGACCGGCATGCCCATCGTGTGACGATGGCGTGAGGCGGTGAGACGTGCGGGTTGCGATGCCGGCTGCCGCACCGGGTGCCGCTTCCGCTGGATGCATCCTCCGCCCGGTGCATCTGCGGGCATGGCCGCCTCCCAGGGTCAGGCCATGGAACGGCCAGGAGCGCGCGATCCCCGGGCCGGACCGGGAATGGTGCGCGGCTTGCCAATAGCTGGCGGATGCCTCAATCATCAGCGGTCAACGGTCCCGTGCGAGCGGGTGAAAAGGGAATGCCGTGCGCCCTGGCTGGACCGCAGTCCGGGGGCAAATCGGCGGCTGCCCCCGCAACTGTCAGCGGCGAGCCGCTGGTCCGTACGCCCCGGTTCGGGGGCGGGTCACTGAACCAGGCTGGTTCGGGAAGACAGGGCCAGTAGCTATGGACATGCGTCGCACGGGTGCGATGCACGTCCGGGACCCGCAAGCCAGGAAACCTGCCGTCGTCGCGCAAGCCAACGCTGCCGGGCGGGGTGCCCTGGCGGCCGGGGGACACGGCCATGCTGACCCTGCTCACCAACGCCTTCGACGAGCGTGCCCGCACCCTGCGCCCCCCGCTCGTCGGCATTTACGTCCTGCTCATCGCGGCGAACCTGGCCGCGTGGGCCTGGGCCTTCCTGTTGTTCCAGCACCAGCCGCTGTTCCTGGGGACGGCCCTGCTCGCTTACAGCTTCGGGCTTCGCCACGCCGTGGACGCCGACCACATCGCCGCCATAGACAACGTCACCCGCAAGCTGATGCAAGACGGCAAGCGGCCTGTCACCGTCGGCTTCTTCTTCGCTCTCGGCCACTCCGCCGTGGTGGTGCTGGCCGCCGCAGGCGTGGCCGCGACGGCGACCCTGCTCTCCACCCGGTTCGAGCAGCTCAAGAGCGTGGGCGGCGTAATCGGCACCACTGTGTCAGCCCTGTTCCTGTTCGCCATAGCCACCGCCAACCTGTTCATCCTGCGCGCGGTCTGGCGCACCTGGCGCCATGTGCGGGGCGGCGGCCGCTACGTGGACGCCGACTTCGACCTCTTGCTCAACAGCCGCGGCCTGCTCGCCCGCCTGTTCCGGCCCCTGTTCCGGCTGGTCACCAAGGGCTGGCACATGTTCCCGCTCGGCTTCCTGTTCGGCCTGGGCTTCGACACCGCGACGGAGGTCTCCCTGCTCGGCATCTCGGCGACGCAGGCCGCCCAAGGCATCTCGGTCTGGTCCATCATGGTGTTCCCCGCCCTGTTCGCGGCGGGCATGTCGCTGGTGGACACCACGGACGGCGTGCTGATGCTGGGCGCCTACGACTGGGCGTTCGTGCATCCGGTCCGCAAGCTCTACTACAACCTGACCATCACCTTGGTGTCCGTGGTGGTCGCGTTCCTGGTGGGCGGCATCGAGGCCCTTGGCCTCCTTGGCGCGCAGCTCGACCTGTCCGGCTGGTTCTGGGACGGCATCGGCGCGCTGAACGACCATTTCAACAGCTTGGGCTTCGCCATCATCGGCGTGTTCATCGCCGCCTGGGTCGGCTCCGTCCTCCTATACCGCTACAAGGGCTTCGACCGCATCGAGGTCACGGACGCCCCCGGCTAGGCAGTGGCCTACACTGGCGGGCTTGCCCCACTTGATGCCTATCCGGCAGGCGCACCCTAAACCGCTGCGCCGGCGGGGTCGCTGCCATGGTAAGCAGCCTCCACTTCAACCGGGACAACGTGAACTCTATTCCCACTCTATGCCGCGAACCGCTCGTTACATGGCGTGATCCCGTCACAATCCGCAGGGACGACGGAATCCTCTACCGTCAGCCGATCTGCGACCTAACCGCATCCGACAGGGCAGCGCGGTCATCCTTCAACTCGACCCCCGTGAGCTTGCGCCGACTCGCCTCCGTCATCAGCCAAGCCAGCACCTCCGCCGCCGACCGGTAGGACAGCCCGCCCTCATGGATGTTCGACACGCAGTTGCGCTCGGAATCTCGCTGTCCCATCCGCGGCGCGTAGGTCAGGTAGGCGCCGACGCTGTTGGCCACGCTCAGCCCCGGCCGTTCCCCGATCAGCACCACGCAAAGCCGCGCCCCGATCCGTTCGGCAACTTCGTCACCCAGCGCCACCCGCGCCTGCACCGCGATGACCACCGGCGCTACCGCCCAGCCCGGCAGCAAAGCGAGGCAAGCCTGCACCAACGGCACCGCATGCTGCTGCACCCCGACCGGGGACAGCCCGTCCGCCACGACGAACACCGCGTCCCACCCCCCCTCCGGCTGCCGCACCGCCGCCAGGACATCGCGGCAGCCAGGGTCCAGCGCCCGGCCCAAATCCGGCCGCCGCAGGTAGATGTCCCGGTCTCCGGCGGCACTCCGCACGCTCACGCTGGCATGGGGCAGCAATCCCAGCCGCACCGCCTCCACGTCCAGCGGCGCATGCACGGCATCCCGCGCCCGGGCATGGGCGAGCTGAAACGCCAGCACCTCGCCCAGCGGCATCGCATTTCCCACCCGGCCCAGCCCGATCCGCGCCCGCGTCGTGCCGCGCAGCCGCGCCCAGATATCCGGCGCCGGCGGCTCAGCGCGGGGCATCGAACGGGTCCGGATCAGCCAGCGCCAGCATCCGCACCGCCTGCGGCGCCGCCTGCCGGATGCGCCCAGCGCGGTCCTTCATCTGCATCCGCTCAAGCCAAGCCTCGAACTCCGGCGCCGCCCGCACGCCGAACTGCTCCCGCAGATACAGCATGTCGTGGAAGCTGGCGCTCTGGTAGCTCAGCATCACGTCGTCGGCCCCGGGCACGGCGATCAGGAAGGTGACGCCGGCCACCGTCAGCAGCGTCATCAGCGTGTCCATGTCGTCCTGGTCGGCCTCGGCATGGTTGGTGTAGCAAACGTCGCAGCCCATCGGCACGCCCAGCAGCTTGGCGCAGAAATGGTCCTCCAGCCCCGCCCGGATGATCTGCTTGCCGTCATACAGATACTCCGGCCCAATAAATCCGACGACGGTGTTGACCAGCAGCGGCTCAAACGCCCGCGCCACCGCATAGGCCCGAGCCTCCGCCGTCTGCTGGTCCATGCCGCAATGCGCCCCGGCCGACAGCGCCGCCCCCTGACCCGTCTCGAAGTACATGACGTTCCGCCCGGCCTCGCCGCGGTCCAGCGCCAGCGCCGCCTCCTGTGCCTCCCGCAACACGCCGAG
>DASWOJ010000073.1:0-42460 GCA_036398775.1 Acetobacteraceae bacterium
CAAGCACTACCCTGGCGAGCAGACGCCGCGCTGGGCGCTGAACGCCACCTGGCGCCCGGATGGCGAACCCGTGTGGTCCGACCCTGCGCTGCTGGCCGATCCCGACGTGGACAAGGGCACCGCCGACGCCGCGGCGGCGCACGCCTTCGCGCTCGACCTGGCCGGACGCCTGCACGTGGACGCCGCCGCCGTGCTGCACGCCTACGAGGACCAGCCGTACTACCTGATGCGCGAAGCCCGGATGCCGGCCAACATGGTCGCCGAGGCCGCGCAGTCCCGCGATCCGCTGGAGCGCGCCCGCATCATCCGCGTGTTCTCCCAAGGGCTGGATCAGCCCGTCGCCAGCGTGCTGCCGCTGCGCCGGGGCGGGCGGCGAGGCGCGCGGCAATGGCAGACCGAGCGGTGGGAGATGCGGGAGGGCAAGCTGTTCCTGGTGCCCGGCGACTCCTCCGCCGGGCTGCGCCTGCCGCTGAACAGCCTACCCTGGGTGGACCCGACCGAGATCGAGGACGAGCCGGAGCCGGACCCCTTCGAGGACCAGGGGCCGTTGCCGGACCGGGCGGCGCTGCTGGCCAAGACCGGCAACGGTCGGCCAGGCCGCGGCGTACGCACGGCGATGACGGTGCAGGCGCGCGACGGGCAGCTTTACATCTACCTGCCGCCGCTGACCTCCGCCGAGGACTGGCTGTCCCTGGTGGCCGCCATCGAGCTGACCGCGCAGGAACAGGGCCGCCCCGTCGTGCTGGAAGGCTACAAGGCGCCGTATGACCGCCGGGTGCAGGGCTTCTCCATCACCCCCGACCCCGGCGTGATCGAGGTCAACATCCACCCGGCGCAAAGCTGGGACGACCTGGTGCGCCGTACCGAGCTGCTTTACGAGCAGGCCCGGCACGTCGGCCTGACCGCCGAGAAGTTCATGCTGGACGGGCGCCATGTCGGCACCGGCGGCGGCAACCACGTCGTGATGGGCGCCATGACGCCGGAGGACAGCCCCTTCCTACGCCGCCCGGACCTGCTGAAGTCCCTGCTGGGCTTCTGGCACAACCATCCCAGCGCGTCCTACCTGTTCAGCGGCCTGTTCATCGGCCCGATGAGCCAGCATCCCCGCATCGACGAGGCCCGCCAGGACGCAGTGCGCGAGCTGGAAATCGCCTTCCGCGGCATGCGGCCGGGCCACGAGCCGCCGCCGTGGCAGGTGGACCGCATGCTGCGCAACATCCTGACCGACATGACCGGCAACACCCACCGGACCGAGTTCTGCATTGACAAGCTGTATTCGCCGGACAGCCCGAGCGGGCGCCTGGGCTTGGTGGAGTTCCGCGCCTTCGAGATGCCGCCGCACGCCCGCATGTCGGCGGCGCAGATGCTGCTGATGCGGGCTGCCGTGGCCGCGTTCTGGAAGACTCCGTATGAGCGGCGCCTGGTGCGCTGGGGCACCCGCGTGCACGACGACTTCCTGCTGCCGCACTTCGTTTGGCAGGACCTGCAGGACACGGTGGAGGAGCTGTCGTCCTACGGCACCAAGCTGGACCACGAGTGGTTCCGCCCGCACTACGAGTTCCGCTTCCCCGTCATGGGCGAGATCGCGGTGCACGGCGCCACGGTGGAGCTGCGGCATGCCCTGGAACCCTGGCACGCCCTGGGGGAAACGGCGGGCGTTGGCGGCACCGTGCGCTTCGTGGACAGTTCGGTCGAACGGGTGCAGACCCGGGTGACGGGCTGGGAGGCGGAACGCTTCGTGCTGGCCTGCAACGGCGCCGCGGTGCCGCTGGCGCCGACCGGCGTGGAGGGCGAGTTCGTGGCCGGCGTGCGCTTTAAGGCGTGGGACCCGGCGGGCGCGCTGCATCCCACTATCCGGGCGCAGGTGCCGCTGGTGTTCGACGTTTACGACCGCTGGACCGGGCGCTCGCTGGGCGGCATGACCCATCACGTCGCACACCCTGGCGGCCGCGCCTACGACACCTTCCCCGTCAACGCCAACGAGGCCGAGGCCCGGCGCCGCGCGCGGTTCGAGCCGATCGGCCATACGCCGGGACCGATGGAGGAGCCGCCGGTCAGCATCTCGCCGGAGCATCCGCGCACGCTGGACCTGCGCGCTGCCGGATGATGGAGGCCTTCGCGATTCCCGGCCTGGCGCCAGGGACGATGCACACGCTGCCGGTGTGGCGCTTCGGCGTTCCCGGGGCGCATCCGAAGATTTACGTCCAGGCTGGGCTGCATGCGGACGAAGTGCCGGGGCTGCTGGCGGCGCAGCATCTGCTGGGCTTGCTGCAGGCCCATGCCGAAGCCGGGCGCATCCAGGGCGAGATCATCGTCGTCCCGATGGCCAATCCCATCGGCCTGCAGCAACGGGTGATGGGCGGGCTGGCCGGGCGGTTCAGCCTGGCGGACGGGGTGAACTTCAATCGCGCCTACCCTGACTTGGCGTCGGCGGTGGCATCCGGCGTCGCGGACCTGTTGGGGCCGGACGCCGCGGCCAACGTGTCCGCAATCCGGGCCGCGCTGCTGCAGGCCAACGCCGCGGCCATCGTCCACACTCCTGCTGAGCACCTGAAGCGGACCCTGCTTGGGCTGGCGCTTGATGCCGACCTGGTGCTGGACCTGCACTGCGAGAATGCTGGCGTCGTCCACCTGTATGCCCTGACTCCGCTGGTGGATCGCTGCCGGCCGTTGGCGGCCCTGCTGGGCGCGCAGGCGCTGCTGCTGGCGGAGGAGTCTGGCGGCCATCCGTTCGACGAGGCATGCAGCCAGCCCTGGCTGCAGTTGCAGCGCGCCTTCCAGGATCATCCGGTCCCGCTCGCCTGCTGCGCCGTCACGGTGGAGCTGCGCGGGGATGCGGACGTGAGTCATGGCCTAGCGGCGGCGGACGCCGAGGCGCTGGTCAACGCGATGATCCTGGCGGGCGCGGTTGATGCCCCGGTGCCCCGCCTGCCTTTGGCACGATGCCGGCCCACGAACCTCGCCGATGTGGAACTGCTGCTGGCGCCGGCGCCGGGCATCCTGGTCATGCACCGCACTCCCGGTGCCCGAGTGGGCGCGGGCGACCTGGTTGCGGAGATAGTGGACCCGGTGACAGGCGGCGTTTCGGAGCTGCGCCCGCAGTATTCCGGGCTGATGTTTGCGCACGAATCCGTCCGCTTCGTCGCAGCCGGGCGCAGCGTCGCCAAGATCGCGGGGACCGAGGCGGGGCGGTCAGGGGCGCTGTTGGGCGCCTGACCGCCCCGCCTCGCCGTGCCGGCGACATGGGCATCCAGCCGTTGCCCCGGCGCTGGCAGCAGATTCCATCTCTCCCTTGCACGTAAGTGTCGCCGCCTGAGGCGAAGGAGGCGCCTTACAGGGGCGGGCGGAGCAACATCACGCTTTCGCCGGTCCGGGGGTCAGCAAGGCGCCACGCCCCGGACCGCGCCGTTCGAGTAGGTGCGTGCTGTCTCGTCCATACGGGCGCTATTGCCCGCCATGCCCTGGTTATAGCTATCGTAGCCCTGCTGAACCCTCCGGTTGGCACCTTGCTGGCCGGCGAACTGGTCCCGTTGCGCCTGTGCGGCCCCTGCCATATTGGTGCCGTTCGCCGTCATCAGCCCCACCAGGCAAACTGCTGCGGCAACATCCGTCCACCTGCTGCCCGGTGGCGCACATAATTTTCCCTGAGCCACGGGCCGTCCGCTTGAACATATCGCTGGAACAGCTGCTGCTGCGGCTGGGCAAGGCGCTGCTGATTCCTGCTGTTGAGCCTGGCCATGCACTGGTCGAAGTCTGGACAGCCCAAGCAGTTTTGCGCCTGAGCCGCGCCGGCAAGCCCCAGCGATAGCCCAAGCCACGCAGCCACCAACGTCCGCAACATCGTTAAGCCCCTCTGCAACCCGGTCACCGCCACCCGGCAGCAAAGCGATAAAGACCATTACTAAAAAAAATCCATAACCTTGCATATTGTTATTTTATGTATGTTAAGCGGAAATCATCAGTAGCCATTGGTTAAGTCTTTTCTGAACAGGGGCCACACCCCTATCTGCAATCGTGGCAGCGAAGTATCAGCAGTGAGATGTTATGCGGCTAAGGCGGCGTCGCATCGGATTACTTGCCGCGGCACACGACGGGCCTTGTTCGCAACGCGCAGCGAAACACAATATGCGGAGACGCTACATGACTGCCTATTCTCAGGACTTCGCCTGATGGCCGTTCCCTTCCTGGCCTGCCTGGCGTTTGTCTCGCAGCTCTATGACCTCCCGCCCCGTGTGTTGCCGTCCATCCAGGCGGTCGAGGGCGGCGGGATCGGCGTCATCCACCGCAACACCGACGGGTCGGAGGACATGGGGGTGATGCAGATAAACACGACCTGGCTGCCGACCCTCGCCAGGTATTCCCAGCAGTCCATAGCAGAGGTGCGGCACCAACTGCTGACCAGCCCTTGCTACAACATCTCGGCTGCCGGGATGGTGCTGCATGGTTACTTGCAGGAAACCCATGGCGACCTGATGCGTGCCATTGGCAACTACAACTCGCACACCCCGATCCACAATCACGTCTATCAGATGAAGGTGATGCGCTCCGTGACCCGACTAGTGGATCAACTGCCCACCACCCGGTTCGTGGCCGCTGTCCAGCCGCTGACCGCCAGGCCGTTGCCCAAGCCGTAGGCACCTTGTGCATGGGCGGCGCCGGTCAGCCAAAACCTCGGTTTGACGGCTGACCGTTTGCTGCATGGGATGCCGTATCCCTGTAGCACGCTGGACGCGGTAATATGGACGCCGAGACGCGTTGCTGGGAACCGCTACGCTATCATCGCCTCAAGTCTCCTTCGAGTCGGCGAAAACCTGGCTTAGCAGCCCACCAAGCCGCCCAATCGGCATTCCGGAAGCTGCCAAGTGCTGCTTGTCATCTCGATGCAGGTGCATACCCGCCCGGTCGCGGCGCCGGCTGTCTGCGTCACCTATGACGGGACGATCAGGGTGACGGCCGTGCCGGGTTCCCGTATGCAGCGGCGCCCGGCCCCTAGCTATGCAAGTCCTGGCAAGGCGGACAGGGTCAGACCTCCTCCTTCATCTCCAACGCGACCACGTCGAACTTCGCCAGCCAGTTCGGGCCGAAGCTCGTCACCAGCGCCACGTCCGTCGCGTCCCGCCCCGTCGCCATCAGCACGCGGCCGATGCGCTGGCGGTTGTGCCGGGCGTCGAAGGTATACCAGCGCGGTCCCTCGGGTCCGTCCAGGAACGCCTCGAACCAGCCGGAGAAGTCCATCGGCGCGTCCACCGGTGGAATGCCGATGTCGCCCATGTAGCCCGTGCAGTAGCGGGCCGGGATGTTCATGCAGCGGCAAAGCGTCAGCGCCAGGTGCGCGAAGTCGCGGCAAACGCCCCGGCGCTCATCATAGGCGTTGCGCGCGGTCTTGTCCGGCCGGGCATACTCGTAACCGAAGGTGATCCGGTCATAGGTGAAGTCGCAGATCGCCTGCACCCGCCCCCATCCCGGGTCCACGCTGCCGAACAACGACCAGGCGGTGTCGCGCAGCAGGTCGGTGTCGCTGTATCGGCTGCCCAGCAAATAGACCAGGACCGCGGCGGGCAACTCGTCCACCGGAATTTGCTTGGCCTCCGGCACCACGGGGTCGGCCAGTCCGCTGTCGCTGATTTCGAACAAGGCCGAGATGGTCAGCGGCCCCTGTGGCGCCATGATGCGGTGGCACACGTTGCCGAACCCGTCCACGTAGCGCCGAGCCTCGATGCCAGGGTCGAACTTGATGACGTGCGGGGTCAGCAGGTCCTTCTCGCGTGACGGATGGATGCTCAGCATCAACACCATCGGAACCGGCTGCGGGCAGTCGTAGGCGATGGTGAAGCCTTGTTGGATGCGCATCATGAGGACCTTCTGGGCCGGGGCGGCGTGGGGGTCAATACGACTCACGCAAGCATGGCCGGCCGGGCTTGCTGGATGTCGTCAGAGGTGACGCGGACCGCCACTTCCATCCCCAGGCAGTCCCCGGCGGCGCCCATCCAACTTCCGGACAGGGGCACGGCCTGCCGCGGGTCTCGCACTGTGGCGACGCGGATCAGGTCCCTCGTGCCGACGATAGCATTGGTCGGGTCGAATTCCACCCAGCCGGCGCCGGGCAAATAGACTTGCAGCCAGGCATGGGTGTTGCCGCCGCCGCGGTGCTCCGTGCCCGGCCGGTCGCGGCTGGGCACGTAGATGTAGCCGCTGACGAACCGCGCGGCCAGGCCGAGGCAACGCGCAGCCTCCATCATCAGCACGGCGAAGTCCCGGCAGGTGCCGGTGCCCAGCCGGAGGGTGGTGGCAGGCGGCTGGATGCCGGACTCGTGCCGGGCGCGATAGGTGAACTGGCGGCGGATGCGCTGCGTCATCGCCGTGAGGATGCCGAGCGTGCCGGCTGCCCCGTCCGCGTGCAGGTGGGACCGCACCCACTCGTCCAGAGCGCGGGCGGGGTCGTGATGCTGCCGCTCGATCAGGCGCATCAGGTCCGGCAGGTCGCCGGAATCATAGCTGAAGGGGTAGGTGCGGGCATGGTCGTCCAGCACCGCCTCGATCCCCCCGGCATCCTGCGGCTGGTGGCCCACCCGCAGCGTGCTTAGGAACGTCAGCTCCCTTGCGCGTCCGGCGAAGCGGGCCACGGCGACGTTGTTGCCGAACACGTCCTGCGACCAGCAAACCGCGGCTGGGGTGGGCGTGATCTCCAGACTGGCGCCGAGCTGCTGCTGGTCGTGGCTGTCGCGCGGGCGGACCATCATGCGATGCTCGCCGAACCCGACGGGGCGGCGGTAGCGGTAGGTCGTGCGGTGGTGGACGGTCAGGACCGGCACAGAACACCTTGGGCCTGCGGCGTAGGATAATTGCACATCGGATCAGCCTAGATATTGCGAGCCAGCGCAGCAAACGGCCATGCACCCGCGCCGTTCACTCGGCAGAGCCATTCGCAAGGTCTGTGCCAGAATTGTGACATGCCACGCTCCCCAGGGCTGGCACTGCTTGCTGCGCCGCACAAATAAGTATAGCAGTGAGCCAGCGGAAGGCACATTGCCACGCCACCCCCCTGAGCACGGTCCGCGTCGCGCTCCGTATCCCAGACCTGGCGCCAGGAGGCGCCCTCCCCGTATGACGACATTCGCCGAACTCAAGCTTGCCGACCCGTTGCTGCGCGCCCTGGCCGACGAGGGCTACACCACCCCGACCCCGATCCAGGCCGGCGCGATCCCGCATCTGCTGCAGGGCCGAGACCTGCTGGGCCTGGCCCAGACCGGCACCGGCAAGACCGCCGCCTTCGCGCTGCCGATCCTGCACCGCCTGGCGCTGCACCGCGTGCAGCCGAAGCCCAAGGGCGCCCGCGTCGTCGTGCTGGCGCCGACGCGCGAGTTGGCGTCGCAGATTGACGAGAGTTTCGCAACATATGCCCGGCATATGCGCCTGACCCACACCGTCATCTTCGGCGGCGTCGGCCAGGGGCGGCAGGTGGACGCGATGCGCCGCGGCGTGGACGTGCTGGTCGCGGCGCCGGGCCGGCTGCTGGACCTGATGGGCCAGGGCCATGTCGAGCTGTCCGGCACCGAGGTGCTGGTGCTGGACGAAGCCGACCGTATGCTCGACATGGGCTTCGTCCGCGATATCAAGCGCATCGTGGCGACGCTGCCGCGTGAGCGTCAGACGCTGCTGTTCAGCGCCACCATGCCCGGCAGCATTGCCGAGCTGGCCGGCTCCATGCTGCGCAACCCGGTGCGGGTGGAGGTGGCGCCCCCCTCCACCACGGTGGACCGCGTGCGCCAGATGGTGATGTTCGTGAACGAGGCGGACAAGAAGGCCGCCATCGCCACCCTGGTGAAGTCCCCGACCGTGGTTCGGGCCATCGTGTTCACGCTGATGAAGCACGAGGCCAACAAGGTCGCCGAATACCTGACCGCCCAGGGCATGGTGGCCGAGGCGATTCACGGCAACAAGTAGCAAGGCGCCCGGGAACGTGCGCTGGCCGGGTTCCGCTCCGGCGCGGTGAAGGTGCTGGTGGCGACCGACATCGCGGCGCGCGGCATTGACGTGGACGACGTGAGCCACGTGTTCAACTACGACCTGCCGAACGTCGCGGAAACCTATGTCCACCGCATCGGTCGCACGGCGCGGGCGGGACGGGAGGGCTGGGCCATCAGCCTGTGCGACGCCGAGCAGAGGCAGTGGCTGCGCGACATCGAGAAGGAGATCAGCCAGCCCGTGCCGGTGTTCCGCGACCACCCGCTGCATAGCGAGGCGGCCGCGATGTCCACGATGAGGCCGCCGGTGCTTGGCGGCGGCGGCGGGCGCGGGCGGGGGTTCGGCGGTGGTGGCCGGAGCCAGGGCCGGCCGCCGCAGGGCGGGCGGCAGTCGGGGCCGCGGCGGGCGGCGTGACCGCTCACGTGTAAAAGTTGGTTCCTTTCGCCTTGCCTAAACCGGCGGGGAAGCAATCAGGAACCCCCACGGGCATCCAGGCCATGAGTGTTGAGTGCCCGACAATGCACGTTGCAGGCCTATGTTACTATTCCAAGGAGCTTCACACATCGCCGGGCTGATAGCTTGCAAATTGGTTTCAAACAGGCAAGGCTACATGCCCATACTAGTTATATGGTCCTGTAACCGATCCAAGGATGCACGAGATGCAGGCGATCAATACTTTAGATGAGTTGGACGCAATGCTTGGCGAGTGCGACCGAGCCGCAACTGACGACGACCTGCGCAGAGTATTCAGCCGCTTCATGATGTCTCCGCAAGCGGCTTTGCCGGCGGAGGTAAGGGCGGACCCACTTGGGGACGCCTACCACTCTGCGCAGATGTCGCTCTACGAGCGCATTTCCGGCCGGACTTACAGCTTGCTCAACGAGCACACGCCGTTCGACGTGGCAGCGGCGGTAACACGCCCGTTCCCCTACTCCACAGGAAGCTGCTCGACTGCAGGGGACCACTTGGTCACAATTGGACAGTTCTTGAAGGTCCTCAGCCTGGCGCCGGAATCTCGAATCCTCGAATTAGGGCCGGGATGGGGGAACACTACCCTAGCGCTTGCCGCCCTTGGTCACCGCGTAACCGCAGTTGATGTCGAGCCAAGTTTTTGTGAACTGATCCGCAGGCGCGCGGCACAAAGCGGACTGGAAATTGAAGTTGTTGACGCCGATTTCCGATGGGTCAATACAGTTGAGCAGCCATATGACGCAATAATATTCTTTGAGTGCTTTCATCATGCAGCTGATCATCTGACGCTCCTGCGGAGCTTGCATCATGCCTTGAGGCCGGGCGGTCGCGTTTACCTTGGAGCCGAACCGATTCTGACGGATTTCCCGATCCCATGGGGTATTCGCCTAGATGGGCAATCCCTTTGGTCAGTCAGGAAATTTGGCTGGATGGAGCTTGGTTTCAGTAAGGCATATTTTGAGCAGGCTCTCGCTGCGACCGGCTGGATTGGGACACAGCACGCCCTGCCAGGGCCGGCCACATGGGAACTTCGGCGTAGCGCCGAGCCCCTGGAATTCATGGCAAACGACCCCAGGCTCGCTTCGCTCACCGGGACTCGCACCCCAACTAGCATTCGCCTTGCGCATGCTCCGCAAGGCTTCGCAGTTTTCGGGCCTTACATCCCGCTGTCTCCAGGACGCTTCGTCGCCGGGCTCTGGCTAGATGGAAATGCAGACGCCGCAGGTCAGGCAACGATGGACATATGCGTCAAATCTGGCACCAAAATCTTGTCGAGCCGAAGTGTTGCAATGGCTGAGCTTGAACCCGGCGTACCATGCCTGGAACTTGCCTTCACGCTCGATGCTTTTTACGAAGACGTTGAAGTCCGCCTTGCAAATGAGGAGGGTTTCACGGGGTGCTTCACAAAGCTCACGATCACACCGGCCGCTTAATTTAGCCCGGGTAGTCAGCACCCGAATGGCAAGCTGTAGTGACATTCGACAAGCTGTCTGCATCAACCGCCCACCATCAAGCGGTGTGAGCGGCAGGTGCGGACAGTAGAATATTACCAATCAATTACGAGCTGCCGTCGTCACTGTTTGAGCAACACTTGCTCAAGGAGGGACAGCCGCCCCATGACGTCATCAGATGCAGCATACCCGATTGCATGCAAGCGGAGCGCGACCGGCATATCCGCCTTGTTTGGGGAAACGACTTGCCCCTCGACACGGAGGTAAACCGACAAGCAACCAGATTCGTCCACCTCGCCTATCAGCCTGATCCACCAGTCGGTGTTTGTTCCAGCCACTTTAGAATATTGAGACTTCATCTGCCCGCGCCGCTTTGAGAATGGCCCCGAGGCTGACACGCGGATGGTGTTGTGTTCACTGACCCAGGGCGACGTTCCAACATGAAGAAGAACGGCAACTGGTTGACCCGGACGGCACTGCGTCTGCAGACGCAGCTTAGCAGTGGACTCCAGCATCCAAGTTCCTGAAGCCTCCACGACGCGCCAGCCCTCTGCAAAAGCAAGGCGGACGGGATTGGCCACATAGGACGCACCACGTGAGCCAACGTTGTTCATGGTGGCAACGTCAAGTATCTCACCTGCTTCCAGGTTAGGAGCATAAACCTCCCGAGATTTCTGCTGCTGCTTCTGACTCGCAGCAATGACTGAGTCGATTTTTTCGAAGAAGTCCCGGCCAACATCTTTCCAGGTTCTTGCGGTAAACGATGACCGCAGGTGCTGCTCACGCTTTTTGAGAGATGATGGATCGGTTATCAGGCCACTGATCACCTTGAGGCCAGATTCCAGATTAAATGGATCAACATAGATGGCAAAATCCCCACCAACTTCCGGGAGCGAGCTGGTCGAGGAGGCGACGCACACTTTACCCCTGGCAAGGCTTTCACCCACAGGCAAACCCCAACCCTCTACGAAACTTGGAAACACAGTGAACAAGCACCGGTCATACAAGGCCCCAAGATCCTCGTCGGATAAACCATATAGTATATGCAGCCGGCCGCCAAGGTTGCGGGAGGCGTCTATTTGATCCATTAAGTCCTGTATCCGCCATCCTGGCCGTCCGACGAACACCAGATCGGGAACTTCGATCCCCATCTCGATCATGCGTTGCCAAATGTAAAACAGGTAAATATGGTTTTTCCGAGCCTCGATTGTACACACGCACAGTACGAATGGAGCGTCGTCCAGCTCAGCAAGCTTTGAGCTTGCCACCAGTCGGCGCCGAGAACGTTCAGTCTCAAACCGCAACTCATGGGCAAGCGGCACAGCTATCGTTGGGAATGGCTTTATGCCGTGCTGAGAGACGTAATCCGTCACTTGCCGTGCAACAAACTCCGAAATAGCGAGCGCGAAGTCAAGCATTCGCGCAGTCTCGGCGAATGCACAGGTGAACGCGTCCGTCAGGGCCGCCATACAATAATGGGCATGCGTGATCGGTATCAGATCATAGATGTAGGCGCCGACAATCACCCCACGCTGCTTAAGAGAGCCAAGCCAGCTTGGGTTGGCAACAAACTCCCAGAAGGCGCCAACGATCAGGTACACCTGCCCCTTCTCCAAGCGGGTGAGTTGCGACGTCGCCTTGGTCTCCGAGAGCAACGCCTGCATCGCTGCCAAATCAGGCACCTCGCCCATCGCCAGCTGAACGATGCGCCGCATTTTCACCTTGGAAATGAGCAGAACCCCTTCGGCATCACCGAACTGATGCACAAAGTGGTAATCTGCTGCCTCACCTTCGTCCATCTCTTCCAAGATGTAGGAGATCAGCCCGAGCGTAACACGCGTAATGCCTGTTACAGTCGTGTGCAACGACAAGTATTGGAACAGGTCTTTCAACTCTATGTAGCGGCCATTCAAGGCCGTTTGCATGGGGCGGCTATCAAGGATGGTCTGCACGTCGGAAGCGTAGCCAAGGTCACGCAACTCCGTGACGACTTCACCGGTGGGAGCAAGCTCAAGCACCTCGCGGAACATGGCCGCAGCTTGGCGAGGTTGATTCAGTTGCTTGAGAAGGTGCGCCAAGTGCAGACGGGTATCAGCATCGGTCGGCTCCGCAGCGGCAGCCTTGCGGTATGCCGCCTCGGCCTCGGTCAGCAGGCCTTGCTCCTTCTGAGCATGCCCGTATTGGACCCAGATGCCGGCGTCATCTGGCTGCGCGTCCAGATATGTCCGGTAAGCTTGGGATGCAGCCGGCCAGTTCTTCAGATCCCGTGCTCTGTCACCCGCCTCCCGCAACGTCCGGGCAGGGGATGGCTGATTGCGAACCAGCTTCTTCAACATCGTCATAGCAGTCCCCATAACCCTCGAGTTTGCCGACGCCAGCTCGTGATCAACCTACCCCGATGGTTGTCGGCGCAACACACCGCTCGCGCGGAGGTTGATAGCTTGACCTCCGAGTGGTGCCTAGTGTTAAAGGTAAGTTTATTGTGCGACGCACACAAGCACTGATGCACTGGAGCGGTCACCTCGTGCCCACAAGGACAAGGCATGCTATGCTGCGCTGCCAAAGAGTCATTACATACCGCGACTCCGCTGCTGGTTCGGTTTTCAAGGCACTCTGCGAGCAATGGGAGATGACGACCCTGTCACCAAATGCAAAAGCCGAGGCAGTCCTGCGCCGACAGCCCTCACAGGAGGCAGTTTGATGGGTGTCTTCCAACTGGTCGCACTACAGTTCAAGGTGATCGGCGCCCTGTTGATGCGCGAGATACACACGCGCTACGGCCGGGAGAACATCGGCCACCTTTGGGTGATCGGCGAGCCGATGCTGTTCTGCACCGGCGTCGCAATTATGTGGACCGCCATACGCCCGGCGCACGAGCATGGGGTGCCGATCACTGCTTTCGTCATCACTGGCTACGTCCCGCTGACAATGTGGCGCCACTGCGTCAGCCGCAGCGTCAAGGCGTTCGAGGCCAACGGCAGCCTGCTGTTCCACCGGCAGGTCACGCCGCTCGACATCATCGTGTCGCGCTGCTTCCTGGAGATCATCGGCGCCTTGATCGCCGGAGTCGTTGTCAGCGCCGTCGCCATGTTGCTCGGTTACATGGAGCCGCCGGTTGACCTGGGGTTGGTGTATCTCGGCCTGGGTTACCATGCCGTCTTCTGCCTGGCCTGCTCGCTAATCCTTGCTCCCTTAAGCGAGATGTCCGCCGTGCTGGAGAAATTCGTCAGTGCATTCACCTACCTGATGATCCCATTCTCCGGTGCATTCGTGATGGTGGACTGGGTTCCCCAGGCGTTTCAGTCGCTCTACTGTGGTCGCCCCCCGTCCATACCGCGGAGATCATCCGCAAGGGGCAGTTCGGCAACATGGTTCATGCCCATTATGACCTGGCATACCTGACATATGTCTGCTTGGTGATGATCCTGATCGGTCTCTCCATGGTTCTTCGTTCACGCAAGCACATTCTGGTCCAGTAGCCCGCCTCGCACGTCTGGATGATTGCCACGCATGTAATCGGTGCCCCGTACCGACCCTTCGACCGCCTGGAATTAGGGAGTGTACTCGCGCTGCCAGTTAAGCAGACCGGGCCACGGTTCCCTGCGAAGCAAGGTATGCTCGCTCACCCGGCCCCAAGTTGGGGGATTGAGGATCACCAGGATCGCGCTGCCTCTCTCCCCGAACAGGTCACAGTTCAAACCAGGTCGAAGGGTCTAGTCGCGGACGGGAATGCCAAGCCAGCCCCGGGACCGCGATGGGAATAACCCCGGTGAACTGGATCGCCACCGGGGCAAACAAGCGCGACACCGCCTCGCAGGCGATCAGCGGCGCGATCATTACCAGCACCACCGCGCTCGTGAACCCGGCAAGGCCGCCCAGCTCACCGCCGCCGAAGGTGAACCGCGGGTCATCCACTAGCCGCCGGGCCTAACGGCAGGCCAGCGCCGCCCGCAAGGATCCGCTTCGTCCGCCCAGCGCCCCATCATCCCGCGCGGTCACCACGGAGCCTCAGCCTGGACTGGCGCCACGACGATCCGCAGGCGGCGCAGCAGGCCGGCCGCCGCTACCCCGGCCCACCAGGGGCCGCTGCCCCGGCAACGCCCGCACACGCGGTCGCCAGCTCGTCAATGATCGGGCAGCCCGGTCGGCAATCGCCTTCGCACCGTTCGGCGAGATGGCGCAGCGCCCGGCTCATCTCGGCAATCGCCTGCGCCTTCTCCTCAAGCTGCGCGGCATGCGCGAGCGCGAGGCGCTTCACGTCCGCGCTGGCCCGGTTCTCGTCCCGCCACAGCGCCAGCAGCTCGCGCATCTGCGCCACGGAGAATCCGAGGGAACGCGCCCGCCGCAGGAAGTGCAGCGTCTGCACGTCCGCCCCGGCATACCTGCGATAGCCGGCGGCACTGCGCCCGGCAGGCGCGATCAGGCCGACCTCCTCGTAGTAGCGGATCATCTTGGCCGACACGCCCGATACCGCCGCAGCCTCCCCTATGTTCACGGACGACGCTCCGCGCCCGCGTTCACCGCCCGCCTGCAGGCCGCCAGCGGCGCAGCAGCAGCGCGTTGCCGACCACCGCGGCTGACGAGAATGCCATCGCCGTCCCCGCCACCACCGGGCTGAGCAGCCCGGCCGCAGCCAGCGGTATCCCGACCACGTTGTAGGCGAATGCCCAGAACAGCCCCTGCCGGATACGGGCATAGGTCCGCCCGGCGATGTCCAGCGCCGCCGGCACCAGGCCGGGATCGCCGCGCATCAGCGTAATCCCGGCCGCAGCCGCCGCCACGTCCGTGCCGGTCGCCATTGCCAGCCCCAAATCGGCCGCAGCCAGCGCCGCCGCGTCGTTCACCCCGTCACCCACCATCGCCACGGCGCCGTCCCGGCGCAGCGCCGCCACCACCGCCGCCTTGTCGGCAGGCATGGCGTCCGCGCGTACGTCGTCAATCCCCAGCGCACGCCCGGCGGACGCAGCCGCGCCCGCGTTGTCCCCGGTCAGCATCACGACGTGCAGCCCCGCCCGGCGCAGGGCCGCAACCGCCCCGGCCGCGCCGGGCTTCACTGCATCGCCGAAGCCGAGCAGGCCTAGCAGCCGCGTCGGTTCAACCCCACCGGCTGCGGCCAGGAAAGACACGGTGCGGCCCTCCCCGGACAGGCGTGCTGCCTCGGAGGCAAGCGGCACCGTGTCCACCCCCTCGTCCCGCATCAGCCTGGCGCTGCCCAGCAACAGGCGGCGGCTCTCGACCGTGCCCTCCACGCCGCGGCCAGCCAAGGCGCGCACCCCGGTTGCGGCAGGCACCGCCAAGCCGGCAGCGCGAGCCTGGACCGCGCGGGCCAGCGGGTGCTCGCTGCCCGCCTGGATCGCGGCAGCCAGGCGCAGCACCTCCGCCTCGGCAACGCCCGGCGCAGGACGCAGCGCCACCAGCGCCGGGCGGCCCTCCGTCAGGGTGCCGGTCTTGTCGAACACCACCGTGCGGACGGCACGGGCGCCCTCCAATGCCGCCGGGTCGCGGATCAGGATGCCGTGGCGGGCGGCTGCGCCGGTGCCGACCATGATGGCGGCCGGCGTGGCCAGGCCCAGCGCGCAGGGGCAGGCGATCACCAGCACCGCGATTGCGTTGACCAGCGCCGGCTGCACCCCGGCGCCGGACAGCCACCAGGCGGCGAACGTCAGCAGGGCGACGGCCACCACGACAGGGACGAACACCGCGCTCACCCGGTCCACCAGACGCTGCACCGGCGGCTTCGCGGCCTGGGCGTCCTCCACCAGCCGCACCATGCGGGCAAGCTGGCCCTCCGCCCCCAGCGCCGTCGCCTCGGCCACCAGCAGCGCCTCCCCGTTCAGGCTGCCGCCCACGACGCGGCTGCCGGGCTGCTTGGGCACCGGCAGGCTTTCGCCGGTCAGCAGGCTTTCGTCCGCGCTGCCCTCGCCCTCGCGCACCAGGCCGTCGGCTGGGATGCGCTCTCCCGGGCGGACCACCATCAGGTCGCCCTTGCGCAGCGCCGCCATCGGCACCTCGACCTCAGCGCCGCCCCGGCGCACGCGGGCACGCTCGGGTCGGAGCCGCTCCAGGGCGCGCATCGCCTCGCCGGCCTGCCGCCGGGCGCGCGCTTCCAGCCACTTGCCGACGCGCACCAGCGCGATCACCGCCGCCGACGCCTCGAAATAGAGCTGCCCGCCCTGCATTGCCGCATGCCCGGCCAGGAGCTGCCAAGCCGACAAGCCGAAGGCGGCCGAGGTGCCAAGGGCCACCAACGTGTCCATGCTGCCCGTCCCGGCCCGCAACGCGCTCCATGCGCCACGATAGAAGCGGGCGCCGAACACAAGCTGGACGACACCGGCCAGCACGAACTGCACTGGCGCCGGCAGCGCCAGGTCCGCCCCGAACGGCATCAGCAGCATCGGCAGCACCAACGGAGCCGCCAGCACACAGGCCGCCACCGCCGCCAGACCGTCCCGGCTTGGCCGGTTCCCGCCCGATGCGTCATCCCCAGGCCCGGCTACGGCGGAGGCAAGTTCCGGCACAGCAGCTTCATACCCGGCGGCTTCTACCGCGGCAGCCAACTCCCCCGGGCCTGCCGCGCCAGCGGCCACCCGCACCCGTGCGCGTTCAGTGCCAAGGTTCACCGCCGCAGCAAGCACGCCGGGAACCCGCAGCAAGGCGCGCTCCACCCGGCCGACACAGGACGCGCAGCTCATGCCGGATATGGCGAGGTCCACCGTGTCCTCCACGACCGGGTAGCCCGCCTCCGCCAGCACCGCCGCCAACTCGGACAGGCGCAAGCCTGGAGCAACCGTGACCGCGGCCCGCTCCGTCGCCAGGTTGACCGCAACGGCCTGCACGCCGGGCACGGCCGCCGCGGCACGCTCAACACGGCGGACGCACGCGGCACAGCTCATGCCGGCGATGCGCAGGTCAAGGCGGCCCGCAGTCCTGCCGATGCCATCTGGTCCGGCCGCGTCGCGTTCGATCAAAGCCTGGTCCATGCGCCACGCCCTCCATCCTGTCAGATCATGGAGATGGTCCTTCCCACTATGGGAAGGTAAGGGGTGCCGGGATGTTTCTGTTGCAAGGCAAACCTGCGGCATGCCGGACGGCATCGCAGAGTCCTGCGGCGGCAGTTGCGTGCCCGATGACATATCCGGGATGAGACGACGAGCCGCTTGACCTTCCCGCAGTGGAAGGCTGCATCACCTGGCAAAACCTGGAGGCGGGGATGCAAAGGTTCGAGGTGTCCGGCATGACTTGCGGCCATTGCGTGCGGGCCGTCACGGAGGCGATCCAAAGCGTGGACGCGACGGCCCGGGTCGAGGTGGATTTGACCGCCGGCAGCGTTACGGTGCGCGACGGGACGGCATCCCCCGACCAAGTGTCCCAGGCGATTGAAGCCGAGGGCTACCGGGCACGGCTGCTGGCAGCCTAGACGCTTCAAGCGCCGCATCGCAGCAATGCCGCTCAATCCATATCGGCGAGCAGGGGGCCTGGGCGCTTTCCGCCGAGTTGTCTGGGCGCTGGTCTTGGTCCTGGTGTCCGGGCTCGCAACCCCGGCGTTCACCTGCAAGCCAAGCGCGGATGCCGCTCTGCTCCAGGCCGCGCACCTCCACATGGACCTTGTTCGACGCGATTCCCGCGCATACCAGGCTAAGGCATCACCTGATCGCCCTGGCTGCCCGATCACTGCGGAGTGCGCCATCTCTTGCCTTGGGATGGGCTTGCTGCCCGGGTCCCTTCCTGTGCCATGCGGCACGGCCCGCGCGGAATGGGCTGCGTTTGCCGTGCCATTCCCAACTGGCGTCATCCCTCCTGGCGACTTCGAGCCTCCGGTGCCCGTCCTCTAGGCCCGCCCTGCCGCTGCGGGCCGCGACGCCAGCCGTATGCGCCCGGCAGACCAGAGGCCAGCTTGCCGGACCGCTATCCTCCCGCGCCATCGCACGGGACAGCAACAAGGATTATCATGCGCCCTTTCACCCGCCGGACTGTGTTGCTCGCGGTGACCCCCACCGTGGCCGCAGCCCTCTCCGCACTCCCGTCCAATGCCGCCGATGCGCCGCATCCAGCAGCGCCCACGCTGTCCGGCGCCTATGCCCTGCCGGACGGACAGCCCAAAGTCGCGGCAACGCTGACCGCGGCACCCAAGCCCGGCGCCCCCCCCGGAACGCGTATCCTGGACGTGGCCATGACCAGGCTCAGCAACAGCCGGCCCGTCACGCGCTACGAAACCGAGTTGAGCAAGCAGTTGCACCTGATCGCAGTCAGCGGCGATCTCCAGACCTTCATGCATGACCATGCCGACCGGCCGGACGGAAGCGGGCGCTTCCGGGTGCCGATGACCTTCCCGCACGGAGGCTTGTGGCATGTTTACGCCGACGCCGTACCTGCAGGCATGGGCCAGCAGGTGATGCGCTTCGACCTGGACCTGGGCGGCGAGCCGTCCATGCCGCGACCGGCGCCCGAGCCGACGGGGCTGCAGGGTGCCGACGGGCGGTATGGCGTCCGCTTCGACACGCTGGACCTGCGCTCCGGGCAGGATGCGGAGCTGAACCTGCACATCGTGCGCGATGGCCAACCGGCGCAGGACATGACGCCCTACCTGGGCGTCGCAGCGCACGCCGTATTCATCTCGGCGGCAGACTTCACCTATGTGCACGCGCACGCCGCCCCGGCTGCCGCTCCCGCTGCCGGCGGCACGGGGACGGCCATGCAGCACGACATGACGGGATCGGCAGGGATGGACATGCCCGGCATGGGCCACGCCGGCGGCGGTGGGCATGGCGGTATGCCGGGCATGGGCGGTGCGCCGATGCGTCCGGGCACCAAGGTCGCGCCCGACCTGACGCTGCATGTCCGCGCGCCCAAGACGGGCACCTACCTGCTATGGCTGCAGTTCATGGCGGGCAGCCAGGTCCGTACCGTGCCGTTCGTGGTGCATGTGGCATGAGGCGGGCGGCTCCTTCTCCGGCCAAGGCAGCAGCCCGAGGCTGGCCGGCACGCTGGGCCGGCCAGCCTTGGCACCGGAACCAAACACCGACGGCACCATCCTCAAGTCAGCCCATCCCAGGCAAGGCGCTGAAAGTTCGCTCACAGATAAATAGCTGAGCAGGCTTGTGCGGCCTGGCACTGCCGCGAGCCATCCATGTGACAGGCCGCATGAGCCTGCTTAGCCGCAGTCCATAGTCCAGGGCCGGGCATAACTGCCCGCAATTGCGCAAGGAGCTATGACGCCGATCCTGCATTGTCGCCATACCCAGGCCAGGGCGGAAGCGAGAGGGCCGCACAAGCAATGAAGAAAGCGGCAAGATGGAAGTCTATGCCGAACCCCTCGACGCCCGGGATATGCCGGCCGCACGCGATCATGCCCGCAACGCCAGAGCCAGTCGGCAGCCCAGCTTGTTCGGGGGCCATCGCACTCCGGCGGCCGCTCAGCCCCGCCCAGTCGGCTGCCCGGCATCATCCAGTGGATAGTGGCATCGCACCCGCACCCCGGCCGTCACGCGCAGCGCCGGGCGTTCCACGTCGCACCGGCTGGTGCGATAGGCGCAGCGGGTGCTGAACAGGCACCCTGCAGGCCGGTCCGCCGCGCCTGGCACGACTCCGGGAATGGTGGGCAGGCGCGCCTTGCCCTCCGCACGCTCCGGCAGCGCATCCAGCAGGGCGGCGGTGTAGGGATGGCGCGGATGCCGGAACAGGGCGGCGGCGGGCTGCTCCTCCATCACCTGCCCGGCATACATCACCTGCACGCGCTGTGCCGTTTCCGCCACCACGCCCATGTCGTGCGTTATCAGCACTAGGCCCATCCCCCGGCTGCGCTGCAGTCCAACCAGCAGGTCCAGCACGCCCTTCTGCACCGTCACGTCCAGCGCCGTCGTCGGCTCGTCGGCGATCAGCAGCGCCGGGTTGCAGGCAATGGCCATGGCGATCATCGCCCGCTGGTTCAGCCCGCCCGAAAGCTGGTGCGGGAAGGCGCGAACCCGCGTCTCCGGCGCCGGCACACCGACCTGGCCCAGCAGCGACACCACCCGCTGCCGTATCTCCGCCCGCGGCGCCGCATCGTGGACGCGCAGGGCCTCGGCAATCTGCCAGCCGATGGTATAGCAGGGATTGAGCGAGGTCGTCGGCTCCTGGAACACCATCGCGATGTCGCGCCCGACCAGCCTGCGGCGGGCACGCGGCGCGGCGCCGAGCAGGTCGTCACCCCGGAACCGCACCGCCCGCGCCGCGACCCGGCCGGTGCGCGGCAGCAGGCCCATGACCGCCAGCATGGACACGCTCTTGCCTGAGCCGCTTTCGCCGACGACGCACAGCACCTCGCCCGCGTCCACCCGCAAGTCCACGCCCTCCACCGCCGGGAAGGCGCCGAACCGCACCGTCAGGTCCTCGACCTCCAGCAACGGTGCGTCAAGCGAGGCCGTCACCGCCGCAGCTTCGGGTCCAGCGCGTCGCGCAGCCCGTCCCCCAGCAGGTTGAACGCCATCACCGTGACCAGGATCGCCAGGCCCGGGAAGGTCAGCAGCCACCAGGCGCGTTGGTAGAATTGCAGCGCGTCGGCCAGCATCGTGCCCCACTCCGGCGTCGGCGGCTGTGCCCCAAGTCCCAGGAAGCCCAGCGCCGCCGCGTCCAGGATCGCGTTCGAGAAACCCAGCGTCGCCTGCACGATCAACGGCGCCGCGCAGTTCGGCAGCACCACCAGCAGCATCAGCCGCCACACCCCTGCCCCGGCGCTGCGCGTCGCAACCACATACTCCCGCGCCAGCTCACCCAGCGCCGCCGCCCGCGACAGCCGCACGTAGGCCGGCAGCAGCACGACCGCCACCGCCAGCATGGCGTTGGTCAGCCCCGGCCCCAGGATCGCCACCACGACGATCGCCAGCAGCAGGCTGGGGAACACCAGCAGCACGTCCATCGCCCGCATGATGACGATGTCCACCAGCCCGCCCACAAACGCCGCCACCAGCCCAAGCAGCGTGCCGACGGTCAGCGACAGCGCCACCACGACGGCGCCGATCACCAGGGACAGCCGCGCCCCATAGATCAGCCGGCTCAGGATGTCCCGCCCCAGGCTGTCCGTGCCCAACGGAAAACGCGTGTCCTGGAACGGCGGCGCCAGGAAGCTTTCGCGGAACTGCTCCGCCGGGCCATGCGGCGCGACCAGCGGCGCGGCGATGGCCAGGACCACCAGAAGCGCCATGACGGCCAGCCCGGCCGCGGCACCACGGTTCTCCACCAGGCGGCGGAACAGCCCGGCGCTGGGCGCGACAGCGGCGCCCGGGGCCACGTGGGCGGCAGGTGCCGTCACCGGCGCAGCCTCGGGTTCAACACCCCGTACAGCACGTCCACCCCAAGGTTCACCAGCATCACCAAGATGGCGATCAGCAGCGTACCGCCTTGCAGCACGTTGTAGTCGCGGCTCTGGATCGCCTCCACCAGCCAATGGCCGACGCCGGGCCAGGAGAACACCGTCTCCGTCAGGATCGCCCCGCCCAGCAGCGCCCCGACCTGCAATCCCAGCACCGTCACCACGGGGATCAACGCGTTGCGCAGCGCATGGACCACCACGACCCGGCCCGGCGCCAGGCCCTTGGCCCGCGCCGTCCGCACGTAATCCTCCCCAAGCACCTCCAGCATGGCGGACCGGGTCATGCGCGCGATGGTCGCCAGCGGTATGGTGCCCAGCACGATCGCCGGCAGGATCAGGTGCTGCACGGTGGAGCGGAACGCGCCAGGGTCGCCCGCCAGCCAACTGTCAATCAGCAGGAAGCCCGTGACCGGCTCGATGTAATACAGGTCGCCGATCCGCCCGGACACCGGCGTCCAGCCCAGCCATACCGAGAAGATCAGGATCGCCATCAGCCCCCACCAGAAGATCGGCATGGACGCCCCGGTAACCGCGACGCCGATCAGTCCGTAGTCCATCGCCGACCCGCGCCGCACCGCCGCCATCACCCCCAGCGGCAGGCCGACGACGACCGCGAATAACAGGGCGCACAGCGACAGCTCCAGCGTCGCGGGGAAGAAGGTCGTGAACTCGGTCCACACGCTCGCCTGGGTCTTCACGCTGCGGCCCAGGTCGCCCTGCACCAGCCCTGCCTCATAGGTCAGGAACTGCCGCCACAGCGGCTGGTCCAGGCCCATCTCGTGCCGGAAGTAGGCCAGCCGCTCCGGCGTGATGCCGCGCTCGCCGGTGCGCACCTCGACGGGATCGCCGGGCACGGCGTGGATCAGGACGAAGCCCAGCAGCGTGACGCCGATGAATGTCGGCACGATCAGCGCCAAGCGCCGGGCCAGGAGGCGGAGCATGGGTTACGCGGCCCGAAGGAATGCCGTCATTGCGAGCGGCGCAGCGGCACGGCAACCCAGCGCCAGGCAACACACAGCCTGGTTGGAGTGCCACGCCGCACGCGGCTCGCTACGACGGCTCGGCCTGGGCAGCCACGGGATGGCCGCAAGTCAGCCGTCCCCGCCCCTACTTCAAGTCCACGCGGTCGAAGGTGTGCCGGCCGAACGGGGACATCTGGTAGTTCAGCACCTCCTTCCGCATCGGCTGAAAGGCGACGGAGTGGGCGATCAGGAAGAACGGCGCCTCCTCGTGCATCAGCACCTGCGCCTGCTCATACAGCTTGGTGCGCTCCCCCTTGTCGGTCAGGGTGACGGCCTTGTTCACCAGGTCGTCGAACTGCTTGTTGCACCACTTGGTGCTGCTGCCGCCACCGATGCGGGCCGCGGCGCAGCCGGACAGCGGGACGAAGAAATTGTCCGGATCGCCATTGTCCCCGGTCCAGCCCAACTCCGCCATCGTGTGCTCGGCCTGCTGCACGCGCTTGCGATACTCGCCCCACTCGTAGCTGACGATGCGCGCCTTGATGCCGACCTTGGCGAGGTCCGCCTGCATCAGCTCACCGATGCGGCGGGCGTCGGGGTTGTAGGGCCGCTGCACCGGCATCGCCCAAAGCTCCGTCTCGAACCCGTCGGGCAACCCGGCATCCGCCAGCAGCTTCTTCGCCGCGGCAGGGTCGAATGGGTAGAACGGCACGTCCTTGTCCCACGACCAGACCGTGGGCGGGATCAGGTTCCGCGCCGGCTCCCCGGCGCCGAGATAAACCGCGTCCAGGATCGCCTTGCGGTCAATCGCCATGTTGATCGCCTGCCGCACGCGCTTGTCGTCGAACGGCTTCTTGGTCACGTTGAACGCGAGGTAGCCGATGTTCAGCCCGGGCTGGTCCATCAGTTGCAGCGCCGGGTCCGCCCGGATGCCCGGCAGGTCCGCCGGCGCCGGGTAGGCCGACACCTGGCACTCATTGGCCCGCAGCTTGGCCAGCCGCACCGCCGGATCCTTGTTGATGGAGAACACGAGCGCATCGAGATGCGCCTTCTCCCCCCAGAAATCGTCGAAGCGGCGATACCGCACGGTGGCGTCGCGCTGGTAGGCGACGAAGCTGAACGGTCCCGTGCCGACCGGCACCTGGTCAATCTGCTCGGGATGGCCGGCCTTCATCAGCGCCGCGCCGTATTCGGCCGACAGGATGGAGGCGAACTCCATCGCCATGTCGGACACGAACGGCGCGTTAGGCGTCTTGAGCGCGATGCGTACGGTGTAGTCGTCCACCTTGTCCATCGACTCCACCAGCGTGTTCAGGCCAAGGTCGCCCCAGTAGTCGTAGCTGCCGCCAGAGACCTTGTGATACGGGTGGTCCTCCCGGGCCATGCGGTTGAAGCTGAACAGCACGTCGTCGGCGTTGAACTCGCGCGTCGGCTTGAAGGTGGCGCTGGACTGCCACTTGACCCCGTGGCGCAGGTGGAAGGTGACGGTCTTGCCGTCCTCCGACACGTCCCACCGCTCCGCCAGCCCCGGCTCGATCTCGACCGAGGCCGGCTTGAACTCTACCAGCCGCCCATACACCGGGTGGGTCGCGTCGAACGTGGTGCCCGTGGTGTTGAGCTGCGGGTTGAAGTTCTCAGGCGAGCCTTCGGAGCAATACACGAGCGTCTTGGCCTGGGCCGCAGACAGCGACAGCACGGCGGCGCCGGCAAGCAGGAGGGTGCGGAGCATGATCGGCCCTTTCAGGATGATTGCGCGGAGCATCATGGCTCTTGGGCCGGGGGTCAACGCCTGCATCGCCTGCGCGCGACAGGTCGTGGGTGGGGTTGATCCGCTTGCAGCGTCCTGCCGCCCTCCATAGTCTCGGGGCATGGGCGCGCAAATTCCACTCGGCTCGGCTGCGCCGCTGCTCCGCGTCACCGCCGAGCAGCTTGAAGCCATGGCAGCACGGGGGGCACTCGCAGGTCTCCCGCGCATCGAGCTGCGTGACGGGGTGCTCTGCCAAATGAACCCGCAGTATCGGCCGCACCTCCTCGCCAAGTCCGCAATATACGACGCGCTCCGCGACGAACTACGCGCCGCCGGCTCGGCGTTGGGGGTTGCCTCGGAAGGCTCGGTCCGCATCGGCGAGCGCGAGGTCCCGATGCCCGATGTGTTCGTCTGGGATGTGCATCGGGGTGCCGGTCCAGTACCTGTCGAGCATGTCCAACTGGTAGTCGAAGTCTCGGACACGACGCTTGAGGACGACCTCGGCCGCAAGCGTCAGGTTTACGCGGCGGGAGGCATTCCCGAGTACTGGGTCGTTGACCTTTCGGGGCAGATCGTTCGCCAGTATTGGGCGCCTGCGGACGGCAGCTATGCCAGGGAGACAGTTGTACGGTTCGGTGAACGGCTTTCGGCGGCTACGCTGCCGCACCTCGGCATTGATACGACGGCGCTGCGGGACGAAGGCTGAAGAAGCGCCCTATCGCTGTTGACCCGGCACGGGAGCGGGTCAACATCCCATCCGGCGCCACATAGCAGGATGGATGCATGAAGAAGATACCCCCCGGCGTCGGTCCCAGGCTGCCGCAGGTCGTCACCCTGGTCGGCGCAACCGGCGACCTGTCCCAGCGCAAGCTGCTGCCGGGCTTGTTCCACCTGGTCAGGGGCGGCTTCATCCCGGGCTGCCGCATCGTCGGCATGTCGCTGGACGACATGGACGCCGACGGCTTCCGCACCCTGGCGCGCAAGGCGCTGGACCAGTTCTCCAGCCGCAAGGTGGACGAGGCCGACTGGACCGCCTTCGCCGAGAACCTGGATTACGTGCCGATGGGTGCCGGCGCCCTGCCGCTGCGGCAGGCGGTCGAGGGGGCCGGGCGCGCCCTGGGCGGCGACGCCCAGCACATCCACTACCTCAGCGTGCCGCCCAGCGCCGCGCTGCCGGCGGTGCGGCTGCTGCAGGAGGCCGGCCTGGTCGAAGGCTCCCGCATCATCATGGAAAAGCCGTTCGGCACCGACCTCGCCAGCGCCGTGACGCTGAACGCCAGGCTGCACGAGGTGTTCGAGGAGCAGCAGATCTTCCGCATTGACCACTTCCTCGGCAAGGAGCCGGCGCAGAACATCCTCGCCTTCCGCTTCGCCAATGGCCTGTTCGAGCCGATCTGGAACCGGACCTTCATTGACCACGTGCAGATCGACGTGCCGGAAACCCTGGGCCTAGGCAAGCGGACCGGCTTCTACGAGGCGACCGGGGCGTTCCGCGACATGGTGGTGACCCACCTGTTCCAGATCCTCGGCTTCATGGCAATGGAGCCGCCCACGGCGCTGGAACCGGTCTCGATCAGCGAGGAGAAGAACAAGGTGTTCCGCTCCATGCTGCCACTCGACCCGAGCCACGTCGTGCGCGGCCAGTATGTCGGCTACCGGGCCGAGGACGGCGTGGACCCGGAATCCGACACCGAAACCTTCATCGCCCTGCGATGCCAGATCGATAACTGGCGCTGGGCCGGCGTGCCGTTCTTCCTGCGCACTGGCAAGCGGCTGGCGGAGGGGCAGCGCATCATCTCCATCGCCTTCCGCGAGCCGCCGAAGAGCATGTTCCCGGTCGGCTCCGGCGTCGGCGCCCAGGGGCCGGACCACCTGACCTTCGACCTGGCCGACGCGTCGAAGATGTCGCTGTCGTTCTACGGCAAGCGGCCCGGCCCCGGCATGCGCCTGGACAAGCTGAGCCTGCAATTCGCCATGAACGACACCGGCCGCATCGGCGACGTGCTGGAAGCCTATGAGCGGCTGATCCTCGATGCCATGCGGGGCGACCACACCCTGTTCACCACGTCCCAGGGAATCGAGCGGCTATGGGAGCTGTCCGAGCCATTGCTGACGGCGCCGCCCCCGGTTCGGCTTTATGCAACGGGGTCATGGGGGCCGAAATCCATCCACCAGCTCATCGCCCCGCACGCCTGGCGCCTGCCGTTCGAGCGCGCCTGGCGGGACCCATCGGCGCATGCGGAATAAGGCGGCCTTGCGGGACCGTCACCTAGTTCCGACAATGCGCGCCGGGTTCCGGCTCTAAAGGCTTGGCTCACACCAGCCACCACCTGCCCCGGCCATTTTCCGGCAAGCCTCGTAGGGCGTAGAAGCGAAGGCGCCATACGCCGCCCCGCAGCACTGCGTCGTGGCTTCATGCGCCGAAGGCCGCCGGCCAGAACGCTCAAAGCAAATGGCGGTCAGTATCAGCCCTGCGTCGCCAACTCCGGGGCATGCAGCGATTTCAGGCCGAAGCCGTACGACAGCATCCGCCACGGCACCTCCACCTGCGTGCCGTCCGGGGCGCGCCCCGGTGCCTGGTGGGTGAACTCCTGGATCAGCGACTCCTTCACCCCGAACACCGCATCGCTGTCGAGGTAAGGCCCGCCGGCGACGAAGATGTGCGTCACCAACTGCTCGTGCCCCTCCGCCGAGATCATGAAGTGCAGGTGCGCCGGCCGCCACGGGTGGCGCTCCGTGGCATCCAGCAGGTCGCCGACCGGGCCATCATCGGGAATGGGGTAGGGGGTCGGCATGATGCTCCAGAAATGGAACCGGCCCTCCCCGTCCGCACGCAGCCGGGTACGGAGCGTCGGACCCGCCAACTCCGGCCGCTGCACGTCGTAGAAGCCGTCGCTGTCGGACTGCCAGATCTCCAGCACGGCGCCGGCCAACGGATCGCCGCCAGCGGAGGACACCGATCCCTGGACGAACAGCCTCTCCCCCGGCAGCCCGGCGCCAATGTCCGCGCCATTGGCCACGAACGGCACGTCCATGACGTGGAACGGGCCGAGCACCGTCGTCTCCGTCGCCCCCGCCGGCATCCGGTGGTTGATCGCATCCACCAGCATGGACACGCCCAGCACGTCCGACAGCAGGATGAACTCCTGCCGCGTGCCGCTGCACATCTGGCCGGCGCGGGTCAGGTAGGCGATGGCGTGCTGCCACTCGTCGAACGTCGGCTCCACCTCGCGGACGAAGTTGTGCAGGTGCGTCACAAGGCCTGCCATAACGGCCTTCAGCCGCGGGTCGGGCGTGCCGGCAAAGCGCTCCAGCACGGCAGATGTGATCGTGTGCTCGTTCAGGTCACGCATGTCCAACCTCCGGGATCAAGCAGCAGCCGCGTCTCACGGCGGCGGAACGTGTGCGGCGCCAACGGGCACCGCTGCCGGGCTGACGCGGTCCTGAACGCGGCGCGCGTCCCGCAGCCCACGGCCACCGCGCCGCGCATCCCTGCCAGTTGCCGGACGGCGCCGGCGTCCATCAGGCCTTGCCCAGCTTCGACCCGATCCAGCCGGCGACCCCCGGGCTTGCCAACAGCGCCACGATGGCATCCCGGGCGGCGTCGGTTCCGGCGGCAGGCCCAAGCGCCGCGGCCGCAATCAGGTCGCACCTGGCGGACAGCGCGAAGCCCGCCGCCATGTGTTCCCTGCCATCCCCTGTCGTCAGCACGTAGCGGCGCACCCGGCCCGGCATCCCGCCGGCCACTACCGGCTCGCCCGAAGCGAGCGGCCGGAAATCCTGGCTGATCATGTCAAGGTCGCTGACCCCGTCCACCTCCGCATCCCCGCTGACCCCGGTGGCGCAGTTGCAGAATCCCACCTTGGGCCGGACATACACCTCCATCGCCCCGCCGCAGGCAGCGCCCACGCAGCGGAATGCACGGCCCGCCGGCCAGGCGTCGCGCGGGAAGGGCCACCGTATCTCCTGCCAGCCTCCCTGCCCCGCCTGGGACGGTCCGCCGCGCGGCACCGCGGCGGCAGCCCCCGCAGCCGCCACGGCCAAGCCCAACGCGGCGCCCAGCCGTGCCCGCCGGGTCATGGCAGCCCGGCGGCTTCCCGGGCCGGGCCGGTCAACTCAAGGATGTGCAGCCCGGTGTTGGCGCGGTCCACGATATAGACGTAGCCCCGCGCATCCGTCTCCACGTTGTTGGTCTGGATCGCCGTCTTGCACCGGGGGGCGCCGTCCACCGTCACGCAGCGCTTGTCCGTCGCCGCCGTGATGGACGGAATGAAGTAGCCGACCTCCTTCGGGCTGTAGGGATCGCGTATGTCCAGCGCCCGCACCCCGGCGTTGAAGAAGCTGATGAAGGCCATCTTCTTGTAGAACACCGGCGCCATGCTCTCGTTGGACGAATGCGACCCGAACCGCCCGCCGCGCTCGCAGAAGCGGCCCGGCTTCTCGGCGGCGGTGTAGTTGGAGACCATCATCGGCCGGTTCTCGATGCTGATGTCGGCGAACCATACCATCTGGCGCGGCTCGTTGCATTCGTTGGCGATGGCCTCGTCCACGATCATGACCATGTCGCGGCGGCTGCCCTCCTTGTCGCCGGCAAACTCGGGGATCGGCATATCCAGCATCGGAAAGGTCGTATGGGCGCCGTTGCTGGAGGTCATCACCAGGCGGCCGACCTCGGGGGACCGCAGGTTCTCGGGCGTCGGCGCCGCCGGGCCGTGCAGCAGCTTGTCCCGGTCCACGATCTGCAGGACGCCGCCCTTGTCGGTGCCATAGCCGAAGTAGATGCGGTTGCCCTGCGTCCCCGTCGAGATCATCCCGTGCAGCTCGGTCGGCACCGCGCCGGTGGAGCCAGGCTCCTGCCCCGGCAAGCCGAAGTCGCGTATCTTTACGGGGTGCGCCGGATCGCCGAGGTCATAGACCTGCGTCATCCGCCGCGTGCGCCAGTCCGGAGCGCCAGATACCAGGTAGGCGATGCCGGTATCGCACTCCCACCAGCTTTTGTGGGTGTCCTTCAACCCGGCGATGCGGGTGAGCAGCACCGGATTCTCCGGGTCCGCGACGTTCCAGATCTCGTGCGCCTCGCTGCCGAAGGTGCGGAGCAAATAAACCGCGCTCCGGTCCCCCTTGGGCAGTTGCGCGCCGTCGCACACCCGCGCCATCTGCCCGCCGCCGCCCTCGTACTTGCCGGGCTGGCCGGGGATGTGACGGAGGTATCGCGGGTGCGCCGGGTCGGTCACGTCTACGATCGAGGTGCCGTTCGGCTCCTCTTTTCCGGTCATGGGATTGACCGGGTTCGGGATGTCGTCGCTGCCGCCGTGATGGCCGATATAGGCGATCCAGCGGTTGCCCTGCTGGTGGATCGTGGGCTGGTAGGCACTGCGCGCCTGCAGGCCATCGGCGCCGACCAGGCGCATGTTCGACGCTTCCGGCGGATCGCCCAGCTTGGGCTGGGCCTGGGCCGGCAGCATGAGGCAGGCGGCAAGGCCTGCCGCCACGGCAAGTTGGCTGGCGAGATTCGGCAATATACGCCCTCCCTGTTCGGCTTTGGTGCTTGATGGCTATGCCGTCCCGCCATCATGGCCCAAGAAGCGCGCCGCCGTCACGCTGGTCAGCCTTGCCCTGGCCAGTTGCCTGCGCTGCGGCACAAGCAAGTTGCTCATGTGGCACAGACAAGCTGCCCGTACGGCACCGCCACACCCAGCTTTACAGGCCCGGGCGCCAGTGCGGCGCGACGCCTGACAACGGACGGGTGCATCCGCCACGACGCACTGGCCGACTCCCTCGGCGGCGGAGGCTCGGTTCTGATGCAGCCGGCGCTGGCGCCCGGGGCCGCGTGCTACGAGCGGGCGCCGCCCTGCCGATCCGCCCCGCCCCGCAACGCCCGGTCCAGCACCTGCACCGAGTGCACCGCCCGCCGACCCGACAGGTCGGCGATCTGATGGCGGCAGGACGTGCCGTCCGCCACGATCAGGTCGTCCCCGGCCGCCGCCCGCACCGCCGGCAGCAGCCCCGCCTCGGCCATCGCACGCGATGCGTCCTGCGTTTCCGACTGGTAGCCGAACGCGCCGGCCATGCCGCAGCACGACGACTGGATCGGCTGCACGTCCAGTCCCGGCACGCGGCGCAGCGCCGCCACCGCATCCGGAAAGGCGCCGAACGCCTTCTGGTGGCAATGCCCGTGCACATGCGCCCGCGGAGCCACCTCGTGCAGGTCCAGCTTCGCGTCATGCCGGGCCAGGAACTCGCTGAGCAGCATCGCCCGGTTGGACAGCGCCTCGGCAGCCACCCCAGGCAGCAGCGACCTGAACTCGTCGCGCAGCGTCAGCAGGCAAGACGGCTCCAGCCCGACCACCGGCAGCGGTCCGTCCAGCGCCGCCAGGGTGCGCGCAGCCTCCTGCCGGGCGCGGTCCACCATTCCCGCCGAAAGGTAGGTCCGCCCGCAGCAAACCGGCCGGCCCTTAGCTTGCGGCAGCACCGCCCGGAACCCGGCGGCACGCAGCACCCGCACGGCAGCACGCAGGTTCTCCGGCTCGAAGTAGCGGTTGAAGGTGTCGGCCAGCAGCAGCACGTCGCCGCGCGGCGCCGGCGCAGCCATCGCCTCGCTGTCGCGGAACGGATCGCTGCTCCAGGCCGGCAAGGGCCGCTCCGGCGCCAGGCCGATACGTCCGCCCAACCGGCGAAGCAGCCCCACCCGGTTCCGCAGGTTGGCAAGCGGCGCCATCCTCGACGCAATGCGGGCCAGCCGCGGCAGCTCCGCCACCAGCCGGGCGCGCATGGGCACGCCATGCCGGGCGGCCCGGGCGGCCAGCGCCTCGACCTTCATCTTTGCCATGTCCACGCCGGTCGGGCACTCCCGCTTGCATGCCTTGCAGGACACGCACAGCGACAGCGCCTCCGCCACATCGTCCCCGGCCATCGCGTCCGCGCCCAACTGCCCCGTCAAGGCCAGGCGCAACGTGTTGGCGCGTCCCCGGGTCAGATGCTGCTCCTCGAGCGTCACGCGGTAGCTCGGGCACATGGTCCCGGCATGGAAGCCGCGGCAGGTCCCATTGTTGTTGCACATCTCGACTGCCGACAGCATCCCGCCCTGCGGCCCCGGATAGCCGGACCAGTCCAGCGCCGGGGTGAACGCCGGGTCGGCGGCATAGTCCGGCCCATAGCGGAACAGGCTGCGGTCATCCATCCGCGGCGGGCGGACAATGCGGTTGGGATTCAGCAGCGCGCCGGGGTCGAAGGCGTCCTTCACCGCCTCGAACGCCTTGACGATGCGGGACCCGAACATCTCCTGATGGAACTCGCTGCGGACGATCCCGTCCCCGTGCTCGCCGCTATGCGACCCCTTGTACTCGCGCACCAGCGCGAAGCACTCCTCGGCGACGGCGCGCATGGTGCGGACATCGGCCGGGTCCTTCATGTTGAGGACGGGGCGGACGTGCAGGCAGCCGACGCTGGCATGGGCATACCAGGTGCCCTTGGTGCCGTGCTTGGCGAACACCTCGTTCAAGCGCTCGGTATACTCGGCCAGGTCGTCCAGGCCCACGGCGCAGTCCTCGATGAACGACACCGGCTTGCCGTCGCCGCGCATGGACATCATGATGTTCAGCCCGGCCTCCCGCACCTCGGCGATGGCAGCCTGGAAGCCAGGGTCAGTGGCGCGGACGACGGCGCCGGGCCAGCCGAGGTCGGCCATCATGGCGTCCAGCTCCGCCAGCTTGGCCAGCAGCGGGCCGTCCTCATACCCGTGGAACTCGACGATCAGCAGGCTGTCGGGCTGGCCGCGCACCATGCGGTCAATGGTCGGGGCGTAGATCGGGATGCCGCGGCCCAGGTCTATCATGGTGCGGTCCACCAACTCGACCGCTTCCGGCTGCAGCGTGACCAGGTGGCGGGACGCTTCCATCGCCGCGCGGAAGGTCGGGAACTGGCAGACCCCCAGCACCTTGCGCGGCAGCAGCGGCTGCAGGTGCAGGTGCAGCCGCGCGGTGAAGGCGAGCGTGCCTTCCGATCCCACCAGCAGCCGGGCCAGGTTGCCGCGGCCCTCTGCGCGGGCTGCGGGGGTCAGCGCCTCGATGTTGTAGCCGCCGACCCGGCGCAGTTGCATGGGAAAGCGCGCGGCAATCTCGTCGGCCTCGGCGTCGCCCAGCGCATGCAGGCGGGCCACCAGGTCCGCGGCTGGCCCAGCCATCTCCGGGCCAGGGCCAAAGCGGGCCTGCGTGCCATCGGCCAGGACCGCGTCAATCGCCTGCACGTTGTCGGCCATCAGGCCGTATCGGATGCTCTTTGAGCCGCAGGAGTTGTTGCCCGCCATGCCGCCCAGGGTGCAGCGGGCGTTGGTGCTGGGGTCCACGGGATAGAACAGCCCGTGCGGCTTCAACGCCAGGTTCAGGTGCGACAGCACCAGGCCAGGCTCGACGATGGCGGTGCGCGCCGCCGCATCCACCTCCACCACGCGGCGCAGGTGCTTGGTGCAGTCAATCACCAGCGCGCGGTTGACGGTCTGGCCGCACTGGCTGGTGCCCCCGCCGCGCGGCAAGACGGGAACGCCATGCTCCCGCGCTATGGCGATGGCCGCGGCGGCGCCCTCGGTCGTGCGTGGCACGACGACGCCCACCGGCTCGACCTGGTAGATCGAGGCGTCCGTCGCATACCGCCCGCGGTCGGCCCGGCTGAACAGCACGTCGCCGTCCACCTCCCGCCGCAGCCGCTGCGCCAGGCGCGGGTCGCCGAGCGGCGTTGCGCCAGGCGTCCGGCCCGGCGCGGCGTGGGTTCCGTCAGGCAACCTTCGGCACTCCCCGTGGCGCCGACGCGGCATCGGCGGCAAAGGTGCGGTCCGGACGCATCCAGAACGCGGCGACGATGCCGACCACCAGCAACGCCATCGTGCCCCAGAACGGCAGCGACCAGTCGCCGGTCCGGTCGATGATGTAGCCGAACACCAGCGGCGAGATGATGGCCGCCAACGCAGACCCGGTGTTCATCAACCCGCTCGCAGTCCCTGAATGGGCCGGGGCGATGTCCATCGGGATGGCCCACATAGGCCCGATCGTCAGCTCGGCGAAGAAGAACGCGCCGCCCAGCGACAGCGCCGCCATCATCGGATCGGTGATGAACAGGATCGGCGCGGAGCAGGCCAGCGACCCGACCATGCCGAAGATCACCAGGTCGCGCCGCGCCCGCACCAGCGAGCCGGTCCGCCGCAGGATATAGTCCGACAGCCAGCCGCCCAACGCGTCGCCAACCACGCCGCCGCCGAACACCAGGGCGGCAAACAGCGCGGAGTCCTTCAGGTTCAGCTTGTAGGCGTTCAGCATGAACTGCGGCACCCATGTCAGGAAGGTCCACAGCGTCCAGCCGTAGCAGAAATAGACGAAGGTGACGGGCGCCATCCGGCGCAGCAACGGCCCCCACGGCGTCGGCCCGCGCTGTGCGGCGATGGTGCGCGGCGGCGGCATCCGCTCCAGGTCGGCGGGCGTCACCGCGGAATGGGTGCGGGGGTCGTCCCGGTAATACCAGGCCCAGATTGCGACCCAGACCAGGCTGATGACGCCCATGACGACGAACGAGCCGCGCCAGGACACCAACGCGATCAGCGCAACGACGGCCGGCGGGGTGATGGCGTTGCCCAGCCGCGCCGCAGCATGGGTGATGCCCTGCGCCCAGCCGGACTTGCCGCCGGGCAGCCAGGTGGACATGGCGCGCGTCGCGGTCGGAAACGTCGCGCCCTCTCCCAGGCCCAGCAGCATCCGTGCGGCGACCAGGCTCCAAAGTCCTCCGATAAGCCCCGTCATGATGGTCGCAACCGACCAGATCAGCCCGCAGACGATCAGGGTTCGGCGCGCGCCGAACCGGTCGCCGAACCAGCCGCCGATGACTTGGCAGATCAAATAAGGATAAGCAAAGGCGGAGAACACGAAGCCAAGCTGCGTGTTGCTCAACCCAAGATCGGCTTTGAATGCACCGGCCGCCGTGCTGATGTTCACACGATCCACGTAAGTTATGAAATACATCAAGCAAAGCAGCAGCAGCACGTTGCTGCTCGGAGTCCAGCGCCGGTTCGCCATCATAGCCTCTTTTCTTCAAGCTTGATTTTCAAGCTTCAGCCTCAATACGGGTCCAGTTCTCGCCGTCAAGCTGCTTTTTGTTGCTCGGCGCTGGTCCGTCCGGCCAACACGTCCATCGCAGCTGCGACGCCGCCCTGCCGGTGCGGGACGCCAGCCGCGTGCAGCCCCATCTCAACCCCACCCAAGGTTCCCATCAGTTGCAGGTCGTTGAAATGCCCCAGATGGCCGATGCGGAACACCTTGCCCTTGACCTTCGCCAGCCCCTGGCCCAGCGACATGTCGAAATTCTCCAGGATCACCGCCCGCAGGTGATCCGCGTCATGCCCCTCCGGCATCAGCACGCCGGTCAGCACCGGCGAGTACTCGCGCGCATCCTGGCACAGTATCTCCAGTCCCCAGGCGCGCACGGCGGCACGGGTCGCGGCGGCATGCCGGGCGTGCCGGTCGAACACGTTCGGCAGGCCCTCCTCCTGCAGCATGGCCAGGGCTTCCTTGAGGCCATACAGCATGTTGGTGGCAGGCGTGTAAGGAAAATAGCCGTTCGCGTTCGGCCCCAGCATGTCCCGCCAGTCCCAATATGAGCGCGGCATCCCGCCCTTCTCCGACGCAGCCATCGCCTTGGCCGACACGGCGTTGAAGCTCAGCCCCGGCGGCAGCATCAGACCCTTCTGCGATCCCGAGACGGTCACGTCCACCCCCCAGGCATCGTGCTGGTAGTCCACCGACCCGAGCGAGGAAATCGTGTCCACCATCAGCAGCGCCGGGTGCCCGGCGCGGTTCATCGCCGCGCGCACCTCGGGAATGCGGCTGGTGACGCCGGTGCTGGTCTCGTTGTGCACGACCATGACTGCCGTGATCGCGTGGCCTGCGTCGTCGCGCAGCCGTGCCTCGACATCCGCCGGGTCCACCCCGTGGCGCCAGTCTCCGGGAACGAAATCCACCTGCAATCCGAAGCGCCCGGCCATCGTCCGCCACAGCGTCGCGAAATGGCCGGTCTCATACATCAGCACCCGGTCGCCTGGGCGCAGCGTGTTGACGATGGCCGCCTCCCACGCGCCGGTGCCGGACGCCGGATAGATGACGACCGTGCCCGCCGTGCCGAACACCGTGCGCAGGCCGGTCAGCACGGCCTTGCCCAGCACCGCGAACTCCGGCCCGCGGTGGTCTATCGTCGGCGAATCCATCGCTCGGAGGACGCGGTCCGGAACGGCGCTGGGACCAGGTATCTGCAGGAAATGCCGGCCGCTCTTGAACGCCATGACGTCCTCCCAAAAATGAATGCAAAAGCGTCATGGCACGCGAGCGCCGCCGGATACAAGGCCAAAGTTTGTTATTAAATTTGCACTCAACATGCGACGCATTATGCTGGAGGCGAATGTCAAACACCGCGCCCAGCAACGTCGTCCATGCGTTCCCGCCCGCACCGTCCCTGCATGAGGGCCTGCTGGACGGCGTGCGCACCCTCATCAACGAGGGCGACCTGCTGCCCGGCGTCCGTGTCCCCGAACGCGAGCTGTGCGCCCGCTTCAAGGTGTCCCGCACGCCCCTGCGCGAATGCCTGAAAGTGCTGGCCGCCGAGGGGCTGGTGGATCTGCTGCCCAACCGGGGCGCCCGGGTGGCGACGCTGGACGACGAGCACCTGGTCCACCTGTTCGAGGTCATCGCCGCCCTGGAAGCCGAGGGCGGGCGCCTGGCCTGCCAGCGCATCGGCCCGGCGGAACTGGCAGAGGTCCAAGGGATGCACTACCGCATGTATGCCCATTTCCTGCGCGGGGAATTGCCGGGCTACTTCGCGCTGAACCAAGCCATCCACGCCGCGATCATGCGTGCGGCAGGCAATCCCGTGCTGGCAACGACCCATGCCGGGCTGGCCGGACGCATCACCCGCGCCCGCTACATGAGCAACCGCATCCGGTCGGACCGGTGGCAGACAGCGATGGACGAGCATGACGCCATCCTGGCTGCGCTGACCCGAAGGGATGCCGACGCGCTCGGCCCCCTGCTGGCCCGGCACCTGCAAAACAAGCGGGACATCATCACCGAGGCTCTGCGCGGCGCCAGGGACGCGGGCAGGTTGCCCTGATGCCGCCCGATGCGCGCGGCCCCGATGCGCGCAGCCCCGATGCGCGCGGAATAGGGTTCGGCAGCCGTGCGCCGCTCTCCGTGGCGCTGGACTGGATCAAGGCCCATGTCGCCGTCCTGCCCTCCGAACCCGTTCCGGCGCCCGACGCCCTAGGCAGGGTTCTGACGTCAGGACCGCCGGGCGGACCTTGGCCTCTTGCGGACCGCGCCGGCACCGACGGCTACGCAGTCCATGCCGCGGAAACCCTGGGCGCCAGCGGCTACAACCCGCTGCCGCTTCCATCCGCCATACCGGTTGCCAGCGGCGAGCCGCTGCCGCCCGGCACGGACGCCGTCGCCGCCTTCGCCAGCGTCGGCCGCCAAGGGCCGGCTTTCCTGGCCTTGACGCCAGTGCCGCGCGGCGCCGGCGTCGAGCGGCGCGGCGCAGAAGGTGACGCGCCCCTGCCCGGCCTGCTGCGCCCCGAAAGCCTGGCGCTGCTGGCCCTGCTGGACATGACGGTCATCCAGGCTGTCCGGCGCCCGCGCGTCGCCCTCGTGGCAGCCGGACCGAAATCCGGACCGGACGTGCTGACGCCCATGCTGCGCGCCCTCGTGGCGCGCGACGGGGGAGTGGCGATTGTCCCATCCGGCATCGAGGCCGCGTCCCACGCCGGCGCGGACCTGGTGCTGCTGGCGGGCCGCACAGGCTGCGGCATGGATGACGACATGCCGCACCGGTTCACCGCGGCGGGCGGAGTGCTCGACCTGCACGGGATCGCCTTCCGTCCCGGGGACACGGCGGGGCTGGGCCGGCTCGGCGGCGTGCCGGCCGTGCTGCTCCCGGGATCGCCGCTGGCGGCACTGTCGGTTTACGAGGTGCTGGCGGGACCGGCCATCAGGCGGCTCGGCGGCTGGGCAGACGCCCCGGCGCATCTGCAACGGCCGGCTGTGCTGGAGCGCAAGGTCACGTCCGCCATCGGCTGCACCGACATGGTGCGGGTTCGGTTGCACGGTGGCCGGGCCACCCCGCTCGGCCCAGCGGACAGCGGCGGCCTGGGCCGCGCCGTCCTTGCCGATGGCTGGCTGATGGTGCCCGAGGGTGGGGAAGGCTACCCCGCGGGCGCCGCCGTAACCGTGCATTGCCCGGCATGACGGCCGCCGCCGAGGTGCTGCGCCGCGCCGCGCGGCAGGAGCAGTTCCTCGATGTCGTGTCCCGCGACGAGGCCGAGGCGCGCTTCCGCCGCCACCTCACCCTCGCCCCGCTCGGCGCCGAAACCGTATCGTTGACCCAGGCTCGCGGCCGCGTGCTGGCGGCGGACGTGCTGGCGCCGGTGGACGTGCCAGGCTTCGACCGCGCCGGGGTGGACGGCTTCGCCCTGCGCGCGGAGGACACCGAGGACGCGGACGACGAGGCGCCTGCCGTCCTGGCGCTGACCCCGGCCGTGCTGACGCCCGGCGTGCAGCCCAGGACCGCGGTCACGCCGGGCTGGGCCAGCGCCATCGCCACCGGCGGCATGGTGCCGCGCGGCGCCGACGCCGTGGTGATGGTCGAGCAAACCGAGTTGCGGGACGGCCCGCCCTTGTCCGTCGAGGTCAGCCGTCCCGCCGCCCCCGGCGCATTCATCGCCGCCGCCGGGTCCGACATGGGGCTGGGCGAGACGGTGCTCCGCCGCGGCAAGCTGCTGTCGTCCCGCGAGATCGGCATGCTGGCCGCAGTCGGCGTCGCGCAGGTCAACGTCTGGCGCCGCCCCCGCGTGGCGATCTTCTCCACCGGCGACGAGCTTGTGGCGCCCGGCACGCCGATCCGTCCGGGCCAGGTGTATGACAGCAACGCCGCCATCCTGGCCGCCGCGGTGGAGGAGCTGGGCGGCATCCCCGTCCCTCTCGGCATCGTCCCGGACGACCCGGCGGCCCTGTCGGCGGCGCTGGACGCAGCCCTTGCCGCTGGCGACATGGTGCTGCTGTCGGGAGGCACCTCCAAGGGCGCCGGCGACCTGGCGCACCAGGCCGTGGCCCGGCTGGACGCACCGGGGATCGTCGTGCACGGCGTCGCACTCAAGCCCGGCAAGCCGCTATGCCTGGCGGTGCAGCACAACAAGCCCGTGGCAGTGCTGCCGGGCTTCCCCACCTCGGCCATCTTCACCTTCCACGAGTTCGTGGCGCCGGTGCTGCGCGCCTTCGCCGGCCTGCCGCCCGAGCGCCAGCACATGGTGGACGCCGTCCTGCCCCTGCGCATCGGCTCGGAGCGGGGGCGGACGGAATACGTCATGGTCTCGCTGATCGAGGCGCCCGGCGGCGGCCTGGCCGCCTATCCCACGGCCAAGGGGTCCGGCGCCGTCACCAGCTTCACCCAGGCGGACGGCTTCTTCGCCGTGCCTGCAGGCGTGGAGTCCGTGGCCGCGGGCACGCCGGTCCAGGTGCGGCTGGTCGGCGGCGGCACGCCGGCGGCGGACCTGGTGGTAATCGGCAGCCAATGCGCCGGCCTGGACCTGCTGGTCGGCCTGCTGGACACCGAGGGTTTCTCAGTGAAGTCGCTGGCCGTCGGCAGCATGGGCGGCCTGGCCGCGGCAGCCCGCGGCGAGTGCGACGTGGCCGGCATCCACCTGATGGACCCGGCATCCGGCATCTACAACGCCCCTTACGTCACAGAGGCGATGGAGCTGGTCCCAGGCTATGGCCGGCTCCAAGGCGTCGTGTTCCGCCCGGGCGACCCGCGGTTCGAGGGCCAGTCCGTCACGGCGGCCGTCGCGGCGGCGCTGGCCGACCCGGACGCGCTGATGGTCAACCGCAACGCCGGCAGCGGCACGCGGGTGCTGATAGACCAGTTGCTGGATGGCGTGCGGCCGCCGGGCTACGCGGCGCAGGCCCGGTCGCACAATGCCGTTGCCGCGGCGGTGGCGCAGGGCCGGGCCGATTGGGGCGTCGCCATCCGCACCGTCGCCCGCGACTACGCCCTGGGCTTCCTGCCGTTGCAGGACGAGAGGTTCGACCTCGTCGTTCCCAGGTCCCGGCTGGGCCGTCCGGCCGTCCAGCGCCTGCTGGCCCTGCTGCGCGAACCCGGCGCCCGTGCGGCGCTGCGGGCACGGGGGTTCGAGGTAGGGCCGGTCCCGTTGGCCGCGCCTGACACCGACCCGGCGGCACAGGGCCACATCGCATGACCCCGCCCACATTGGGCGTCATCCTCGCCGGCGGCCTGGCCCGGCGCATGGGCGGCGGCGACAAGGGGCTGCGGCTGGTGGGCGGTGAGCGGGTGCTGGATCGCCTGGTGCGCCAGATGTCGCCGCAGGTGGCTGGCCTGGCAGTGAACGCCAACGACGACCCGGCGCGTTTCGCCGACCTGGGCCTGCCGGTCGTGCCGGACACGGTGCCGGACCGCCCTGGACCGCTTGCCGGAGTGATCGCCGCACTGGACTGGGCGGCGGCGCACCCCTCCCGTGCCGCCTGGATCGTGACGGTGCCGGGCGACTGCCCTTTCATGCCGGCCGACCTGGTGGCGCGGCTGCATGAGGGACGCGGCACGGCGGAATTGGCCTGTGCGGCATCGGGCGGATGGACGCATCCAGTGGTGGGCCTATGGCCCCTGTCCGTCCGAGACGCGCTGCTGGCGGCGGTGCAGGACGGTATGCGCAAGATAGACGCCTTCACGGCACGCTACGCGACGGCTGCGGTGGAATGGCCGGCGACCCCGGTGGACCCATTCTTCAACGTCAACACCCCGGACGACCTGGCGGAAGCCGACCGCCTAACCCGGAACGAGGCTTCGCCTCCCTCTCCCTCCGGGAGAGGCCGGGGTGAGGGAAACCGCAAGAACCCGCCTCAATTTTTGCAACGGCGGCCTGATCCGGCGTCGGGCTGAACTCCGCCGTCGCTGTTTCCCTCACCCCAACCCTCTCCCACAGGGAGAGGGAGCAAATCACATCAGCCCGCCATAAGCCAAAAACCGCACCGCCATCCCCGGCGAAACGCCCGTAACCTCCTCGCCAAGCTCCACCAGCCCATCCGTCGCCGTCAATGACGTCAGGACGCCCGCCCCATCCACCGGATGCTTCCGCGCATGCAGCATCCCATCCTCCCCACCTGTGACCCGCACCCGCACATACTCCCGCCGCCCCGGCTTCTTGCGGTAGCTGAACCCGGCCGCCACCGGCACCCCCACCGGCGGCACGAACGCCTCCCCGCCCAACGCCGCCAGCAACGGCCGCGCGATCCGCACGAAGGTGACGAACGCCGCCACCGGGTTGCCCGGCAGCCCCATGAACGCCGCCCCGCCTACCCGCCCCATCGCAACGGGCCGCCCCGGCTTGATCGCCAGGCGCCAGAACGCCAGCGTCCCCACGGCCTGCACCGCGTCGCGCACCCAGTCCTCCTCCCCGGCAGACACGCCGCCGGAGGTCAGCACCAGGTCATGCCCCTCGCTGGCCCCCGCCAAGGCCGCCCTGATCCCGTCGCGGCTGTCCGGCAGGATGCCGAGGTCGGACACCTCGGCCCCAGCCCGCCGCGCCAGCGCGCCCAGCAGCACGCGGTTGGAGTCATACTGCTGCGCCGGCCCCAGCACCTGGCCCGGCGCCACCAGCTCGCTCCCGGTCGAGAACAGCGCCACCCGTACCCGCCGCCGCACCGCCAGTCCATCGAGCCCGAGCGCCGCCGCCAGCGCCAGGTCCTGCGGCCGCAGCCGCAGCCCGGCAACCAAGGCAGGGGCGCCCACCGCGATGTCCTCCCCCTGCGGCCGGGTGTTTGCCCCGGCCTTGAGGCCGGGCGGCAGGCGCACCCTGCCCGCCTCCAACTCCACATCCTCCTGCATGAACACCGTGTCCGCGCCAGGCGGCATCGCGGCGCCAGTGAAGATGCGCCGGGCAGCGCCGGACGGCAGCGCATCATCCGCCGGGGCGCCAGCCGGCAGCCGGCCCAGCACCGGCAGCGTGTCCCGCCGCTCCAAATCAGCCAGGCGCACGGCATACCCATCCACCGCCGAGTTGCGGAACGGCGGCAGGTCCATCGGCGCCGGCAGGTCCGCCGCCAGCACCCGCCCGTCGGCGTCGAGCAGTGCCACCCGCTCCGTGCCGACCACCGGCCGTGTTCCCTGCGCAATTGCTGCCAGCGCGCCATCAACCGTCAGCAGCTTGCCGCCAAACGCGAAGCAATCGTCGCTGAGTTGCGCCACGCCGCGCTAATCCCGTCCCGAAAACGCCGCCGCGACCGGGACGGCGGCCCTCCGCGCGGCGTCAGCGATGGCCGCCACGTCGTCCAGGTCCAGCAGCGGCACCGGACAGCCCGGCAGCGCCACGTCGGATGCCACCGCGCGTATCGTAGGATCGCCGGGATGCAGCAGCGGCTTGCCCAACGCGCCGCGATGCACCTCGATCTTCGGGTGCGCCTCGCGCTTGAACCCCTCCACCAGCACCAGGTCCACCGGGGACAGCCGCGCCAACAGCTCCGGCAGGCCCGGCTCCGGCGCATCCCGATGCTCGTGCATCAGCGCCCAGCGTGCGGCGGAGGCGACCAGCACCTCCTGCGCCCCAGCCTGCCGATGCTCCCATGAATCCTTGCCGGGCTGGTCCACGTCGAAGCCGTGATGGGCATGCTTGACAGTCGAGACCCGCAGCCCCGCGTTGGCCAGCAGCGGGATCAGCCGGCGCAGCAGGGTGGTCTTGCCCGCCCCGCTCCAGCCGGCGAAGCCGATCACCAGCACCAAGGCACCCGCGGACATGCTGGACCCCGGTCAATGCACAGGAACATCTTGCGCGGCATGGGCCGATGCCAATCCAAAAATCAGTTCAGGCATAGCTGCATACAGGATTGCTGGATGATGGATAGCCACCGAAGCCTTTGCAGCCCGGCAGCGCAAGGACGTGGAGCACGGCCCACCGACCATCAGGACGGTCCAAGCAGGGGGCTGGCTAACAGTGCTGGACCCGCTGGCTGCGCGACTCCCTACTAGGCTCCATCGGCAGTGCTGACCCAGAACAGCAGCTTGTCCTCGGCGTCCTGGTCCGGATGCGGCTCCCTGCCCGCGAAGACGCCGCCATTCGCCTCGATAACCCGGCGCGAGGCGTCATTCCCCTCGTCGCAGGTGACCAGCACGCGCGGCAGCCCGAACTCCCGCGCGACCGGCAGCAGCAGCGCGAGCGCCCGGGTCGCGTAGCCCCGCCGCCGCTTCCACGGCACGACCGCATAGCCCAGATGCCCGGACACGTGCAGCGGCAGTTCGAGCGTGCCCGGGACGAAGCGCAGGTTGATGGACCCGCAGAACGCCCCATCCCACATCCAGAACACCCGCCCGGGCAGGCGCGGAACCCTGCTGCCATCCGCCAGCGTCACCGTGCGGCCCTCATGCTCCACCAAGCCGCGCAGGAAATCCCCGGCATCCTCCCGGATCGCCACAAGCTGTTCTGCGCTGA
>DASWOJ010000074.1:0-4062 GCA_036398775.1 Acetobacteraceae bacterium
GCCCACGACGCGCCCGCGCCGGCAGGGCATGCGCGGCTTCGACCCGGTTTACACCGACATCGTGGACTACATCGTCCGCTGCACCCATCGCATCTGGGACGAGCGGGATGTCGGGCTGATCTACACCCACTACACCCACAACGCCGTCCTTTACACGGCGCTGGGGGCGATCTACGACCGCGAGACCATCGTGCAGGACACCATCCAGCGGCTGGTGACGTTCCCGGAGCGCCGGGGAATGGCGACGCAGGTGATCTGGCGCGGCAATGACGTGGATGGGTTTTACACGTCGCACTACGTGACGGGGGCAGGGCGGCACACCCAGGCCGGGCTGTATGGCCCGGCGACCGGGCGGTCGTTCAACACCCGCACCGTCGCGGACTGCATGGTGTTCGAGAACCGCATCTACCGGGAATGGATGGTGACGGACAGCCTAGGGCTGGTGCGCCAGCTCGGCCTGGACCCAGACGCCATCGCCGAGACCCGGGCACGGGAGATGCTGGGCCGCGGGCACCAGGCCGTGGACATCGGCGAACCCGGGCGGATGCTGGGTCAGATGCCGCCGGAGGCGGAGGCGGACACCAGCCTCGCCCATACGGAAACCGAGGCATGGTGCCTGCGCGGGCTGCACGAAGTCCTCAACCGGCGGATGTTCGGCCGCATCCGGGAGATGTATGCACCGAACGCGCAGTGGCACGGACCGCAGATGAAGGAGCTGTACGGCCGCGCCGCCATCCTGCATCAGACGCTGGCGCTGGTGGGCGTGCTGCCGGATTGCGCCTGGGTGCCGCAGCATATCTGTTCCGTCCCATGCGAGGAGGGCGGCGAGAAGGTGGCGGTGCGCTGGGTGATGGAGGGGCACCACCTGGGCCACGGCATGCTGGGGGCACCGACCGGGCACCGGGTGTTCGTGCTGGGGTTCACCCACCTGCACGTCGTGGGCGGGCGGATCGCCGAGGAGTGGACGGTCTATGACGGGCTGGCGATGCTGACGCAGGTCAAGATGGGGGCGCTGGCCGGCGGGCGTTGAGCGAACGCCGGGCCACCTGCGCCAGCGTGTGCACAAAACGACCGTCGGCGCTGGTGCACCGGATGGCGTAGGGGATCGCCCCTTACCTTGATCCTGGAAAACCCATGAGGTCACGAACTGACCCGCCTGCGAAGCCGGGTTGCGCCAGCGCGGCAGCGTGACGAGTTGGTTATGCGTCCAGCGAAGGCTGGCATGTTCAGCAGGAGACAAGCCTGCCGGGGTAGAAGTTAGAGCCTTGTAGTTTGGATGGCGGCGGAGATGGGAGCAGAACCTGCGAGGCCTATCGACAAGGCCTTTCCAGGGGAGGTTGCGAGTCACTGGGCCGCAACAACAGTGAACGCGTTGTGGCCTCGAAAAGCAGTATTCCCGCGGGCCGAGCCTACAACCAGAGGGCGAAGGCAGCATAAGCCGCCGAAGACTGACCGAGATGGCTGTTCACCTCGGCGGGGTGGAAGCGATGGTACGGTGACAAGGACATGCCAAGCAACTGGAGAAGCCCGCTCGCCCCGGCAAGAAACCGCCGGAGCACGGTAGGCCGTATAGCTGGCAATCCCAGGAAGTCGGCTGAAGGCGAGGGGAGAGCTTTGGGTTTCTGGGCTTCGACTTCCGCTATCTTCGCAGTCTACGCGGGGCATGGCGGCCGCATCATGTGGTGGTCCCTGGTTTTCGGCTCTCCCGCACTTTGATATTGGTGCCGAATTCGCCACCAATATCAAAGTGCGGGAGAGCCGAAATATCGGGGCTACCTCAGACGCCGTCCTCAGGTGGCCCGGCAAGTTGGTGTCACAGCTTGCCGGGCCGGGAAGATGTCGGCTATTTCGGCGCCAGCAACGAGTTCAGCCGCAACCGGGTGATTGCATACACGTTTTGGAGGTCGTTCTGATACTCGGTTTGGGTATCGTTCGACAGCCGCTGGGCGAAGTCGAAGAAGATTCCTTCCTTCGTGTGCATTCGCACCGCGATGATGAACGGAAACCCGAACTTCGCCTTGTACGCCGTATTGTCGCTCGATATCGTGTCCATCTCCTGCTTCGACAGCGCGTTCAATCCGGCGCTCGCCTGCTCCGACACCGAGGACGACGTCATGGCGCCGGCCTGCGCCTCCTTCCCCGCGAGATCCGGATGTGCCTGCAGCAACCCCAATTGCTTCGGCAATGGCGCGTATTTCACCACCGACACCATGGACGCGTGCATCGCATCCAGACTGGCGAACGGGCGCTTGTCCCACGCGGCCTCGGCGACCCAAGGCGACTTCTCGAAGATGCCGCCGAATTTCGCGACGAAGGCGGCCTGATCCATCGCATTGATCGCCGCCATGTCCATTGGCTGCGCCATGGCCGGCCCGGACAACCCCGCCAGCACGACGGCGCACGCAAACAAACCCTTGGCGCTCATTCTTAAGGTCACGTCATTTTCCTTTGTAGGAGAAGCGGGCCCGGCACCTGCCGGCCGCACGGTTACTCTCCAGCAGTCACGCTGGAGAGGTTGGATTGCGGCTCGGACAGGCCACGGTAGATCAGCCCGCCGGCAGCGGCCCCGATCAGCCACCCCCAATCGCCGACGTTGAAAATTACTCCGTAGGCGCCCAGCAACGACAGCCCGATCGACAGCGCGCCCGACCCGGCCAGCGCCAGCAGCGCCTTTCGGTTCCAGCCGCCGTCGTAGTTGAAGCTGCCCGTGGGGGACATGGTGTACAGGTCCGCCACTACGATCACCTGGCGCTTCACCAGGTAGTAGTCGGCGACCATGATGCCGAACATCGGCCCCAGCACGGAGCCGAAGATGCTCACGAACAGGGTGATCGCGGACGGGCTGGCGACGAACAGCCATGGGCACACAAGCACCGACAGGATCGAGGTGATCAGCCCGCCCATGCGGAAATTGATCTTTTCCGGCGCCAGGTTGGATATGTCGTGGCGGGGGAGACGAAGTTGGCGACGATGTTGATGCCCATCGTCGCCACGATGAAGGTGATGGAGCCGATGATCACCACCAACGGGTTGCCGATCTTCTCCACGATCAGGATGGGGTCCATGATCGCCTGGCCGAACACCTTGAGCGTGCCGGCCGTGACAATGACGGTGATGATCGAGAACACCAGGAAGTTCACCGGCAGCCCATACAGGTTGCCGCGTTTCATCACCCGCTCCGTTGTCGCGAACCGGGCGAAGTCGCCGAAATTCAGCAACAGGGCGGAGAAGTAGGCAACGATCAGCATGGCGGCGTTGGCCGTGACCCCCAACGTGGCCGTGGCGGTCTCGGCCGGCGGGCTCAGCTGCAGCGCCAGGCTGGAGAAGCCGCTCTGCCATAGGATCCAGATCGCCATCGCAAACATGACGATGTAGACGCCAGGGCCGCAGAAATCGATGAAGCGGCGGATGCGCTCCATGCCGCTGAGGAAAATCACCAGCTGGAGGCACCACATGAACAGGAAGCTGATCCAGGCCAGCATTGAAAGGCCGATGATGCTGTTGTGCGTCAGCCCGGCCGCGGACGGCGCGAGCGTCAGGATCAGCACCTGCACCGCCTTGGACGCGAAGTAGGTCTGCACGCCATACCAGACGATGCCGATCACCCCGCGCACGGTCGCCGCCAGGTTGGCGCCCATCACCCCGAACGAGATGCGGGCCACCACCGGAAAGGGAATGCCGTAGCGCTGGGACGGGCGGCCGATCAGGTTCATCAGGAAGTACACGGCGGTGATGCCCACCAGCATCGAGATCAGCATCTGCCATCCGTTCAGCCCCAGGAAGAACAGGCTGGCGGCGAAGGTGTAGCCGCCGACAGAGTGGACGTCGGACATCCACATGGCGAACAGGCTGAACGCGCCCCATGTGCGCCCGGCCGGCGCGGTGGGGGCGAGGTCGTGGTTATAGAGCTGGGGATGGGCTCCCGTGATGACCAAGGTGGGCACTTCACCGCCATGGGATGTCATGTCTGGCCTCAACACCATTGGTCGGCGGCGGCGGTTTTGGCCGCTCGCCGAACGAAAGGGCCGGGCAGAGCCCCCGGCGCCACGCACCCGTGCGGGG
>DASWOJ010000075.1:0-7254 GCA_036398775.1 Acetobacteraceae bacterium
AACGGGTGGTGCCGCTTGGGGTGGACCGGTTTGGCCAGAGCGGCGACTTGCCGGACCTTTACCGGGAATATGGCCTCGACACCGACGCCATCCTGGATGCCTGCGCGCAGGCGCTGCTGGGCTGATCGCCCCGCGGCAGCGACCGCGTTCCAGCCGTGGTTCCTGTTCCGTTCATGCACCGGACGAAACGCAACGGCCCGGCACGTTAATTGCAGACAACTACAACCTGGGAGTGAAAACCCACTGGGATTAAACCCGACCAAGAAAGGGCCGGCCCATGACCGCGAGCAGCCAGAGCGTCCCGACCCTCGTCATCACCGGGGCGCATCCCAAGCTCTACAACCACGACCTGGCACCAACGGCGCCCGAGGGCCGCACCTGGGGCGTGTTCAGCCTGTTCGCGATGTGGATGTCCGACGTGCATTCGGTGGGCGGCTACACCTTCGCCGCCAGCCTGTTCTTCCTGGGCCTGACCGGATGGCAGGTGCTGATCTCCATGCTGGCCGGCATCACCGCCGTTTACTTCTTGATGAACCTGATCGGGCGCCCGTCGCTGCGCTATGGCATCCCGTTCCCCGTGGTGGCCCGCATCTCGTTCGGCGTCATGGGCGCGAACCTCGCCGCCGTGGTGCGGGGCGTGGTGGGCATCGTCTGGTATGGCGTGCAGACCTACTTCGCCTCCAAGGCGGTGCAGGTCCTGGTCGTCACCCTCGTGCCGTCCGCGGCGGCATTCACCCACAATAGCATCCTCGGCCTGTCCACGCTGGCCTGGTTCAGCTTCCTGTTCATGTGGTTCTTCCAGCTTGTCATCTTCCTGAGCGGCATGGAGCGCATCCGCCGGTTCATAGATTTCTGCGGACCTGTGGTTTACGTCGTGATGTTCGCCTTGGCGGCGTGGATGCTGTGGCAGACCGGGTTCTCCAGCCTTTCCCTGCAGCTAAGCCCTCCAGCCCCGACCATGGTGGCGACGCTTGGCGTCATGGCCAACGCGGCCATGCTGATCGTCGCCTACTTCGCGGCGCTGCTGCTCAACTTCGGCGACTTCGCCCGCTTCGGCAGTAGCGAGGCGGCGATGAAGCAGGGCAACCTGCTCGGCCTGCCCGTCAACTTCCTGGTGTTCTCCATCATCACCGTGATCGTGACCGCCGGTACGCTCAAGGTGTTCGGGGAGGCGATCATGGACCCCGTGCTGATCGTCGAGCGCATCGGCAACCCGGTGGTCGTCATCATCGGCTCCATCACCTTCATCGTGGCGACCATGGGCATCAACATCGTCGCCAACTTCGTCTCGCCTGCCTACGACATCGCCAACCTGTATCCGGAACGCATAAATTTCAGGCTGGGCGGGCTGATCACCTCCGTGCTGTCGGTGCTGGTGTGCCCCTGGCTGTTCGTCGCCAGCCCGCAGGCGATCACCCTGTTCGTCAGCATCTTCGGCGCGGTGCTGGGGCCGATGTTCGGCATCATGGTCGCCGACTACTACCTGGTGAAGCGCCAGGTGGTCGTGGTGGACGACCTCTACACCATGTCGCCCAACGGCTCGTTCCATTACGACGGGGGCTGGAACCGCAAGGCGCTGGTGGCCCTGGCAGCGTCCGGCACCCTGTCCATCGGACTGGCGCTCCTGGGCGCCTACGGGCTGATCCCGAACGTCGGCGACTGGGGGTGGCTGATCGGAGCCGGAACCGGTGCAATCGTGTATCGCATCCTGTCCGGGCAGGGCAGCCCGGCGGTGGCCCTCGCCGCGGGCCGTGGAAATCTTTCGCCGGCGCAGGACGGCAGTGGCGGGCTGACGTCTGGTGGGGCTGGCCTACCAGGTGAATAGAGGCGCTGCACACCCTGGACCGCCTGGTTTCCTCTTTCCTCCTATGGGAAAGGGGGAAGAAGGCGTCTATCAATTAGGCTTTCCAGTTAGTGCCAACGGCCACCCGTAATGACCTTTATGCTGCCGAGCCGTCATTGGGAACCGCTTGCGGCGCTGCAATCCTGGGCCGTCAGCCGGTCCTTGCCGCCCGGGATCGCCGCGTCGCTGCGCTTCTCGCAATGACGGAAACGGTCAGCGTGGAAGCCGATTGATATGACAGGAAATTGCCGGGGCTAGTGGTTCGCCCCATGCTTCACGATCTTCTGCGCCAGGCTCCAGCGATGGACCTCGCTGGCCCCGTCGTAGATCCGGAAGCCGCGGACCTCGCGGAAAATCCGTTCCACCATCGTCTCCCCGGTCACGCCGATCCCGCCCAGCACCTGTACGCAGCGGTCGGCGACGCGCCAGATGGCCTCGCTGCACACCACCTTGGCGATGCTGCTCTCCGTCCCGGCACGCTCGCCCTGGTCCAGCAGCCAGGCGGTGTGCCAGATCGTCAGCCGGCTGGTGCGTATGTCCATGTCGTTGTCGGCCAGCATGAAGCCGATGCCCTCATGCTGCGCGATTGGCTTGCCGAACGCCTCGCGCTTCGCGGCGTAGCCCACCGCGATGTCCTGCGCCCGCCGCGCCGCGCCGAGCCAGCGCATGCAGTGCGTCAGCCGCGCCGGAGCCAGCCGGACCTGGGCATAGCGGAACCCCTCGCCGACCGCGCCCAGCACGTCGCCCGCCGGCACGCGCAGCCCCTCGAACTCCACCACGGCATGGCCGCCTGCGAAGCCCTGGTCCATCGTGTCCATCACCCGTGGGATGCGTATGCCGGGCTGGTCCATGTCGGCGAGGAACATGGTCGCCCGCCCGTCCTCGCCCTTCGCCATGATGATGGCGAAGCCTGCGCCGACCGCGCCGGTGGTGAACCACTTGGTGCCCTCAATTATATAATGGTCGCCGTCGCGGGTGGCGGTGGTCAGCAGCGCCGCCGGGTCGGACCCGGCGCCAGGCGGCGGCTCTGTCATGCAGAAGCAGGACCGGATTTCGCCAGTCGCCAGCGGGCGCAGCCAGCGCTCCTTCTGCTCGGGCGTGGCGACCACCTCCATCAGGTGCATGTTGCCCTCGTCCGGCGCGGACAGGTTCATCGCCAGCGGCCCGAGGACGGAGTAGCCCGCTTCCTCGAACACGATGGCCCGGCCGACATGGCCCAGCCCCAGCCCGCCATACTCCTTGGCGACGTGCGGGGCGAGCAGCCCGGCCGCCTTCGCCAGCGCGTTCAGCTCCAGCCGCAGCTCGTCCGTCGGACCATGCCGCTCCTGTCGGGCGTCGCCCTCCAGCGGGATGATCTTGTCGCGGATGAAGGCGCGGGTGCGGTCCTGCAGATCGGACAGCTCGGGCGGAATGGAGAAGTCCATGGGTGCGGCCTTATGGCGTGAGGGGCTATGCTGCCCCAGGTCGGGGTGTTGTGGGAGGGGCCAGCATGAACGTGATGACGCGCCCGGGCATGAGCTTGGACGAGTTCCTGATTTGGGAAGCCGGGCAAGAAGGGAAATGGGAGTTTGACGGCACGGGGCCTGTGGAGATGACCGGGGGCACCCGGGCGCACGCGCTGATCCAACGGCGCATCATTGCCGTGCTGGACAGGCTGCTGGCTGATACGCCGTATGAGGTCTTCGGCAGTGAATTGAAGATCCAGGTGGACGGGCGCATTCGCTACCCCGAGGCTTTCATCACGAAAGCGGGCGGCCCAGCGGACAGCACCGTGGTCCACGACCCCATCGTGGTGTTCGAGGTCATCAGTCCCAGCACGGAGCAAACCGACCGCTTCACCAAAAACCGCGAGTATGCGGCCACCCCCTCGATCCAGCGCTACGTCATGCTGGAGCAAGGCGTTATCGGCGCCACCGTGTTCGCACGCACCGGGATGGAGTGGATAGGCCGCCTGTTGCTGGCCGACGCCGTGCTGCACATGCCGGAGATCGGCACGGAGGTGCCGCTCGCCGAACTCTACACGGGGCTGTTCCCGGCAGCGTAGTCCGGGCCGCCTTCCTTTCACCCCACGGCCGCCCTAGCTTCCCCGGCAAAGCACTGGGAGCGCCCGCCATGACCGAAGCATACATCTGCGACTACGTCCGTACTCCCATCGGCCGCTATGCCGGCGCCCTCAAGGACGTGCGGGCGGACGACCTGGCCGCCCACCCCCTGCGTGCCTTGCGCGAGCGCAACGCCGGCGTGGACTGGGACATGCTGGACGACTGCATCCTGGGCTGCGCCAACCAGGCCGGCGAGGACAACCGCAACGTCGCCCGCATGGCGCTGCTGCTGGCCGGCCTGCCGACGAGCGCGCCCGGCGCCACCATCAACCGCCTGTGCGGCAGCGGCCTGGACGCCGTGGGCACCGCCGCCCGAGCCATACGCGCCGGCGAGGCCGACCTGATGCTGGCCGGCGGCGTCGAGAGCATGACTCGCGCCCCCTTCGTGATGGCCAAGGCCACCGAGGCCTTCGCCCGCCAGGCCGACGTATATGACACCACCATCGGCTGGCGCTTCGTGAACTCCCTGATGCGCACGATGCACGGCACCGACTCCATGCCGGAAACCGCCGAGAACGTAGCGGAGCAATTCCAGGTCTCGCGAACCGACCAGGACGCCTTCGCCCTGCGCAGCCAGCAGAAAGCGGCGGCATCCCATGCGTTCTTCGCCCAGGAAATAGCTCCCGTCACCATCAAGGGCCGCAAGGGCGACACCGTCGTGGACCGCGACGAGCATCCCCGCGAAACCACCATGGAGGCGCTGGCGAAGCTGAAGACCCCGTTCCGCAACCCCGGCACCGTCACCGCCGGCAACGCATCCGGCGTGAACGACGGCGCCGCCGCCCTGCTGATCGCCAGCGAGGACGCAGCCCGGCGCCACGGCCTGACGCCCCGCGCCCGCGTCGTCGCCATGGCGACCGCAGGGGTCGAGCCGCGGGTCATGGGCATCGGACCCGTGCCGGCCGTGCAGAAGCTGATGGCCCGCACCGGCCTGGACCTGCGGGACGTGGACATCATCGAGCTGAACGAGGCCTTCGCCGCCCAGGGCCTGGCGGTGCTGCGGCAGTTGGGCGTGGGCGACGACGACCCCCGGGTGAACCCGCACGGCGGTGCCATCGCGCTCGGCCATCCCCTCGGCGCCAGCGGTGCGCGGCTGGCAGGCACGGCTGTTCATGCCTTGCACGACACCGGCGGCCGCCGGGCCGTGGTGACCATGTGCATCGGCGTGGGCCAGGGGATTGCGGCGCTGATCGAGCGGGTATGACCTCGCCCGCCGTCCCGCCCATCCTCCCGCCTGGCGTGATGCTGGCGCGGGATGCCTGGCGCTTGGGCGTCGGCGCGATCCGGGCCATGCCGAACCTGTTCGGCGGCACCTTCGTGCTGCTGCTGGTTTTCGAGCTGGCGTTCCGCTGGCGGCATCCGCCGTCCGACGGTTGGCCCAGCATGTCCGAGTTGCTGCTGGGCTTTGCCAACGACCTGGCATCCGACGTGATCGCCGCCGCGGCGATGGTTGCCGTCCATCGGTCCATCCTGCTCGGGGAGGGAGCGGACCGCCCGGTGTGGCGGCTGCCGCCGGGCTACGACCGCTATCTCGGGCGGCTGGTCGCGCTGAGCCTGCCGTCGCTCGCGGCCACGGCCGCGCTCGGCCTCGTTGACGGACGTGACGCCGCGCCTGCGTTCGCCTTGGCTGCGTTGATCCTGGTCCTGCTGGCGACGGCGGCCGTGGTCGTCTCGGTGCGGCTGGCGTTGGCACTGCCCTTGGCGGCGGCCGACGTGCCCGGCGCGGGCTGGCGCACTGCCTGGGAGGCTTCGCGCGGCAAGGGGTGGCGGCTGTTCGGCATAGTCCTGCTGACGTTCGTGCCGATGGAGGCCGCGGCAATGCTGGTCGCCGGGCTGTTCCAGTCAGCCGACGGCCTTGCTGCGGTCCTGCTGGATTCCTTGGGCGCCGCCGCAAAGGCGCTGCTATGGGCGGCAATCGGCGCGGCGCTGTGGTCCCGGCTGCTGCAAGCCTATGGCGGCGCGCTTGCCCGGCCGCCGGTCTGGCGGTGATGGTGCGCCGCCCCGGGGCGCCGTGCTAGTATCGCGCCATGAACGCCCTCGCGAAGATGCCGGTGTGGCTGACGGTGGACGAGTTCCTGGCCTGGGAGCCAGGGGACGGACGCAAGTGGCAACTGGTGAACGGAGAACCGCAGGCGAGGGCGCCAGGCAAGCCGACGCATGCCTTCCTGCAAGCAGAGCTTGCACGGCTGATTGGCAATCACCTGCTCGAACAAGGCAGCCTGTGCCGGGTGGCAGTTGAGCCCGGCATCGTGCCCCGCGTCTTGTCCAGCCGCAACCTGCGCGTGCCGGATATTGCGGTGACGTGCACCCCCGGCGACGGCGACGAAGATGCAACGCTGTCCGAACCTGTCCTGGTGGTCGAAGTATTGTCCCTCAGCAACCGGTCGGAAACCTGGGACAACGTGCTGACTTACTCCACCATCCCTACCATCCAGGAAATCCTCGTCCTGCACAGCACCCGCATCGGCGCCGACCTGCTGCGCCGTGGACCGGATGGCGCTTGGCCGGCCGATCCTTCGGCGGTCGAGTTTGGCGACCTCGTGCTGGACAGCATCGGCTTCCGTGTGCCGCTGGCGGAGATCCATCGCACCACCCGGCTGCACCGTACTCCCTGATGTCCGCTGACGCACCGCTCATGGGGTCACAACGCCCGGTCGCCATGCCATATCTTCGGCTCACCCGATAAGGACACCCTCATGCGCCGCCTCCTGATGCTCGGCCTGCTCACCGCAACCCTTGCCCCCGGCCTAGCAAACGCCCAAACCGTCCGCCGCATCCGCGGCACCGTGCAGGCGCTGGAGGGCAGCACCTTGGTCGTGCAGTCCCGCGAAGGCGACACGCTCCGCATCCAACTGCCCACGTTCCCGGTTGTCACCTCCGTGGTGCCTGCGACGCTGGCCGACGCCAAGCCCGGCACCTTCATCGGCACCGCCGCGACCGGCCCCAAGGACAAGATGCGCGCCCTGGAGGTGCTGATCTTCCCCGAGGCCATGTGCGGCAGTGGCGAGGGCCACTACCCCTGGGACCTCGCGCCCGAGACCACCATGACCAACGCCACTATCGAGGGCGAGTCCACCGGCGCCGACGGCCGCACCCTGGCACTGACGGCTAAGGGCGAGAAGATGAACGTCATGGTCCCCGCCAGCACACCCATCGTGACCTTCGGCCCCGGCGACGCTACCATGCTGCAGCCCGGCGCCAAGGTGTTCATCGGCGCGCAGCAGGCTGCGGACGGCACCCTGTCCGCCGCCCGCGTCGCCGTTGGCAAGGACGGGCTTACCCCGCCAATGTAGCCCTGATCTCCGCCAA
>DASWOJ010000076.1:0-3942 GCA_036398775.1 Acetobacteraceae bacterium
CGGCGGCGGCACGGGGCCTGCCACCGGCACCTCCGCCACCACCTGCACTCCCGGCCCCTGGCACCTCGCCCGCATGCTGCAGGCCGCCGAGGGCCTGCCGGTCAACATCAGCTTCAGCGGCAAGGGCAACGCCAGCCAGCCCGCCGCGCTGGTCGAGATGGTCCGCGCCGGGGCAAGCTGCCTCAAACTGCACGAGGACTGGGGCACCACCCCCGCCGCCATAGACTGCGCCCTGCGCGTCGCTGACGACCACGACGTCCAGGTGATGATCCACACCGACACGCTGAACGAAAGCGGCTTCGTCGAGGACACCATACGGGCCTTCGCCGGCCGCACCATCCACGCCTACCATACCGAGGGTGCCGGCGGCGGCCATGCGCCGGACATCATCAAGATCGCCGGCCTGCCGAACGTGCTGCCCAGCAGCACCAACCCGACCCGGCCCTACACGCTCAACACGCTCGACGAGCACCTGTACATGCTGATGGTCTGCCATCACCTGGACCCCAGCATTCCCGAGGACGTGGCCTTCGCCGAGTCCCGCATCCGCCGCGAGAACATCGCCGCCGAGGCTATCCTGCACGACCTCGGCGCAATCAGCATGATCTCCAGCGACAGCCAGGCGATGGGCCGAGTGGGCGAAGTCATCATCCGCACCTGGCAGACCGCGCACAAGATGAAGCAGCAGCGCGGCGCCCTGCCCGGCGACGGACCCGCAGATAACGTCCGCATCAAGCGTTACGTCGCCAAGTACACCATCAACCCCGCCATCGCGCAGGGATTGTCGCACGAGGTCGGCTCGGTGGAGCCGGGCAAGCTGGCGGACCTGGTGCTGTGGTCCCCCGCGTTCTTCGGCGTGAAGCCGGACCTGGTGCTGAAGGGCGGCACCATCGCGTCGGCGCCGATGGGCGATCCCAACGCCTCGATCCCAACGCCGCAGCCGGTGCACTACCGCCCGATGTTCGGACAGTTCGGCCGGGCGATGCAAGAAAGCTGCATCACCTTCCTGTCGCAGGCCGCGCTGGACGACGGCATCTGCCACCGCCTGCGTCTGACCCGGCCGGTGTCCGCCGTCCGCAACACCCGCGGCGGCATCGGCAAGCGCAGCATGATCGGCAACGACGCGGTGCCGAACATCGAGGTGGACGCCGAAACCTACGAGGTCCGCGCCGACGGGGTGCTGCTGACGTGCGAACCGGCGGCGCTGCTGCCGATGGCGCAGCGTTATTTCCTGTTCTAAGCAGGCCTGCGCGGCCGGTCACGCAGATGGCCTGCGGTCGTGGCAGTCCGCGCAAGCCTGCTTGTCTTTTCATCCGCGTGCAAACCTACAAAGGTTTGCCTAGCTGCCGGGGTATTCGATGATGGACGAGAAGACCGGGACGGACGAGAAGGCCGGCCTGGCCACCCAGGCCATGCTGACCAGCCTATACTGGATCTACGACCGGGTCATGAGCCGCAAGGCCGCGCCCGGCGCCAGCACGCCGCCAGGGTCCGAGGCGGACATCGCCGCCATGATCCGCCGCGCCGCCGGGCAGGCAGGCACGGTTGGGTTCGCGGCCAACATGGGCGGCCTGCTGACCTTGCCGTTCGCGTTGCCGGTGAACCTGGCGGGCGTTAGCACCCTGCAGATCAACCTGATCCAGGACATCGCACGTGCCCGCGGCTACGACCTGCACAGCGAGCAGGTGCGTACCCTGACCGTTGCCTGCCTGGCGGGCACGGCGGTGCTGGACGTGCTCAAATCCGCCGGGGTCGGCGTCGGCATGCGCCTGACTCGGCAGGCCGTCCTGGGCTTGAGCGGCGCGGTGCTGACGCGGATCAACCAGGCGCTGGCGGGGCGGCTGGCGATGATGGCCGGGGCGTCCGGCGCGGTGATGCTGGCGCGGGTGGTGCCTTTCGTCGGCGGCGCGATCAGCGGCACGGTGGATGGGCTGGCGACCGCCGCGGTGGGCGCCGCGGCCAAGCGGGTGTTCGTGCGCCAGGCCGGGGCCACGGACGGCGAACCCAGCGCAGCCCCGTTGTCCCTGCCCGCCCCGGTCCAGTCCTGATGCGCGCAGCCGCGCACCTGCCCGCCGGAACCTGGCCCACCGCCGACGAGCGCGACCAGGTGCTGGTGGACTTCGACCGCCGCCATCGCCGCCGCATCGTGCTGACGACGGCGGCCGGCGCCGAGCTGCTGGTGGACTTGCCCCAGGCCGCCCGCCTGCGCCACGGCGACGGGCTGCTGCTGGACGGCGGCGGCGTCGTGCAGGTGCTGGCCCGGCCGGAGCCGCTGCTGGACATCCACGCGCACGACGCCGCCGGGCTGGTGCGGATCGCCTGGCACCTGGGCAACCGGCATCTGCCGGTGCAACTGCTGGGCAGCCATATCCGCATCCGGCGCGACCACGTGATCGCCGACATGGTGCGCGGCCTGGGCGGCCACGCCCGGGAGATCGAGGCCCCGTTCGATCCCGAAGCCGGCGCCTACGCCGCCGGCCACGGCCATCATCACCATGACAAGGACGAAGCTGCGCCTGCTTCCTCTCCCTCCGGGAGAGAGTCGGGGTGAGGGAAGCCGCAAGGACCACCATCAGCCTACTAAGCACCGAAGCCGACTTGACCGGTCAAGGCTCCGTCGTGCGGCCTTTCCCTCACCCTGACCCTCTCCTGAAGGGAAAGGGGGAAGGCAGCAAGCCTTCGCATCCACGGCAAGGCGCCCTCCTGCACCTCCTGACCTGGCTCTCCCCGGCCTTCCCGACCGGCGGCTTCGCCTACAGCCACGGGCTGGAATGGGCGGTCGAGGCCGGGGACATCCGGGACGAGGCCGGCCTGGCCGCCTGGCTGGATGAGGTGCTGCGGCACGGTGCCGGGCGCAGCGACGCCATCCTGCTGCGCCATACCCACCGCGCCACAGACCTGCCGGCACTGGCGGAGGTTGCCGAGTTGGCAGCCGCCGCCCAGCCCAGCCGCGAGCGCCAGGCCGAAACGCTGGGCCAGGGCGGCGCTTTCGCGCTCGCCGCCTCGGTTTGGGGAGCGCCCTTATTGGCGGCCTTGCTGGATGCCGGCGGCCCGATCCCCTACCCCGTCGCCGTCGGCGCCCTGGCCGCCGCGCATGATGTTGCGGAGGACGATGCCGCACTCGGCCTGCTGCACGCCTTCACCGCCAACCTGGTCAGCGCCGCAGTGCGCCTGGTGCCGCTGGGCCAGACCGCCGGGCTGCGCGTGCTGGCGATGCTGGAGGCAACCGTGGCCGAGGTCGCCGCAGATACGGGCAGCGCCACCCTGGACGACCTCGGCGGCGCCTGCTTCCGGTCCGACATCGCCGCGATGCGGCACGAAACCCAATATACGAGGCTGTTCCGATCATGACCGCATCCCCTAACGGCCCCCTGCGGGTGGGCGTCGGCGGCCCCGTCGGCACCGGCAAGACCGCGCTCATGGATGCGCTGTGCCGGACCTTCGCGCCCCGCTACGACATCGCCGCCATCACCAACGACATCTATACCAAGGAGGATGCGGAGTTCCTGACCCGCGCCGGCTCGCTGCCGCCCGAGCGGATCATGGGCATCGAGACCGGCGGCTGCCCCCACACCGCCATACGCGAGGACGCCAGCATCAACCTGGCCGGCATCGCCGCGATGCGCCGCCGCTTCCCGGCGCTTGACGTGATCCTGATCGAAAGCGGCGGCGACAACCTGGCCGCCACCTTCAGCCCCGAGCTGGCGGACCTGACGATCTACGTCATAGACGTGTCCGCCGGCGACAAGATCCCCCGCAAGGGCGGCCCCGGCATCACGCGATCGGACTTCCTCGTCGTCAACAAGATCGATCTCGCGCCGCTGGTCGGCGCCGATCTCGCCGTCATGGAAGCCGACACGCAGCGCATGCGCGGGCAACGCCCCTACGCCTTCACCAACATTCGCGGGGGCATCGGCGTCGACGCGGTGGCGCGCTTCATCG
>DASWOJ010000077.1:0-1542 GCA_036398775.1 Acetobacteraceae bacterium
CTGGCCGGATCGGTGCGGAACTCCACCTGCCAGCGCCCGGTCGGCGCCTCGGCGGGGATGGCCTGCTCGAAGGAGAAATAGCCCTGCTCGGTGGCCTTCAGCCGGGTCTCGCGGAACACCTTGCCGTCGGGTTGCTTGAGCCGCAGGTACAGTGGCTGGTCGGCCTTGACCGGCTTGCCGTCGAAGTCGCGCAGCAGCGCCGACACGCGCACGGTCTCGCCGGGGCGATACAGGTCGCGCCCGGACCAGGCGAACACGTCAAACCAGGCCTGCTCGCGTCCGGCCACGGCAAACTCGGACAAGTCCAGTGCCGGCTGGTTGAACGGAAGCAGGGTCACGTCCTTGCCGCGACTGGCCACCAGCACCTGGCCGGCGTCCAGCGTGTACTTGAGCAGTGCGTTGCCGTTGCCGTCGGTCTGGCCCTTGAGCACGGTGTCGCCCTTGGCGTCGAGCACGCGCAGTTCGGCGCCCTTGGTCGCCTCGCCGGTCGCCAGCGAGGCGGTATGCACGAACAGCGTGTCCTTGTAGGCGCGCGCATGCAGGCCCAGGTCGCTGATGCTGAAGAACGCCGTCTGCAGTTCATCCGAGTAACGGCCCACGCGCTTCATCACCGCGAAGTACAGGCCAGGTTCCTGCAGCTGCTTGATGTCCTGGATCGGCAGGTAGCTCAGTGCGCGTTAGTTGGGCTTGCCGTCCAGCACGAAGCGGTTGAGGTAGACCGAGTCGGCCATGTCGCCTAGTGGCTTGTTCTTGCAGTAGGAGCGATCCAGGTCCCACGAACCGCGACTGCCGCCGCGCTGGTACTGGTCGAAGAAGCGCGGCAATTCGGACTCACGCACGCGCAGGAATTCCACGTCCACTTCCGGCACGTTGATCGACACCACCGGCAGGCCGCGGGTGTCCTTGGCCGGCAGCACGCTACCCTGCGAGGCAAACCCCACCGAAGGCTTGAGCGAGCCGGTATGCACCACCTGCTCCACGCCCTTGCCCAGGCGCGCCCCCGCGGCGGCCAGCAGGTCCGCGTCGATCTTCACCGTGTAGTCGCGCGCGGCCTCCACCGACGGGAAGCGCAGGATCTTGGCTTCGTCGCCCAGCACCCAACTGCCGCTGACCGGCACGCCCTTGTCGTCGGTGACGTGGAGCAGCTTGTCGAAGTCCTGCGACTCCACCAGCGCCTGGCTGAACTCCAGGGCGATGGCGACTTCGCCATCGTCCTGGTCGGGATAGGCATTGGCCAGAGCGAAGCCACTGATGGCCTTGGCCTTCTCTGCCTTGACCGCCTCGCCGGAAACCTTGGGCAAGTCACCGGTCTTGTTGCGATCGCAGCCGGCCAGGGCCAGTACCGACAGCGCCGCCGCCAGCAGCACGCCCTGCCAGGGTCGCCGCAACGTAGGACGGGAGGAGCAAGAAACGGCCGAAGCCTGGTGCGCGCCTTGCGCGGCGACGGTGTGCGGTGCGCGCGTGCCGCGCCCTTGCGTGCTTTCCATGTGACGCGTTCTCCTCCCGGTTTGGCGCGGGAGTATAGAACGCCGATGAACTCCA
>DASWOJ010000078.1:0-14822 GCA_036398775.1 Acetobacteraceae bacterium
TCGGCCATATGTTCAGCAACGGCTTCACCGTGATGGACGTATCGGACCCGGCTGCCCCTCGCCCGGTGAAATTCATCACCAACGGCCCGAACACCCGGTCCCACCACCTGCAAACCAACGGCGACCTGCTGCTGGTCGCCAACGGCGCCGACATCCCGACCCTGCAGCGCTACAACCCCAGCCTCAGCTACTACCAAAATTCCTTTGCCGAGGGGATGCAGGGCAAGGGCGACTTCGCGGCGGGCCTACGCATCTACGACATCTCCAAGCCGGCCGAGCCACGCGAAATGGCGTTCCTCGACATGCCCGGTATCGGCATCAACCGGCTGTGGTACTCCGGGGGCCGACACGCCTATGTCGCGGCGCACCTGGACGGGTTCACCGACCACATCCTGGTCGTCGTGGACGTGCAGGACCCGGCGAAGCCCGCCATTGCCGGACGCTGGTGGCTGCCTGGCATGTGGCGGGAAGGCGGAGAGGTGCCCACCTGGAAGAACCGCGTCGCCCTGCACCACATGATCGTGGCCGGCACCCTGGGCTACGCCGCCTGGCGGGACGGAGGCTTCACTATCCTGGACCTCGCCGACCCCACGAAGCCCAAGCTGCTGTCCCACGTCAACACCGCGCCGCCCTATCCCGGCGGAACTCACACGCCGCTTCCCCTGCCAGGGCGGGGGTTGGCAGCGGTGCTGGACGAGTCCAGCGCCCTCAATTGCGCCAAGGGTCTCAGCTACACCTGGTTGTACGACGTGCGGAACCCTGCCAACCCCGTCTCGATCTCAACCCTGCCGACGCCCTCCGAGCAACCGTTCTGCCGGCCGGGCGAAAACTTCGGGCCACATAACCTGCACGAGAACAGGCCCGAAACCTTTCAAAGCGAGGACCTGCTTTTCGCGACCTACCACAATGCCGGGCTGCGCATCTTCGACATCAGGGACCCCTATGCCCCGCGCGAGGTGGACCGCTTCGTCGCGCCGCCCCCCGCGCGCATCCTCGATCCGCGGCCCGGCAACGCACTGGCGCCGCAGACCTGCGACGTCAACGTCCAGCCGGACGGCACGATATACCTATCGGACTGGAACGCCGGGCTGCACGTGCTGCACTACGACCTTTGAACCAGGCTGAGACGTCGTGACCGAAGGGCAGGCAGGGCTTCTCCGGTGTTGTCAAGCGTCACCGTTTTGTTGGGCCGGCCCGTCAGGTAGCCCTGCACGTGGGCGCAACGCAGGTCGCGGACCACGGCCAGTTCGGCCGCGGTTTCCACGCCCTCAGCCACCACCTGCAGGTTGCACGCGGCGCCGATGGCCTGGATCGCGCCCAGGACGATCCGGGCGTCCGGGCTGCGCGCGGCATCCTGGACGAACGACTTGTCCACCTTCAGCACGTCGAACGTGAAGCGCCGCAGGTAGGTCAGCCCGGCGTGCGCGGTGCCGAAATCGTCCAGGCTGAACCGGACGCCGAGCTGCCGCAGGCGCGACATCGCTTGCAGGACCTGCCCGGTGCTTTCCAGCAGCACGCCCTCCGTCACCTCCAGGTTGAGCCGCGCCGGGTGCAGGCCCGTCCGTTGCAGGATCTGCTCGACCTGCGTGGCCAGGCTGCCGCGGGTGAACTGCACCGGGGACAGGTTGATCGAAACCTCGACCGGCCAGGGCCAAGCCGCAGCGGCGGTGCAGGCGGCCTCGATCACCCACTGGCCGATCGGCACGATCAGGCCGCACCGTTCGGCGATGGCGATGAAGTCGCCCGGCCCGATGACGCCCCGCGTCGGATGGTTCCAGCGCAGCAGGGCCTCGAACCGCACCACATCCAGGGTTCCGGTGTCCACGATCGGCTGATACTCAAGGAAGAACTGCTTCTCCTGCAGGGCATGGGCGAGGTCCTGCTCCAACAGGAACAGCGACTGCTGCCCCCCGTCGAGAGCCGGGTCCCAGATGCAGAACGTGCGCTTGCCGGACGCCTTCGCCTGGTAGAGCGCCGTATCGGCGTTCCGCAGCAACTCCGCGCCGTTCACCGAATGGTCGGGGTAGATCGCGACGCCGATGGAGATGCCCACGGTGCACCGTCCGGCGGCCAACGGGAACGGCTCGCTGACTGCGGCGAGCATCCGGGCCGCAAGCTCGGCGCCGCCGCCGCCCACCCTGGAGGGCGACTGGATCACGGCGAACTCGTCACCGCCCATGCGTGCAACGACGTCTGTCTCCCGCAGGGAACTCCGCAGGCGGCCCGCAACCGCGACCAGCAGTTCGTCGCCAGCCGCGTGGCCGTGCGTGTCGTTGACGAGCTTGAAGCCGTCAAGGTCCATGTAGAAGACGGCGAGGTGGTGCCCGTTCCCGGCGGCGTCTTTCAGGAGCGCTTGCAGCCGGTCTTGGAACGCCGTCCGGTTGAGCAGCCCGGTCAGGCCGTCATGCCGGGCCATGAACTGCACCTGCATCTCCGAATGCCGCCGCTCGGTGACGTCGGTAAACGTACGCACCAGGCCGCCGCCAGGGACCGGGACCGTCTCCACCTCGAGCATGCGTCCGTTTGGCCGTTCCCGTTCGTAATGCCCAGGCCCCGCCATCGCCTCCTCAAAACTGAAGGCGCAAGGATTGGTCGGGCTGTTGCCGAACTCCCCCCGTGAACGCTGGTAGGCGACCAGAGAAACGAAGCTGGGGCGCGACTCGACGAGATCCTGCGGCAGGTCGAGCATTTCGGCCGCACGTTTGTTGCACACGGCAACCATCCCGTCGGCCGCCACCATCATGATGCCCTGGTTCATGTGGGTCAACGCGATCTGCAGTGTGGCCGACTGCTCGGCCATCAGGGCGCGGCTGGCGGACAACTCGCCGGCCTGGGTTTCGAGGCGCCGCCGCGTAGCCTCCAGCGCAGCATTCCGGTTCGCCAGCATGGTTTCCGACGCTTCCAAGCGGCGGAACTGCCGCAGCAGGGCGCGAAGCAGGAGGCCCACGCAGGCGATGGCCATGAACGCGCAAAGCGTTGCTGCGGCGCTGGTCTGTATCCAGGCTGCGAGAGCGACCCATTCCGAAACGCTGACGTTGATGACGAGCGGATAGTCCTTGAGCGGATGCACCGAAACGATGCGCGTTCCCGGCGCCAGCACGCCTTCGGTCACGAACACCTCGGGACCTTGCTTGACGATCTGATGCCACGGCGATGCCGCCGGCAGCACGTTCCCGATCCTGGCGGTGGGCGGGTAGCTGGTCAGGGCGGTGCCGTCGTTCCGCAGCAGCGTCACGGTGGTACCTGCACCGGTCGTCAGAGCCTTGAAGAATTCCTTGAAGTAGTCGAGGTCCACGGCGGCCAGGATCATGCCGATGAACTGGCCGGACGGCGCATTGAGCCGGCGCACGATGTAAACGGTCCAGGCGCCGCTCCCACGGTTCTGCACCGGCTTGCTTACAAAGGCGTCCGGAACGTCGTTGTCGCGGAACCAGGCGAAGTAATCGCGGTCGGACAGGTCCGTTGACGGAGCCGGCCATTGCCGCGAGAAATTCACCAGCTTGCCGTCTGCGGCGATGATCGTGAACGCGTCTATCTGCGGCAGGAAGTCGGCACGGTCCTTGAGGAACTTGAACAGGTCCTCATTGCCAAGCTTGGCCTTGAAGTCCTCCACCGTTTCAAGCCGCAGCCCGGCAATCTGACGCCGCAGTTCCTCCAATACCAGGTCGCCGGCCTGCAGCGACCGGGTGGTCTGCTCGGCAATCGCCAGGCCGAGCGTGCTGACGTTCTGACGGGCCTCCGCCAGGTCGTCCCTGTGCAGCTGCCAGATCATCAGGCCGAGCGCCACGGGCAGCAGCAGCAGCAGCGACGCCCCAGCAGCCAGCAGCCGCCGGCTGGCGAAAGACAGATGTTTCAATGTTGCAATGTTCAGCCAGGCAGGTCCAGCCTCAGTTGCGTTCCGAGCTTCGGATGCCTGTGCAACGCTGCTTTGGGTCATGCTATTCTAGCTCAAGTTGTCCCTTCCGTGTCATAGAGCCATGACGTTAGAAGTGAGGGACAGGAATTGTTCGACAGCGTTCGCCGGTCTTGGGAGCCTGAAGCCCTGGCGATCTTGCGAATTTCCACGGCGTTAATCTTTCTGCAACATGGTTTACAAAAACTGATCTCCTTCCCGGTTCCGCCGCTGCCCGGCTACCAGCTTGCCTCCCTGGCTGGGCTGGCAGGAGTGCTGGAGGTCGTGGCGTCGCCGTTCCTGGTGATCGGCTTGTTCACGCGGGCGTGGAGCTTCCTCATGAGCGGCCTGATGGCGGTGGCCTACGCCATGGGCCATGCCGGAAAAGGCTTCTATCCCATCGCGAACGGCGGCGATGTCGCGGTGCTGTGCTGCTTCATCTTCCTCTACCTCTGGGCGGCTGGCGGCGGGGCTTGGTCGGTGGACGGTGTCCTGGCAGCCCGGGGCAAGCAGAAGCCCGTGCTCCCCGGCGGCGCCGCATCCCGCTGACGGACGCCTGGGCCGCCATGCGGTCCTGGGCGGCTCCGGCTCGGCTGATCCATGCCCCGATGCTTGTCCCCCTGGCCCCCACAACGTATCTCTCCACCATGCAACTGCCCGCTCCTTTCCTCGCCCTCCTGGCCCTGATCCTTCCGGCCGCCGCCATCGCACAGCCCCGCCCCGCACACCCGGCGGCGCATCCAGCCCCCGTGCGCCCCGCCAACGTTCCAAAGCCCATCGGCAAGTGGGACGACTGGCAGGCCGCCACCCACCAGGAAAGCGGCGCCACGATCTGCTACGCCTTCACCCGGGCCAGGGCGTCGGCCCCGGTGCTGCCGGGCCGCGGCGACGTGGTGCTGACCGTGACGCAACGCCCGGGCGGGCGCGACGCCGTCGCCATCAGCGCCGGCTTCGCCTACCCCGCCGGCGCCGAGGTCCAGATGCAGGTGGACAGCGCGCAACTGCCCTTCTACACCGCCAACCGCTCGGCGTTCGCCCGGGACGGCCGCGCCGTCGCCGCCGCGTTCGAGCGTGGGCGCCAGGCCGTCGCCCGCTCCCCCGCGCCGCGTGCCCAGTCCGTGTCCGACACCTTCAGCCTGCGCGGCTTCACCCCGGCCTATGCCGCGATCAACAAGGCCTGCCCCCCGCGATGAACGCCATCATGCCCCTGGGCAACCTCACGGCAGAGGAACGCACCCGCATCCTTGCCAAGTCCGCCCTGTTCAACCCGCCCCCGGTCCTCTTGCCGGATGGGCGCCGTGAGCTGGTCGGCCTGGAACGGCCGGAGCTGATCGAGGAGCTGGCCGCCATCGGCGAAAAACCGTTCCGCGCCAAGCAGCTCTGGCACTGGATCTACCACCAGGGCGCCACCGATTTCTCCCGTATGTCCAGCATCGCCCGCCCCTTGCAGGAAAAGCTGGCAGAACGCTTCGTCATCGGCCGTCCCGACGTGGCAACGGTGCAAACCAGCACCGACGAGACCCGCAAGTGGCTGTTCCGCTTCCGCGACGGGCAGGAGGCGGAGACGGTTTACATCCCCGACCGCCACCTGGACCGCGGCGCCGTGTGCATCAGCAGCCAGGTCGGCTGCACCCTGTCCTGCCGCTTCTGCCACACTGGCACCCAGACGCTGGTCCGCAACCTCGGCGCGCCCGAGATCGTCGGCCAGTTCATGGCCGCCCGCGACGCCTACAACGAGTGGCCAAGCCCGCGCGGGGAAACGCCCCGCCTGCTGTCCACCGTCGTGCTGATGGGCATGGGCGAGCCGCTGTACAACTACGAGAACGTCGCCAAGGCGATGCGGATCGTCATGGACGGCGAGGGCATCGGCCTGTCCCGCCGCCGCATCACCCTCAGCACTTCGGGCGTCGTCCCGATGATGGACCGCTGCGGCGAGGAGCTTGGGGTCAACCTTGCCGTGTCGCTGCATGCCGTGCGCGACGACCTGCGGGACGAGATCGTGCCGTTGAACCGCAAGTATCCGATTGCGGAGCTGATCGCCGCCTGCCGCCGCTATCCCGGCGCCAGCAATGCCCGGCGCATCACCTTCGAATACATCATGCTGCGCGGCATCAACGATACCTCGGCCGATGCGCGGGAGTTGGTGCGCCTAATTGCCGGCATCCCCGCCAAGGTGAACCTGATCCCGTTCAACCCCTGGCCCGGCAGCGACTATCGCCCCAGCACGCGCGACGCGCTGGAGGCGTTCGCGGCCATCGTCGGCGACGCTGGCTTCCCGTCGCCGATCCGCATGCCGCGCGGCGGGGACATCCTGGCGGCGTGTGGACAGTTGCGGACGGACAGCCGGCGGGAGCGGGCTTCAGCGCAGGCGTGAACGCAGAGGCCATCTTAGCCAACCGGCGTTCGCCCCAGCCTGTCGCCCCGTAAACGCCCTACAGCATCGGCCGCCCGCCCGTCACCGGAATAACCGCTCCCGTCATGTAGCTGCCCAGGTCCGACGCCAGCAGCACATAGGCCCCGGCCAGTTCCGCCGGCTGCCCCGCACGGCCTAGCGGTGTCTCCTGGCCGAATGACTCCGCCTTTTCTTGCGGCATGCTGGAGGGGATCAGCGGCGTCCACACCGGACCCGGCGCCACGGCGTTCACCCGGATGCCCTTTTCCGCCAGCATCCCCGCCAGCCCCGCCGTGAAGTTGGCGATCGCGCCCTTGGTGGTGGCATAGGCCAGCAGTTGCGGGCTGGGGTTCTTGGCGTTGATGCTGGTGGTGTTGATGATGCTGGCGCCCGCCTTCATGTGCGGCACCGCGGCCTGGCACAGGTAGAAGTGGGCATAGATGTTGGTGCGGAACGTCTGGTCCCATTCCTCGGCGGTGATCTCGCTGATGTCCTGGTGGACGCGCTGCATGGCGGCGTTGTTGACCAGGATGTCCAGCCGGCCAAACTCGGTGACCGCCCGCCGGATGATCTCCTGGCAATGCCCCTGCTGCGACACGTCGCCGGGCATCAGCACCGGGCGGCGGCCGGCCTCGCGGACCCAGTGTGCCGTTTCTTCGGCGTCCTCGTGCTCGTTCAGGTAGGAGATCAGCACGTCCGCCCCCTCCCGTGCGAAGGCGATGGCCACAGCACGGCCGATGCCGCTGTCAGCGCCGGTGATGACTGCGGCCCGGCCTTGCAGGCGGCCGGACCCCTTGTAGCTTTGCTCGCCGTGGTCCGGCTTCTCCGGCATCTCCGCCGTGGTGCCCGGCGGCTCGATGGGATGGGTCTGCATCGGCGGCTGGGGATGGCTGGTGTCGCCCATGATGTTGCTTCCTCGGGGTTGGGACGCAGCAGGACCTGCTGCCGACGGAGAACGGTGATGGCGCGTGCCGGCTGCCCGCGCCGTAGCAAGCAAATGCGTGATCGCAGCAGCTTCGGGCCTGATGGCCCACGCTGTCGCGCCGCGCTAGCCAATCCGCTTGAACCTGGAGCATACCCAGTCCAAGCAGCCCCATTTAGGCCGGAAAAAACTAGGCCGGGAAAAACTCAAGAAAACACAAACTTAGGGTGGGTTTGGTGTCCCGGCTTGAACAGAACGTACTCTAGCTGGCGCGGAGCAAAGGACCGCAGCCCAACATCACCTTGCGGTCGGGAACGTCGTGGGGACGCCGCTGGGACCGGTCAACGTGCTCGTGCCGTTGCCATTGTTCCGCAGCACGCCGACGCCTGCACCGCCGGGGAGTGTCGCCGTCCCAATGCCGCTGGTTGGTCCAGTCGTGACTGTAGGTCCGTTTGGTGTGAACACGCTCTGGCTGCCCGCACGTCCTGCCGGCGCCGGACCGGGGGCAGGTGCAGTGGAGCCGTTCAAGGACTGGGCAAGCAGGGGTCCGGCGGACAAGCCGAGGACCGCCGCAGCGGCGAGCAGCATCTTCTTCATGTCGTCTTTCCAATAAGGCAGGGCCCGCCGATGCTAATCAGCCGGCCAGTGCCACAGTTGATATTCGATCCGCTGGGCGGCGCAGCGGCGCGGCCGGCACCCGATCTTCCCCAGATATGCTGCTGAGCGGGTGCGGCAAGGGCCGTAGGCACTGCCGGTGCGGGCTGCACGCATACCTTCCGACGCTGCTCCCCGGCCGCATCCAGCGCAGGATAAGGTTCTCCGGCGGTGTGCCCACGGACCGTCCCGGCAGTGAACCGGAGCAGTTGGACGCAAGCAACGCCTTCGCATGCGAAGCAGGTGCCCAGCCCAGCAGAGGCAAGAGGCCTCGCAGCTCAGCGCCTGGCTTGATGTTGACTGAGCCTCTCCCCATCCGTCCCGTTCTAGCGGACGCATGATCGCGGCGGCCCCGACGTTCACCTCATTATGACAGGCCAGACGCCGCAACTGCGCCCGGCCGCGGCCCTTTCCTACGCCGGGCACCGCGAGGCCCAAGGAGGGACACGACATGTCAGACCAACTCAAGATGCTGGTGGCGCAGGGGCTGCAGGCGATGAAAGCCGGCAGCGAGGTAGCGAAGCACGCCACGGCGGAAATCCAGAACGACGCCAGCGACGCCGGGCTGAAGTCGGCGCTGGCGGCCGGCAACAAGACAGCCGACCAATGGGCGAAGCGGGTGCATGACGCGATCGGCGAGGTCGGCCCGTCCGAGGACACCGGCAATCAAATCCTGGATGCGCACTACGAAGTCAGCAAGAAAATCCGGCAAAAGGCGCCGGATGCAACAGGCCGCGACCTGGGCATCATTGCCGCGGGGCAGTTGGCTCTGCATTACTGGATCGCTGCGTTCGGGACGCTGCGCACCTACTCGGCGAAGCTTGGCATGACGGGGGTGCAAGGGAGCATGCAGGCCTGCCTGGACGAGGCAAGGCAGGCGGACCAGCAGCTTACCGAGTTGGCGCAGAAGATCATGGGCGCCGGGGCGTAAGCCGGGACCCGCCGTAAAAACCCGGCACAGCCACGCCGGTGTGAGACGCTTCTACTCCCTCTCCCTACGGGAGAGGGTTAGGGTGAGGGGGTCTCCAAGCATGATGTAAGCCCAGTTAAGACCTATGTACTGACAGCACGGGCAACATCCCGTACCGCCGCCAAGACCCTGTCGACCCGGCCCTCTCCCTCCGGGAGAGGGAGAAGCGCATAGCCCCCAGATCACGCCGCCTGGCGGTTGACCCGGCTTTCGGCGATCTGGGTCAGCTTCTTATCCATCGCCTTCTCCTCTTCCAACGTCTGCCGCAGCACGCCGGCGCAGTCGCCTCGCCCAAGCTCCTCCGCATAGGCGATCAGGCTGCCGTAGCGGGTGATCTCGTAGTGCTCCACCGCCTGGGCCGCCGAAATCATCGCGGCATCCAGCACCTGCGGGTCGTCGCAGTCGCCCATGATCTCCTTGGTCTCGGACAGGATGCCGTCCATTGCGGCGCAATCCACAGCCTTCACCGGCTGGCCGTGCATCTGGAACACCTGCTCCAGCCGCTTCACCTGATTCTGCGTTTCCTGCAGGTGCTCCTGGAAGGCGCTTTTCAACTCGGGGCTGGACGCCTTCCCGATCATCGCCGGCAGGTTCTTCGTGATCTGGTTCTCGGCGTAGTAGATGTCCTGCAGCGTGTGCACGAACAGGTCGTCCAGAGTCTTGATCGGCTTCGAGAAAAGTCCCATTGCGCGTCTCCCTAGGGTTTGAGGTTGCTATTCAGCCGCCATCGCCGGCTTTAGTTCCATCTTGATCCAGCCGGCCTCGCGGCGGTCGAAGTGCCCGTAGGCCTCGATGGCGCTCGTCATTAGCTTCATCTTGGTCAGCACCTTCACCGGGTCAATGACGCCCGTCCGCACCAACTCCAGCAGCTTCGGGATGTAGGCCCGGTGGTTGCAGTTGCCGGCGTTGATCGAAAGCTTCTTGTTCATCGCCTGGCCAATGGGAAAGGTCTCGGCCTTGGGCGGATAAACACCGATGCGTCATGCCGGTGAAGGTCCGTGGACGAAGCGCAGGTCGGTGCCGCAAATGGCCGGCGCGGTCAGGCGGATGACGGCGTCGGTAGGCTTCTCGATCTCCGGGCCGGGGACATCGGCCAGGCGTATGCCGCCGATCCCGTGCCAAACGGCTGCTTTCATGGCGGACGCTCCTTCTGCCCGGGGGCGGGCGTATCGCCGTGCGGACCGGCGACGGTCCACTCACAAACAGATGATGCCGCGCGGCGTCATGAGCCGGTCATCTGGCAGGCTGCGGTTCCCCTCGGGACAGCAGCGACACCTCGCTGGCCGCCAGGCTCAGCTCCCGCGACAGCGGGCCGGGCAGGCGGCGGGCGAACACCTCGGCCAGCGCCCCGTAGTACCAGGCCGTGCCGCCGGCAGGGGCGTTGAACCGGGCCAGCATCGCCGGGCCATGTGTCCGCAGGTCAGCGGCAACCGCGCGGGCGTTGTGCAGCTTGTCAGCGCAACTGACCAGCAGGGTGTCGAGGTCTGCGTGTTCCAGATGGGCGAGGTAAGCCTCCTTGCGCGCCGTCCAGGGCGGCTTTGGCTGCACATCCGTGTCGCTGCACGCGCGCACGACGGCGGCGACCCGAGGCCCGAACCGCGCCTCGATGGCGGGGCCGTGCGCGGCGCCGCAGTCCTCGATCACGTCATGCAGGATGGCGGCGCAGGCCAGGTCCTCGTCCCCGCCATGCTCCTGCACGATGGCGCACACGGCCAGGAGGTGGCTGGCGTAGGGAATTGCCGTCCCCTTGCGGACCTGGCCGGCATGGGCGGCGAGCGCGTATGAGATCGCGTCCTGCAGCCGGGGAAGCGCTGGGTTGGTGGCGGTCACGTCGGGCCTTTCATGCGGGGCAGCCATTAAGACTTGTGCGCAAACCGAACTTGCTTGGCCTGCGCCAGGCCGGTCACCGCCCGTGTCGGCTTGGCACATGTATTCATGCGGCACAGCGCTTTGCAGGTCGTCAGGCACGCCGGATCTGACGACGCGGCGGCACCGCCCGGTTGCTCCGCGTGCGTCCCGCGTCGAAGGCGCGCCGGTTGCGCAAATCCACCATGTCGGCGCTGCAGCCCTTCCAGCGGACCCGCAAGCCGTATTGGCGTTCCACGTTCGGGCGGTGGGCCTCATCCCGCGGCCTCCCGGATGATGACCCGGCAGTTGCGGAGGGGTGCCGCCCGACCCACCTTCTCCTTATGGATGACAAGACCAAGACCATAGACGACCACCTGGCCCGAGTGGACGCGGACCGGACCCCGCCGGCCTCCATCCCCGACCATCCGCGCCTGCCGCCGGAGCAGGACGGCCCGAAGGGGCCGGAGCCGACGCGGTTCGGTGACTGGGAGCAAAAAGGCCGCTGCACCGACTTCTAGCCCGGCGGTCCCGCGTCTCAAACCGTTGGATGGACGCCCCGGGTCGGAAGGGCGGCCTCAATAGGTCAGGTTCCCGATACCCGTCGGCCAGCACCTCAGTCACCCCCGCCTGAGCGGCTGACCCAGCCGGCCCAGGGTGCCGCGGCGCTGGCGCCACCATGTCCTATGGACCAGGGTGCCCCGGGCTGCGTGCCGTTAGGAACCGCTCCATCCGGTCCAGCTCGGAGTCGAGGGCGCGGCGGAACGTGCGGCTGTCCGGCGGGCGCCGGGCATAGCCGGCCGTGGCCTCCATCCGTCCCGCGGCGAGGGCGACGTTGGCCCAGCCGATCACCGCGTCGCCCCACAGCATCGGCATGGCGTAGTAGCCGAACCGCCGCTGGGCCGGAGGCGTGTAGGCTTCGAACCTGTAGTTCCAGCCCCATAGGTGCTCGAAGCGGCGGCGGTCCCAGACCAGCGGGTCGAACGGCGCCAGCAGGCGGACGACCCCTGGCGCCGGACCCTGCTGCCAGCCTGCTTCCCGCGCCGGCCAAACATAAGCCTCGCCCTCAGCCTCGCCCTGCTCCAGCGCCCCGGTCCGGAGCAGGCCGGCGACCACCGGCGCCAAGGGGCCGAGCCCCGGGTTATGCCGGGCCATCAGGGCCAGGGCGCCCCGCAGGCTGACGAGGGACACAGGGGCGAGCAGGCGGGCAACCAGCAGCACCAGGCGGAGCGCCCGGTCTCGCGCCTCGGCGGCAGCAGGCGGCGGCGGCGCTGCCTCGTAGATGCGAACGCCGCCACGCCGCCCGGCGACGCGGAGCAGGCCATAGTGGCGAAGGCTGTCCAGCGCCCGCGTGGTCGCCTTGGACAGGCCGCCCCAGCTATTCACGGTGCGCTCGCACCCGAAACGCGCCTCCAAATCCGCGGGGTGCGTGGGGCCTTCGCCCCGCACGAAGGCCAGGACTTCAGCCGCGAGGCCAGACGGCGCGTGCGCGCCTGCGTCGCCCGCCGGGTCCAGGCGGGGATGGAGCAGGTGCCGGGTGTCCGCGGGCATGAAGCCGTAGGCATACAGGAAATCCTCCTCCAGCCCGAGCCGCCCGAAGCTGCGTTCGAGATCGCCCGCGCGGTAGCCGCTGACCCGGTGCCGCAGGATGAGGTCCTGCGCGCGGGCAGGCGCACGGATCGGGTCGGCCTGCACGAAGCCGAGCCTATGCACGGCATCCGCAAGCGTGGTGGGCGCGGACAGCGTTTGCTGGCGGGCCTGTGCCCGAAGGCGGCCCATGTCCGTGCCGGTCGTCATGGTCGCAGGCCAGGGTGGCAGACCCGGCGGCGGCGGGCAACAAGGCCGGAGCCGGTCATGCCGGCGCACCGCTTGGCGCGTGGGCTGAGAATGGACCGAAGTTGCATCCGCGAGCCAGGCGGCATCGGCGACCCGTTGCTGAACGGCAGCGCCCGGGCAGCCCCGCTGCCGCGCGGGCCAGTCGAAGCGTGACGGTCCGGCGCCGCCCGGAGATGCGTCAGACCAGGGTGCGGCTGAGGGTCGCCGGGGCGAACGGCTCCTCGGGCGCCAGCCGGCGCGCCGTGACGTCCTGCGCATGCGCCCAGCCCAGGAAGGCGTTGGGCGTGACCTGGTTCGCCGCCACCCCATACGGGAATGGGTCGGCCCCGATCCCCGCCTGGGCCGCGGCCACTGCTGGCTGCACCCAAGGCAGCGGCACCCGGCTCGCCGTGTATTCGGCCAGCCGCGCCTGGCTGCGGGCCTTGGCGGCGTCGAACGCGCCGAACAAGTTCATCGCCATCCAGGGAAAGCCGTCCAGCACCGCCGCGCGCAGCACCACGACGTGCATGATCGGCAAGATGCCGGTTCGTGGTGATCGAAGACGCTTCTCACGCCTTGCTTCCCGGGCAGCCGGACCAGGTCGCGAAGACCATCCTGCCGTTCCTGGCCCGGCACGCGGAGGCAGCACTTTCGGCTTCGTCTGGCTGAAACGTCCACCTTGGATGCGCTTCAAGCCTTGGCTGGCCATCCCCGCTATAGTGGCTCTGCCAGATATTTGGACCGGGTGGATCAGGGCAGTTCTCTTTGATCCCGCTGGAACCAGGAAAGGAGCGAATACGCCTTGGACGACGATGACGATGACGGCCCGCCCCGGCTGCCCGGAGGCAAGTTCTACATGACGCCTGCTGGCCACGCGCGCCTGCAGGCCGAGATGGCCGCCCGGCGCACCGAACGGCACCGTGTCGTCGAGATCGTGTCCTGGGCCGCGGGCAACGGCGACCGGAGCGAGAACGCCGACTACAAGGAAGGCAAGCGCCGCCTGCGCGAGATTGACCGCCGCCTGCGCTTCCTCGACCGCCGCCTGGCCCATGCCGCCGTCGTGGACCCCGCCGCGCAAACCCGGCGGACCCAGGTGTTCTTCGGCGCCACCGTCACCTACCTGACCGCCCGTGAGGATGAGGTCACGGTCGCGGTCGTCGGCGTGGACGAGGCGGACATGGCGGCAGGCAAGATCAGCATCGGCTCGCCCGTGGCGCTGGCACTTCTGGGCGCACGGGTGGGCGATGAGGTCCGGGTGCGCACGCCGCGCGGGCCGGAGCTGATCGAGGTCACGGCCATCCGTTACCCGGAGCCGCCACCCGACAGCGCATCCCCGCCCTGACGCGGCCAGCAAGGGGCGTCCCCGGTCCGGCGGATCAAATCCCCACGCGCGCCATGCTTCCGCCGCAGGGTAGCGACCGCGCTGGCAAACTGGCCCGGCCTGGTCCATATCCGGCTTGGTCCATACTGAACATATAAGGAACAGCCAGCAGCCGCCGATGTCAGATCAGCTCGTCATCACCGAGAAGACCAGCCAGGCCCGCGACGTCCGTGCCGCCGTGGGCAGCCGCTACGGCCAGGTTCTGCCCGCGGAGGGCCACCTGTTCGACCTGGTTGAACCCGAGGACGCCGTGCCAGCATGGAAGCGTTGGTCGGCCGTGCTGCTGCGCCCCGAAGGGCTGTATGCCACCAAGCCCGCCCTGGGCGGCAACAAGTCCGCCAAGCTGCGCGCCATCCGCGACGCCCTGCGCGGAGCGAGGCAGGTGTGGCTCGCCACCGACTGCGACCGCGAGGGCCAACTGATCGGCCAGGAAATCCTGGAGCACCTGGGCTTCCGGGGCGAGGTGCGCCGGGTGGTGTTCACCGCCCAGGACCCGCAGACCATCCGTGACGCCTTCGCCCGCGCCAGGCCCAATGCCGAATACGCCCGGCTCTACGCCGCCGCCGTCGCGCGCCGCCAGGCCGACCAGATCTACAACCTGTCGCTGACCCGCACGGCCACCGTCACCCTGGCCCGGGGCGCGCGCATGGTGATCGGCGTCGGCCGGGTGAAGACGCCCACGCTGGCCATCGTCTGCAAGCGCGAGCTTGAGATACGCAACTTCGTCCCGCAGGCCTACTTCGAGGTGGTCGCGACCGCGCAGGTGGCGGCGGGCGAGTTCCGCATGCGCCACGCCCCCAAGCAGCGCCTGCTCAAGCGGGAGGACGCCGAAGCCATTGCAGCCTTGGCACAGGGCTTCACCGGCCCGCTCGCGGTGGAGGTGGAGGACAAGCGCCAAGCGCCGCAGCGGCTGCACGACCTGCCGTCCCTGCAGAAGCTGTGCGGCTCGCG
>DASWOJ010000079.1:0-9494 GCA_036398775.1 Acetobacteraceae bacterium
AATGGGTTAGAGCTTGCAGAAGATATGATCGAAAGTCATTCTTCCGCCCTGTTGGGGGTCCTCTTCGCCGTATGACATGGGAAAGGTGATCGCGGTAGGATCGCCCATTGCTGGGCATCCCTTCCGTAATCACCTATTCTACTGGTCAACTTCGGATCAGCGGACACCCGCCCTGGGCGATCGGGCGGAAAGCCTCGGCTGCCGGCGTAGTCTCGACCAGCTTGAGGCCGTCCCAACCGCCTTTGCTTTCAGCCGGGCTCTTCGCCTGGAACAGATAGCTGGGGTGGATATGACGGCCGTCCGCGCGGATCATGCCTTTGCCGAAGCAGTCGTCGTCGGTTGGCATCGCCTTCATCCGTGCGACCACCGCGCCTCCGTCCGCCTTGGCCGCACTGGCGCCAAGGTCGGTGACAGCCTTGAGGTAGTGCACGACCGACGCATAGTCGCCAGCCTGGACCATGTTCGGCCATTGGTTCGGCGTTTTCGACTTGATCCGGTCCATCCAGGCCCGGGTGCGGTCGTTCAGGTCCCAATAGAAGGCCTCCGTCATCAGCAAGCCCTGGGCGGTTTCGAGACCCAACGCGTGGACATTGCTGTTGTACATCAGCATGGCGGCGATCTTCATCTGCTTGTTCACGCCGAACTCAGCCGCCTGCTTGATGCAATTGAGCGTGTCGTAGCCTGAGTTGCATAGGCCGAGTACCTTGGCGCCGGAGGACTGCGCCTGCACCAAGAGCGACGAGAAGTCTGTCGTGTCCGGGAAAGGATAGAGCCGGCTGCCCAGCACCTTGCCACCCGCCGCTGTCACGAATGCCGTCGTGTCCCGCTGCAACTGTTGGCCGAACACATAGTCGGCCGTGATGAAGAACCAGGTGTCGCCGCCCGCCTTCACCATCGCGCCGCCGGTCGACCGCGCAAGCATGTAGGTGTCATAGGTCCAGTGCACCGTGTTCGGGCTGCATTGCGTTCCAGTCAGATCCGTCGTGGCCGCGCCGGAGTTCAGCAAGACTTTGTTCTTCTCTCGGCAAACCGTGCTGACGGCAAGCGCCACCGAGGACGTCGGCACGTCCACGATGGCATCCACCCCGTCCCAGTCGAACCATCGGCGTGCCACGCCGGCGCCAATGTCCGGTTTGTTCTGATGGTCGGCCACCAACACCTCGACGTTGAAGCCCTTGTCGCCGAACTCCTGCACCGCTTGTCGTACGCAGATAGCACCTGTCGGGCCACCGTCGTCGCGGTATGGACCCGACTGGTCGTTCAGCACGCCAATGCGGATTGTGGCCTGTTGCGCTCGAGCAGGACGACAGGGCAGGACCGCGGTGACCGCAGCGGTGCCAATTATGCTGCGGCGGGACATGGTATGCATGCTGCCTCCCGAGTGACGCTTCATGCGTCTTGTCCGCATCCTATGGCGCTCAATGGCAACGCGTCGAGCCATTTTGGCTGTGCTTTTCGGCTTGTCCTTCGCCAACGTGCCGTGACCCGGCGCGTCTGCCAGCCTCCGGCAGCGTCCAAGGCACCCCTTTTAGCGTTTTCGTTTAGCTGGCCCTTGTGCCCGGCCACGACATAGACTTCGTTGATCCTGCTAAATGCACCAGCATCCGGCTCCGCCTTACCCTCTGGCTCCACCGCCGGCGCTTTGGCGACCAACCCGGCGTGCAGTTGCCTCGTCATAGCCAGGACGCCCGAGACGGCCAAGCCTGGCTCACCCGCGACCTGCCGGTTCCTAAGAAGCTGCCGCCATGAGTGGGGTCGGGTCTATGGTCTGCAGCACGTACCCGAGCGACTTGGCCCGGCGTCGGAGGTTGGCCAGCACGCGCTGCCTGTATCGCTCCTCGTAATAGGAGGCGCCCGGATCGGTGTAGGCCGTGCCGTGTCGAAGGGTGTTGTAGAACAGCACAGCGATCTCGCGCGCGGTGGCAGTGACCGCCTTTGCCTTGCCCACGCGCCCGGACAGGCGACGGCAGAAGGCGCCGAGCACCGTCTCGGTGCGGCCCACTGCGACCACGGCCAGGCGCAGCAGGGCGGCGGCTCGATTGTTTGAGCGCCGGGGCTTGGCCGAGCGCACCTAGCCGCCGGAAATCTTGTTGCTGGGCGCCTAGCACAGCCACGAGGTGAAGTGCTTGGCACTGGGCCAGGCCGCAAGGCTGGTGCCGCATTCGCCCACCAGCTTGAGCGCGAGATCGGCCCGAAACCGTGAATCTGGGTCAGATTGACGCCCATGACACGGTGCAAGGCCTCGCGTGCCGGAAAGGCGAGGGCATTGTGCGTGTGCGTTTGGTAGCGGAGTGCTATGCGGGAACTTGGGTGACGCCGTGATCAGGCGGCGCTTTGTGCTGGCGTGTCGGTGACTTCGGCGCCGTTTGCTGAAGCGGCAGGGCAGGGCGCCTCGTGTCATGGTGACCGACAAGCTGGCGAGTTATGGGGCGGCCAAGTGCCGGGCGATGCCCTCGGTCGAGTACAGGAAGCACAAGGGGCTGAACAACCGAGCGGAAACCTCGCACCAGCCCATGCGGCTGCGAGAGCGGCAGATGAAGCGGTTCAAGTCAGCCGGGCAGGCGCAACGCTTCTTGTCCGCCCACGACGGAATCAACAACCTCGTCCTATTCCGCCGTCACCAGGTTCTGGCCGCCCGGTATCGAGCCGCCCGCACCGAGGTCTTTCAGGTTGGGGCCGAGATCACTGGCGTTTCCGCCGCAGCATAACCATGGGCACGCCGTCCTTGCCGCCCGCCATCCCGACCTCAATCCAACAAGTTGACAGTGCCCGGCAACCCTCTCGCTGCCATGCCTTTCACCGGGGACCGACGCGCGTGGTAACGCCGACGCCGGGTTGGTTGCCAAGCGCGCGCGTGCCACCGCCGTTGCTGGACGTGACGCCACTGTCGAGCTGCGGCGACACGACCGGGTCGGGGCGGACGTCGGCGCAGGCGACCATGGAGCTGAGGAGGAGAAGAGCAAAGATGCGATTCATGGCGGTTTCCTTGAGTTGAGGTATAATGATGTTGAGCAGCCCGGTCATGCTCCGCCAGGGCCATGGCCGACCATGCTCATTGGGTCCATGACCTTGTCGTAGGTCGCCTCGTCCACGTCGCCTGACTTCAGCGCTGCCTCCTTAAGCGTGCCGCCGTCCCTCATGGCCTTTTGCGCGATGTGGGCCGACTTCTCGTAGCCGATCACCGGGCTGAGCGCGGTCACGAGCATGACGCTCTCCTCGACGTAGTGCGCGATGCGCTTTTCGTTCAGCTTCGTGCCCTCGACGGAGAAGGTGCGGAACTTCTCGCAGCCATCGCCCAGGATGCGCGCGGAGTGCAGGAAGTTGTTGATGATGACCGGTCGCATCGCGTTCAACTCGAAGTTGCCCTGGCTTCCTGCGAACGCTACGGCGGTGTCGTCGCCGATCACCTGGATGGCGATCATCACGATCGCCTCGCACTGCGTCGGGTTCACCTTGCCGGGCATGATCGAGCTGCCCGGTTCGTTCTCCGGCAGCAGCAGTTCGCCCAGGCCGCAGCGCGGGCCGGAGGCCAGCCAGCGCATGTCGTTGGCAATCTTCATCAGCGCGACTGCCAGACCGCGCAGCGCCGCGTTGGCCCGCACCATGGCGTCCAGCGACCCCTGCGCCATAAACTTGTTGGGCGCGGTGACGAACGCCTTGCCGGTCAGCCCGGCGACCTCCGCCGCGACCTTGGCGCTGAACCCTGCAGGCGCGTTCAGCCCGGTGCCGACCGCGGTGCCGCCCACAGCCAACTCCAGCAACCCGTCCCGGCTACGCCCGATCTCGGCGATGCAGGCGCGGATCTGGGCGGCGTAGCCCGACCACTCCTGGCCAACGGTCAGCGGCACCGCATCCTCTAGGTGGGTGCGGCCGATCTTCACCACCGCTTTCCAGTCCTCCGCCTTGACCTCGATCTCCTTCGCCAACGCTTCCACCTGCGGCAGCAGGCGGTCGTCTGTTTCCGCGATGGCAGCGACGTGCATGGCAGTCGGGAAGGTGTCGTTGCTGCTCTGCCCCATGTTCACATCGTCGTTCGGCGCGACCGGCTCCTGGCTGCCCAGCGTGCCGCCGAGCAGTTGGATGGCGCGGTTGGACAGCACCTCGTTGACGTTCATGTTGGACTGCGTGCCCGACCCAGTCTGCCAGACATACAAGGGATAGTGGCTGTCCAGCTTGCCCGCGATGGTCTCGTCGGCGGCGCGCACGATGGCGTCGGCCTTCCATTGCGCCAGCCGGCCCTCCCTGGCGTTGACCAGGGCGCAGGCTTTCTTGACGGTCCCGTAGGCGCGGTAAACCTCCTTGGGCATCTTGTCGTTGCCGATGGAGAAGTGGACCAGGGAGCGCTGGGTCTGCGCGCCCCAGTAGCGGTCTGCTGGCACATGGACGTCGCCCATGCTGTCGAACTCGCGGCGCTGACCGGGCGCGTCAATGCCGATGGGAACGTCCTGCATGGCAGGAGGCTGTTCAGTCCTTAGCTGGGCGTCAGGCATCCAATCCATCCTTAATTAAGGAGACCAAACGAAGTGGAAAGGCTCAGGAACACGCGGAAGGCAGGCGTGGACCGGTCAAAACCGACGCCACCGCCTGCGCTGACCGAAAGCCGGGGACCGATAATGCGGTTCAGGCCGAGATCCACGAAGGTTTGGCTGACCCGCCGTGCCGCGGTTTGCGAGTAGAATACGTCCCCGACCAGCGCGGTGCTGTCCGTCAGCAGCGTGGACAGCCCAATGCCGTAGCCGAGCGTCTGCGGCCGTGCGCGCAAGCTCTGGTCGTCGATCTTGTTCCATTCGATATTGAAGTGCAGCCGAGGAAACTGTTCAGTCGGACCGAGGCTCTCGGTTGCCTGGGCGCTGAAACCCCAAGTGCCGCCGCTGAGGCCGGTGCCGGGCGGCGGCGAATACGTGCCCTCGACGGAGAAGCCGGGGACGTAGTTCTGGCTCTTGTTGAACACGTACTGGAAGGATGGCGTGACCGTCGTGCCGGCATGGCCAGCGTCGCCGACGTCGTTGGCGATGCCCAGGTTGATCCCCAGCCCGGGCGCCACCCCCACCTTGACCGTCTCCGATATCGGCGAGGACAACCCGTTGCCGCGCCGCCCGACATAGGTGTTTGTGCTGACGGTTTGAAAAATGACCTCGCCGTAGCTCGTGACGAGCGCATCCTGGATGCGGACCGGCACGGCCACGGACAATGCCTGCGGATCGCCGACAGTGCGCCCGGCAGGCGTTGGCGGACTGCCTGGCTCCTGCGCGGAGGCTGCGCCAAACCCTGCAACGCTTCCCGCCAACGCAGCCCTCAGCACGCGCGACGAACAGCCTGGCTGGAGCGGCGTCACAGCACGCCCCTTGCGATGGCTATGCCGGCGCTGATGGACACGCTCGAGAACAGCATGCTGGCCATCGAAGTGAGCAGCGCCTCGCTTTCATAAGCCTTGTTGCTATGGGCAAGCGCGCGGACGAGCATGCCCGATGGCAGGACGCCGATCAGGAATATCTCTTGCAGCAGGGTGCCGCTCAAGCCGAGCGCAAGGCCGGCGGCCAGCAGCAGCGCGGGTTGCAGGACGTTCTTGACTGCGACGTTCGCCAGCACCTCGCGACTCAGCTTGAACGTCTGGCCAAAGGGCATAAGGCCCAGGGTGAACAGCGCGACGCCCCCTGCAGCTTGGGCGATCTCGTTTGCCATCCCTGCCAGCAGCGCCGGCGGATGCAGCGCCAGCAGAACGCAGGCGGCGCCGAGTACGGGAAGCCACATGAGCGGCTGCTTGACCGTGCCCAGCATGCTGAACCCGATCACGCCGATCTCGCTGGGAGCCGGGCCTAGGGCAGGCTTGGCGCTGCCGTGCAACGATACCAGACTGACTGGTGTCATGATCAGGGACGTCACGAGGTTGCCCACCAGCGCGGCCAGGATGCCGATGGGACCGACGACCTCCCGAGCACCGGCGGCCCGCAATAGGCCACGTTCGGGAAGCCGCAGGACCACCCCTGGATCGCCGATGCCCTTGTCTCGTGTTTGAACACGAGCCGGCCCAGCACGATGCCGACCGTGAAGGTCACGATCAGCCCAACGACGACCGCGAAGATGTAGGCGAAATCCGACAGGTCCCAGGGCTTTGCGTCTGCAGCCGCCAGGAACAGCGAGAGCGGAACGCCGAAGGTGACAACGAGGGCGGCAAAGTGGCCCGCAACGCTGCCGGGTATGACATTTGTACAGGCCGCCAGCCACCCCAGCCCGACAACAAACAGGATCGGCAGCAGCGCGCCTGCTATGGCAAGTATCATTCCACGTCCTCGTTCCTTGGACATGAGCCTCGCTTGTAGAGGCCCATGCCCTTACGATGCGGCCGCCCGTGCCGGGCTAGTACTGCGGCCTGTAGAGCTGGCCTTCGACAAAGGCGCGCAGGTCCTTCGGGCGCTCGACGGTGGCCAGGCCCTGGTCGAACATGAACTCGACCACGCGCACGGCGGTGGTGACCTCCACCTCCAGCACGTTCGCCTGCGAGGGGAACAGCATCCCCTTCTCGCGTAGGTCGCTGCCCACCTGGTCGGCGCTGGCCTGGGCGGCGACGATGAAGCACTCGTCCGTCAGCCGCTTCGGCTTGCCGCAGTAGGTTGCCAGGCCGATTGCCGGGAAGATGTAGAAGTTGTTCGCCTGGCCCGGATGGAACTGCTTGCCCCTGTAGGTGAAGTCCGGGAACTGGATGCCGGCGGCGAACAGCGCCTTGCCGTCCGACCAGGTGTAAGCCTGCTCGGCCGTGCACTCGGCCTTGTCGGTGGGGTTGCTGAGCGCGAAGATGACCGGGCGGTCGTTCAGCTTGCACATCGCCTCGACCACCTGCTGCGTGAACGCGCCAAAGCTGGTGCTGACGCCGATCAGGATGGTGGGCTTCAGGGCTTCGATGGTCTTGACGAAGTCCTTGGACGGCTCCGCTTTGTGAGCAAATGGCTTCTGCCAGGGGTTGAGGTCGGTGCGCGACGGCTCGACCAGGCCATTGACATCGAACATGCTGATGCGGCCCCGGGCGTCCTCCTCGCTCAGTCCACCATTGTGCATGGCCTTGGCGATCATGCCGCCGATGCCCAGCGCCGCAGAGCCTGCGCCAAGGAAGAGCACGCGCTGGTCGGTCAGCTTCTCGCCCTTGATCTGCAGCGCCGTCGTCAGCCCGGCGATGGTGACGCTGGCCGTACCCTGGATGTCGTCGTTGTAGCAGAGCACCTTGTCCTTGTACCGGTCGAGCAGGCGAAGCGCATCCGTGCCTTTCCAGTCCTCGAAATGGAGGCAAACGCCCGGGAACACCTCCTGGACCGCTCCCACGAACTCATCCATGAAGCTGTCCAGCTCGGTGCTGGACGGCGGTGCTTGGCGCAGGCCGAGGTAGAGGCCTTCGGCGCGGTCAGGCGCATTGCTGGTGCCGATGTCCACCAGGATCGGCAGCATGCCGCCCGGCGGCACCGCGGCGCAGGCGGTGTAGAGCTGCAGCTTGCCCACAGGCAGCGGCGCTCCGTTCACCCCGATGTCGCCCAGCCCCAGGATGCGCCCGCCGGAGCTGGCGCAGATGAAGCGCACGTCGCGCGTCGGCCAGTTGCGCAGCACCTCCGCGATGCGCCCGCGCATGTCCAGGCCGATGTACATGCCCCGCGCCCGGCGGTAAATGTGGCCGTATTGCAGGCAGGCGTCGGCGACGGTCGGGTCGTACACGATGGGCAGGAAGCGCTTGGGGTCGCTCATGACCACGCGGAAGAACAAGGTCTCGTTCCTGTCCTGCAGGGCGGTCAAGTAGTTGTAGCGGGCGAGGTCGTCGGGCTGCTGATCGAGCTGGCCCATGGCGCGCTCGAACTGCCGGTCGAGCGTCTCGACGGCGTGGGGCAGCAGCCCCTCCAGCCCGTGCGACCGGCGCTCGTGCATAGTGAAGGCCGTCCCCTTGCTGAGCACGGGGTCGTTCAGCAGTGCCGCGCCGTGCAGGCCGGGCTTGGTGGCGCCAGGCTGGTCGATGCCGGGCTGGTCAATGTTGGTGTCCATGGTTCTACCTCGTTACGGGGTTCAGCCGCGGCGCCGGTCGCCGCGGCGGTCGGGTCAACCGCTGGCAGGCGCCGCGCCACGGGGATGCAGCAGCACGGACAGCGAGCGCACGCCCTGCGCGCCATGGATCAGCACGCCCTCGATATCGGCCGTGGCAGAAGGGCCGGTGTGGAACGTGGCGTAGTGCGCGCGCTTGAGTTCCGGCCGGCGGTAGGCGTGGTGGATGTTGAGCACGATGTCCCTAGGGTCGAGCAGGACGATCAGGTGCTGCGGCAAGTAGCCCAACGCATTGGTGCCCAGTTCTGCCTCGGTGAAGCAGACCGAGCCGGTCTCTGCGACCGCGAAGGCGCAGCGCACGACGGCGTAGTCCACGTCGGCGAGGCTGTGCGGATCGGTCGGGCTGCCAATCGGGCGGGTACCGGGCATCTCGGGCGCCATCGAGACCACGACCTTGGCGCCGGCGATCATGGCATGGACGGGAGCGAGCGAGTCGCCAGAGGCCGGGCGGTCCAGCCACTCGCCGCCCATCTTCTCCAAGCTGTCCTTGAACCACTCCTCAAGGGCCGGATGCGGCATGTCGTCGAACATCGGCACCACCGGCAGCTCGCGCGGCGGCTCCGGCAGGCTCGCGCGGATGCTGGCCATGATGTCGTCGCGTGCGCTGGTGCTGCTGGCGCTCATGGCGCTGTCATCGCTAGCGCTTAGGGCACCGGCATCGCTGGCGCGCAAGGTGGGGGCGCCGCTTGCGCTCATGTCGCCTTCTCCACCTTCTCGCCGTGCTTGCCGCGGTTCCGGCGATACCAGTCGTGGAACGTCTGCTCGGGCGGGTGCGGCATCTCCCGCTTGGCGCCCCAGGTGTTGTGCGGGTTGTAAACGGCGAAGCGCGGCAGGTGCTTCAGCGCGGAGTCGGCCGCCTTGATGGCAAGGCGGTAGGTCGCCGGATGCGCCAGCACGTTGCCCGCTGCGGCCATCATGGCTTTCTTGGCGAACGGCAGTTCGTGGGTTTCGCTCATCACGCGGCGCCAGCCGGCGATCTGCTCGTGGATATTGATCTTCACGGGACAGACGTTCGTGCAGCTCCCGTTCAGCGTGGAGGAGAACGGCAGCGTGCTGTACTTGGTCCGATTGAACGTCGGGTCGATGATCAGCCCGATCGGCCCGGAGTACGTCGCCCCATAGCTCAACCCTCCCGAGCGCCGGTATACCGGGCAGGTGTTCATGCAGGCCCCGCAGCGGATGCATTTCAGCGAGGTCCAGAACTCGGCCATCCCGAGCCGGGCGGAGCGTCCGTTGTCGGTCAGCACGACGTGCATCTCCGCCCCGGCCCTGGGTCCGCGGAAGTGCGAGGTGTACTGCGTCATCGGCGATCCAAGCGCGCTACGTGACAGCAGCCGGATGAACACTGCCAGATGCTCCAGCCGCGGGATCAGCTTCTCGATGCCGATGCTGGCGATATGCAGCTTCGGCAGGTTGGC
>DASWOJ010000080.1:0-5502 GCA_036398775.1 Acetobacteraceae bacterium
CAGACCGACAGGTCCTGATACACCGTCTCGATCCCCAGGGCGTGCGCGTCGGCCGGGGAGCCGAACGTGACCGGCGCGCCGTCCACCAGCAATTGCCCAGCCGTGGGCGAGTATACCCCGGACAGTATCTTCACCATCGTGCTCTTGCCGGCGCCGTTGTCGCCGATCAGCGCGGTGATCTCGCCGGCGCGGGCGTCGAAGTCCACCCCGCGCAGGGCCTCGACATGGCCGAACCGTTTGACGATGCCACGCGCCTGCAGAAGGGGCGCCCCGCGCCCGGTGCTGGTCGTTGCGTCAGGCAGGATCGGCATTCCGGTTCTCCTTGCCGCCCACTGTTGCAAACGGCTTTCCGGTCCGCAAGGGCGATCATGCCAAGAGTTGCTTGAATCCGCCCCGGTCCGCTGCTTTAATTGCTTCCGCATTCGAATGCGAAGCAGGAGAACACCATCATGGCTTCTTTGACACCCGAGGACGCCCGTGCGCGCCTGATCATGCGGTCCGACATGGTGGCGTGCGCCCTGGCCTTCATTGACTGCAAGATGCCGGGCTCCGAGCGGAAGCTGAACTATTCCCTCGTCGGCCCCGGCGTCACCCAGTCGCGCGACCAGGTGGTGAACCTGACCGAGGCGCATGGCTTCAGCCTGGGCGTCGCCGCGATGCCGCCGGGCACGGTGAACAACCTGCACATACACTTCACCGCCGAGGTGTTCATGATCCAGCGCGGGACCTGGACCTTCCGCTGGGGCGCAGACGGCACCGACGGCACGGTCACGGGCGGGCCAGGGGACGTGGTCTCGGTCCCGACCTGGATATTCCGCGGCTTCTCCAACACTGGCAACGAGGACGGCTGGATCTTCACCGCGCTCGGCGGTGACGACACCGGCGGCATCATCTGGCATCCCTCCATCCTGGAGAACGCCGCCAAGTACGGCATGTTCCTGACACAGGACAACATGCTGGTGGACACCGCCGCAGGTACCCCGCGGCCGGCGCCGGACGCCATGATGACTCCGCTCAGCCCCGAGCAGATCGCCACCCTGCCCCGCTACACGCCGGAGCAGATGGCCCGGCGCGTGGTCCATGCCGGCGATCGCGCCTGGTCCGCCGCCGCGCTGCTGTCGGCGGGCCTGCCGGGCCACGCAACCGAGCTGGCGCCCGTCATCGGCCACGGCATGACGGAGGACCGGGCGCACGCCGCGCCGATCGGCAACCCGCACGGCTTCTCCATCGAATGGCTGCGCGTCGCCCCGGGCAACAGCACCGGCCGGCATCTGCTGGACGAGAAGCAGGTCGTCATCGTCTTCTCCGGCGCGCTGGACGTAACGCTGAACGAACCCGGCGCCGAAGTCCCCGTCCACGTCGGCACGGGCGAGTGCTTCTCCGTTCCCGGAGGCGCCTGGCGCAGCCTGGCCGCCGCCGGCGACGGTCCGGTGGAGGCTGCGCTCATCACCGCCGGTGACGCCCGCAAGCGGATCGCCTGGGCGCCGGAGGTCGTGCAGGCCGCCCTGCAGGCCGGCGCCGTGCTGGACCACGACGGGCATGTCGCGCCCCTAGCCCTGATGCCGCCGCCGACCCGCAGCGCCGTCACGGCAAAGATGCTGCAAGCCGCGGAGTAATGGGCTGCTCCCTCTCCCTCCGGGAGAGGGCCGGGGTGAGGGGGCAGGCAAGCGCGGGCGTTGGCCTGTAGGCCTACGCGCCATTGCGCCGACTTCGCCTCTTTCCACAGCAAATACCCCCTCACCCCAACCCTCACCCGGAGGGAGAGGGAGACGAAAGCCCTATCCATGACCTACGACACCATCGTCATCGGCCTGGGCGCGATGGGCGCCGCCACCCTCCTCCAGCTCGCCCGCCGAGGCCAGCGCGTGCTGGGGCTAGACCGCTGGGACCCGCCGCACGCCTGGGGCAGCACACACGGCGACACCCGCATCACCCGCTGCGCCATCGGCGAAGGCGAGCAATACGTGCCGCTCGTGCTACGCTCCCACGAGATCTGGCGCGAGATCGAGGCCGAAACCGGCGAAACCCTGCTGAACCAGTGCGGCGCCATGATCCTGGCCCCTGCCGGCAGCACCGCCGTCGTGCACGGCAAGCCCGGCTTCGTCCGCGGCACCATCGCCGCCGCCAAGCGCTATGCCATCCCGCACGAGGTGCTGGACGCCGGGGAAGCCATGCGCCGCTACCCGCAGTTCCGCCTCCGCGGGGACGAGCTGGTTTACTACGAACCCGGCGGCGGCTACGTCCGTCCCGAGGCCTGCGTCGGCGCGCAACTGGCGCTGGCACGCCGCCACGGCGCCGAAATCCGCCCCAACACCCCGGTCGCCGCCATCGCCCGCGACGGCGCTGGCGTCCGTGTCACCACCGCCGCTGGCGACAGCATCCTCGCTGCCGAAGCCGTGCTGGCCGCCGGCGCCTGGTCCCCCGGCCTGGCCGGCGCTGCGCTGGCGCCGCACATGGCCGTCACGCGCCAGGTCCTGCACTGGTTCTCGCCGGCCGACCCCGCCGCCTTCGCGCCCGGCCGCTGCCCCGTTTACATCTGGACCTATGGCAATACGCCGGAGGAAGGCTTCTACGGCTTCCCGGTCCCGCCCGGCAGCGACGGCGTGAAGATCGCGATGGAGCAGTATCAGGCCGTCGCCGCCGACCCCGACCATCTGCAGCGCGAGGTGACCGCGGAGGAGGCTGCCCACATGCACCGCGCGCACCTGGCGGAGCGGATGCCGGGCCTGCTGCCGGACCCGCTGCGCAGCGTGGTGTGCCCCTACACCATGACGCGGGATGGCGACTTCCTGGTGTCCCGCGCGCCGGAGAACGATCGGGTGCTGCTGGTGTCGGCGTGCTCCGGCCACGGCTTCAAGCACTCGGCCGGGCTGGGCGAGGCCGTGGCGGAGATGGTGGCCGGGGCGGCCCCGGTGCCGGCGCTGGCGGGCTTCACCGCCGGACGGCTGGCGGCTGCTGCGGCAGCGTAGCACCAGCTAAAGCCGTGCCGATCCCCGCCGCACCAGCACGCCCGGCAGCAGCAGCCGCTGCGCCGCGCCGTCGGGCGCATCCAGCCGTTGCAGCAGCATCCCGACAGCCGCCGCCGCAAGGTCGCTAATCCCCTGCCGCACCGTCGTCAGGTCGTAGCCCTGGTGCGCCGCCTCCGCCACGTCGTCGAACCCCACCACCGAGATGTCGCGCGGCGGTTGCAACCCCAACTCGAACCGGCAGGCGTCCAGCACGCCGAACGCCAGCGGGTCGTTGACGCAGAACACCGCGTCCGGCGCCCCCGCCGACCATACGTGCTCCAGGAACGCCGTGCGCCCGCCGGCATAGGACTGCTCCGGCGTGACGACCGGCACGCCGGGCACGCCCAGTTCCGCCAGCCGCTCCAGAAAGCCCCGGGTCCGCTCCGCGTTCACCGGCCAGCCTTCCGGCCCGCCCACGCACAGGAACCGCCTGTGCCCGGCGGCGTGGAGCAGGCCCGCGACCTCGCGGGCTGCGCCGGCATGGTCGGTCGCCACCCGGTCCACCCGCGGCAGCGGCGCCGCGCGGTTGAAGCACACGACCGGCACGCCCCGGCGCAGGAACGGCCGCACCGCCGCCGCGTCCAGCGTGGTCGCCAGCACCAGGCCGTCCAAGGGGTAGCGCAGCGCCGCCTCCGCCGCGTCCCGCGCGCCCTCTTCTCCCTCCACCGGCATCAGCAGCAGCTGCTTGCCATGCCCAGCCAGGGCGTGGCCGATGCCGGCGACGATGGCCGGGTTGGACTGCAGGGTGAACCCGGTGACGATTACCGCCACCATCTCCGACCGCCGGGTGATCAGCGACCGGGCGATGGCGTTGGGCACATAGCCCAGCGCAGCCGCCACCCGCTGCACCCGCGCCCGGGTGACATCCGACATCTCGCTGCCCGGCACGAAGCAGCGTGACACCGTGGACTGCGCCACCCCCGCCGCCCTCGCCACGTCATACGACGTGACCCGGCGCCCCCGTGGGACCACCGGCCCGCCAGCCCGGTCCATGCGCCCCTGACTGCCTGCCATCCCGCAGCAATGGCAGCGCCGCCCCCGTTGCACAAGCGTTCCTGCTCCTGCTCCCTCTCCTTGCGGGAGAGGTCCGGGGTGAGGGAGGCCGCAAGGACGCGCCTCGGATATCGCGGAGCCTTGTTCTTACCGGAAGGACCGCCCTCGCCGTTTCCTTCACCCCGGCCCTCTCCCAGAAGCCAAGGGAGAAGGGGCTTGCACCCAAAAGCTAGCGGTATTCTACTCCGCATTCGAATGCGGACGGGAGAAAAACAATAATGGACGCCAACCCCAGGCTAGACGCCGCCGGCCTGCTCCCCTCCGCCTACGCCCCCTACCGCGACCCCCGCGACTACATCCTGAGCTGGACCGACGCCATTTGGATAGACCGCGGCCTGGGCCGCCTGACCGAGCACTACGACAAGCAGGTCCGCGTCCACACCGCCTACGGCGAGACCTACGACTGGGATTACGTCGTCAACAACAGCCTGCAGAAGTTCGCCGCCTTTCCCAACGGCGGCGGCGGCCACGGCGAGGACGTGATCTGGGAAGCCCGCGGCCCCAACGGCTTCATCAGCAGCCACCGGGTGTTCAAGACCGGCACCCACTCGGGCTACTGGACCTATGGGCCGCCAACCGGGCGCGACTGGGTGTCCCGCACCATCGCGCACTGCCTGGTGCAGGACAACAAGGTGCTGGAGGAATGGCTGGTCCGCGACGAGTGGGCCGTGCTGCAGAACCTGGGCCTGGACCCATACGAGGTCGCGGCTGGCCTGGCTGGCGCCAGCCCGGTGCTGGGCGGGGCGATGCAGGCGGGCGGCAGCACTGGCGCCTTTGCCGGGCACATCGCCGACCCGGCCCATCTCGGCGTGTCCGGCGCCCGTCCCGCCACCCACGAACGGGAGTGCAGGATGGTCCAATCCATGTTCGAGGAAGTCTGGAACGCCAAGCTGTTCAACCGCGTGCCCGCCTACTTCGACCGGCAAATCGTCTGCAACTCGGTCCGCATGAAGCGGGTGCAAGGCATTGATCCCTACCAAATCGAGTTGATCAACCTTCTCGCCACCTTCCCCGACTTCACGGTGGAGGTGCGCGACATCGCCGTGCTGGACGGGCCGGAGCTGGGCCTGCGGGTCGCAGTGATCTGGCTGCTGCGCGGCACCTACAGCGGCGTGCCGACCTACGGACCCGTCACCCGCAGCCCGGTCAACGTGCTGGGCGCCAGCCACTTCGAGCTGCGCGACGGCAAGATCCTGCGGGAATGGCGCATCTTCGACGAGCTTGCCATCCTGGCGCAGATCCATGCTGGCCGCATTGCCAGCCAGGCTGAGGCGTAGCCGATGGCCGACCGCATCCTGACCACCCACGTCGGCAGCCTGCCGCGCCCCAAGAACGTGTCCGACATGCTGTTCGCCCGCGAAGCCGACGAGCCCGTGGACCCCCAAGCCTTCGCCGACGCCACCGCCGAGGCCGTCCGCGACGTCGTGGCAAGGCAGCGTGC
>DASWOJ010000081.1:0-6238 GCA_036398775.1 Acetobacteraceae bacterium
GAGGGCAACGCCCAGTCCGCCCGCGTGATGGCCCGCGCCAAGGCCGAGGGCGCCGGCGCCGTCGTAGTCTCCGCCGCCATCGAGGCGGAGGTGAGCCTGCTGGCGGAGGAGGACCGGCGCGAGTTCCTGGACGGGCTGGGCCTGCCCGACAGCGGCCTGGACCGGGTGATCGGCGCCGGCTACGCGCTGCTTGGATTGCTGACCTACTTCACGGTAGGGCCGAAGGAGACGCGGGCCTGGACCATTACGCAGGGCACCAAGGCGCCGCAGGCGGCGGCGGTGATCCACAACGACTTCGAACGCGGCTTCATCGCCTGCGAGACCATAGGGTATGACGACTACATCGCCTGCAAGGGCGAGGCAGGCGCGAAGGAGGCCGGGAAGATGCGTGTGGAAGGCCGGGAGTATCTGGTGCGGGACGGGGACGTGCTGCTGTTCCGGTTCAACGTCTAGCCGTTGCGGCTACCGCCCTTGAGTCCGCTGCGGCGAGCCGCCCTGGCGGTGCGGCAGTCCAAGGACCGCCAGCACAGCCTATCCGATCCGAAGGCGACCGCGGGGTTGCGCGCCTCCCAATAACAGGGCTGTGGACGTGGTTTAAACCAGGATTAAATTCAAGACGAGAAACCTCTTTCCAAGAGAACTCTATCGCTTTCCGGTGATGACGAAGCCTCCTGAAGCAGTGGCCAAGCCAAGGGACAGATCAACTGGCTCAAGCTGCTGAACCGGAGAAGTTATGGCCGCGCCAGCTTCGACCTGCTGCAACGGCGCATTCTGAGAGCGGCATGGCTCACGCACAGCGCGCGCGAGCCGGAAACCAACGAGGATCACTGCCGCGCTTTGCCGGACCTCGAACCAGGCGGGACGGAAGGCCCCCAGATTGCCGTCCAAGTATCTACCCGGCGTCCCAGCCGGGTCAGCCGAACGAATGCCGCCGAAAAAGCCGCCACCGACAGCACCGGCAACGCTTGCACCCACCACGGAGCGCCAAGCAGTCCCGCCCCCAGCCAAATCGTCGGAAGCGCCAGCACCAATGCCAGGTAGCCCGCGCATTTGTGCCAGACCTCAAACATCAGGCGGCGACCCGTCATGTCGTAGTGGTCGCCCCGCCAGGTCGCGGGATCGGCCGGGTCGGCATGGATGCCGGTCGGGCCACCCTTGGTGCCGCGCAGCCAGGCCGACACAACCTGCAACACGCAGAGTCCCATGACAGCAAGGCCCAGCGCCGCGTGCGGGTTGGACCAATCCCATGTCCCGTCCAGCGCGTCCCACGCCGTCCACAGCCCGGCCCCGGCCAGGGCGGTCCCGCCGTATTGCAACAGCAGGTGCGCCCGCCACCATGCCCTGCTGTCCCGGACCGCCGGGAAGTCCTGCCGCGGCAGGACCTTGTAGAACCGCGCAACCAGTGCCCCTGCCGGCAGCAGCACCAGCCAGGCCAGCAGCGTCATCGCGCCATGCCATGCGAACGGCGACATGCTACGTCCTCGGTCCCCCGGCAGCGGCGACCACTGCGATGATGATCAGCCCGGTCAGCAACATGCGCGGCCCCGGCCCGGCGCCCGCGGTGTTCAACATGGCGATCAGCAGGAACATGAACAGCGCGGCCCCGCCCACCCCCGCGACGCTCGCGCGCCCACCGCCCACGTCGGTGCCGCCGATCACCACCACCGATATCGTCAGCAGCAGGTACTCCTCCCCCTGATCCAGCGAGTTCCCACCGGAGAACCCGGCCAGCAACGCCCCGGTCAGCCCGGCCAGCGCACCGGATGCAAGATAGGCCACCAGCCGCACCCGCTCCACCGCGACACCGGCGAAGCGCGCAGCGCGCAGGTTCTGGCCTGCGGCAGAGATGCCCCGGCCGGTCACGGTGCGGTCCAGCAGCAGGTGCAGCAGCGCCATGGCGGCAACGGCGACAAGGGCCAGCAGCGGCACGCCCATCAGCCGGGCGGCGGCGAAGTCGGCAAAGGCGTTTGGCGGCTTGATCTTGAGGCCGCGGCCGAAGCTGATGGCGACCGACAACACCACCAGTCCTGCCGACAGCGTGGCGATGATGGGCGGGATGCGGAGCAGCCGAATCAGCAGCACGTTGAATCCGCCGATGGCCAGCCCGGCCGCGACGGCGGCCAGCACGCCCGGCAGGATCATGCCGAACCGCCCGTCCATGACCAGCATGGACAGCGCGCTGCTCAGGGCGATGGTGGACGGGACGGACAGGTCCACGTTGCCCGGCCCGAGCGTGATGACCAGCATCTGGCCCAGCGCCGCCAGCACCGCGAAGGACGAGAACGCCAGCGCCGCCACGATCAGCGCGCTGCCGCCGGCCCCGCCGTTCAACGCCACCGCGCCTGCCCAGGCTGCCGCCGCCGCGACGTAGCTGTAGGCCCATGGCAGCGCCATCAGGCGGCCGGCGACCTTCCGGGCCGCCGCGGTCATGCCGCGGCCGTATCGGGGCGGCCGATGCGCTCGATCCCCGCACGCAGCGCCAAGACCGCGATCAGGATGCCGCCCTGCACGCCGATCTGCCAATCCTGCGGCACGTTCAGGAACGTCAGGAGCGACGCGGCCAGCGTCAGCGTAAGCGCTCCCAGCACCGCGCCGGACGGCGAGAGGCGCCCGCCGGTGAACTCGCCGCCGCCCAGGATCACGGCGGCGATGGACAGCAGGGTGTAGCGCCCGGCAAGGTTGGCGTCGCCGGACGTCGTCAGTCCCAGCAGCGCCAGCCCGGCTAGCACGCCGAAGCCGCCTGCCAGCGCATAGACCAGCACGCGCAGGCGCAGCAGGCTCCAGCCCGCGCGGGCTACGGCGCGCGGGTTGCCGCCCATGCCGCGCATGACGGTGCCCAGCGCCGAGCGCATCAGGCCGACATGCATCAGCAGTGCAATCCCAACTGACGCCCACAGCACGAGCGGCATTCCCGGGGTGCGGGTCCGCATCAGGCTCGACAGCCACTCCGGCGCGAGGCCGCCCGGCGTCGGCAGCAGGATCACCGCCAGGCCCAGCCACACGAACGACAGCCCGAGCGTCACCACGATGGCCGGCAGGTTGCGCGCGCCGATCAGCGCCCCCGTCGCGGCATACCCCGCCACGGCCAGGGCCAGCAACGCCACCCCTGCCACGGGCCGCGCCGGCAGCACGGCGCTGCCGATGCAGGTGACCAGCGACACGAACGGCCCGATGGACAGGTCCAGGTCGCCCAGCATGATGACCAGCATCTGCGCCATCGTCGCCAGCACCACCGGCAGCGCCAGGTTCAATAGCAGGTTCAGCCCGAGGTAGGACATGGTGCGCGGCTGTTGTGCGAAGATCGTGCCCAGCAATACCGCGAACGCCACTGCAGGCAGCGCCGCCCGCAGCGTGGTCGCGAGGTGGCGGCGCCTCGACGCCGCAGTGCCACTGATGACAGGGCCAGGGCCGGCCGACCTACCTGCTGCTGCGCTGCTGCTGAACATGGCGTTGCCGGGCGTGCCACCGTCCGGCACGGCGTCCAGGCCCGCGTCCTTCATGCCGAGGTCCGTCATGCTGTCTCCGCAAAGGACAGGCGCAGCACCGCGTCCTCCGTCACCTCTGCCGCGCCAAGTTCCCCGGTCACATGCCCGTCGCGGAACACGAACACCCGGTCGCAGTGCAGCAGCTCGTCGAATTCGGTCGTGTACCACAGGAAGCTGCGCCCGGCAGCAGCCTCGGCCGCAATCAGGGCATAGACGTCCCGCTTGGTGCCGATGTCCACGCCACGCATCGGGTCGTCCATCAGCACGAGCTGCGCGTCGCTGGCCAACGCGCGGGCGAACAGCGCCTTCTGCTGGTTGCCGCCGGACAGGGACAGAATCGGGTTGCCCACGTCAGGCGTCACCAGGCCCATGCGGATGCGCCAGTCCTCGGCCAGCACACGCTCCCGCGCCGGGTCCAACAACGGCCCGGCGCGCAGCGAAGGCAGCGCGCGTATGGTCATGTTGCGAGCGATGGACCACAGCGGGAACACCCCGTCCGCACCGCGATCCCCCGGCACCAGCGCGGCGGAGGCGCGCAGCGTGACCGCCGGGTCGCGCCGCGCAGCCGCCGCCAGCACGCGGCGCAGCAACGGTGTCTGCCCGTGCCCGGCCAAGCCCGCCAACCCGATAACCTCGCCCTCCCGCGCCGTCAGCGCCGGGCCGCCGGTAGCGTCCGGGCCGGCGCGCAGTCGCATCGGACGGGTAGAGGCGGCACGCGCCTGCTCCGCCCGGGCAGGCGGGGCGGCATGGCCCATGGCGGCCACCACGCCGTCCCGCGTCATGCCGGCGCTGGCCTGGTCCAGCACCACCTTGCCGTCCCGCATCACCGCGATCCGGTCCGACACCTGCAGGACCTCGTTCAGCTTGTGCGAGATGAACACCACCGCCCCGCCAGCCCCCACGAAGCGCTGGACATGCGCCAGCAGCCCAGCCGCGGCATGGCCATCGAGGGACGACGTCGGCTCGTCCAGGATCACCACCGCTGGCGGGGTGCCGGTGTGGCTGAAGGCGCGTGCGATTTCCACGGTCTGCCGCTGGCCTATGGGCAAGTCGCCCACCAGCGCGTCCGGGCGCAGGGCGTGGCCGGGGAACACCTCGTCCAATGCCGCCAGCATTTGCGCCCCGGCCCGCCGCCGCCAGCCCAGGCCCCAACTTCGGCCAGCGGTGTCGCCATGCGCGACCCGCCCGTTTTCGGCGATGGTCAGGTTGGGACACAACGAGCCTTCCTGGAACACGCACCGCACCGCGGGATGCCGTGCGCCGGGCGGGACGGCGCGGCCCAGAACCTGCAACGTCCCGCCATCCGGCGCCAAGGTGCCAGCCAGGACGTTCATGAGCGTGGACTTGCCGGCGCCGTTGTGGCCGGCGAGCCCGACGCACTCGCCACGCCCAACACGCAAGTCCACGCCGCTCAGGGCATGGACCGCGCCGAAGCTCTTTCGAATGCCGGCTAGGCTGACGGCGTCAGCCAACCCGCGTCAGCCCTTCAGCTTGGCGATGAAGTCAATCACGTCCTGCTGCGAGTAGTCGATGGTGGTGACGCCGCCTGGCGCGGTGCGCTTCAGGTTCTCGTCCAGCGTATTCTGCTCCACCACCGTGATCGGCAGCACGAAGCGCTTGGGCACGGTCGCGCCCGCCAGCACCTGCTGCGCCACCCACAACGCGAAGGTCGAGCAGCCCGGCGAGATCGCAGCCGACTTGGTCTGGTAGCCGGATGCGTCGCGCTGGCCCTTCCACCAGGTCAGCTCGTCCTCCCGGTTGCCTAGGAAGATCGGCGGGATCGGGCGGCCAGCGGCGCGGAACGCCTGCGCCGCGCCGTAGCCGTCGCCGCCCTGGGTCACCACGGCCGCGATCTCCGGCAGCGTCGGCAGCACGCCCGCAACCTCCTTCTGCGCCACCGTCTGGGTCCAGTTGCCATGGACGGAGGACACGACCTTGAACTCCGGATGCGCCTTCAGCGCCTCGGTGATGCCGGCGTGGATTTCCTCGTCCACGAAGCCGCCGGCCAGGCCGCGGACCTCCAAAAGATTGCCCTTCAGGCCGCGCCCGGCCATGTAATCAACCTGCATCGCGCCCATGCGGCGGAAATCCACGCCGACGACGTAGGCGCAGGGCTCGGTGACGGAGCTGTCGAACACCACCACGACGATGCCGGCGTCGCAGGCCTGCTTGATGGCGCCGTTCAGCGCCGTGGGGGACGACGCATTGACGACGATGGCGTCGTAGCCTTGCAAGGTCAGGTTCTGAATCTGCGCAGCCTGTTCGGTCGCCTGGTTCTCGGCAGTCGTGAAGCTGCGGACCTCCTTGAGCTGCCTGGCCGCGACGGCCGCGTCCCCGGCCTTTTGCCAGCTTGCGAGCATCGCCTGCCGCCAAGAGTTGCCGGCGTAGTTGTTGGACATGGCGATATGCTTGTCAGACGTGTCGGCAGCCCAGGCCTGGGAGACCACTGCGCCCCATGCAGCGATGGCGACAGCGGCGATGGCGGCGTGACGCAAGGTGCGCATTGACGATCCTCCCAAGGTGCAGCGGTGGTTCAGCCGCCTTAACAGGGATGGTAGTTGGTCGGATCGGGATTACAACAGACCCAGCCTAACAAAGGAGTGGCGGACCTAGAGCACGTCCGCTTCAAGTGGAGACGTATCCTGAGTTCCTGACGCAGTTGGCGCATTCTGTGGCGGTGAAGTCCCCGAGCAGGATGCCGATGCGCGTCCAGGTGGCTTCGACGGTGCGCTCGGCGGCGCGGCGGAGCAGGA
>DASWOJ010000082.1:0-2187 GCA_036398775.1 Acetobacteraceae bacterium
AGCGCGACCTGTTCTCGTATATCGAGGGCTTCTACAACCGCCAGCGCCTCCACTCGGCCCTGGACTACCGCACGCCCGACCAGGCAGAACGGCAAGCGGCACGCGTAGCGTAACCCGTCCACCAAAGCGACGGAGGTTCAGTCGCCAAGGACGCCATCCAGCGTCTGGCCCCGTTCCATGTGGACGCTGACCTCCCTGTGCAGCGCCACGAAGAACCCTTTCTGGTCGGCAAGCAGCGCCGCACCGCCACGGGCGCCGTGGCCGGGACAAACGACCAGGGGATCAAGCGCCTGCAACGTGGCAAGCGTGTCCACCCATGGCGCCATCTCCGCGTCGCGGACGATGTTGAACGGACCGTTGGAGGCGAGATCGCCGGTGAACAGCACGCGCTCGTTCGGCAGCCATGCGACCGCGTCGCCACGGGTATGCCCAAGCCCAGGATGCAGCAGCACGACGCGGCGCCTATCTGCGCCGTCCAGCACCAATGCCTGCTCGAAGACCTGCGTCGGCGCCATCACGGGCGCCGCCGCCACGTCCGGCCTGAGCTTGGCAACCTGCTCCCACCGGCCTGGCTGGCCGCCAAAGGCGCCGGTTTCGTAGCGCCGCAGCTCCTCGGTCATGCCGGAATAGGCCACCACGTCCGCGCCCGTGCGCCCGGCGACCACGCGGTTGCCATAGACGTGGTCGCCATGGTGGTGCGTGTTGAACAGGAAGCGGACCGGCTTGTCCGTCGTGCGCCGCACGGCAGCAAGCAGCGTGTCGGCGCGTGCTGGCATGTTGGCATCAATGATCAGCACATGATCGCCGAGCACCACCCATCCGTTGTTGCACATCAGGCTGCGGATTGCGCCAGCCGCGCCGGCTTGCGTCCCATCCTGGAAATAGCGTGTCTCCCCCATCAGGAAGAACACGCCGGGCGCGACCTCGTCCGGTTCCGCCGCGGCAACCACGTCCGGCGCCGCTGGCTCGGCGGCGAGCGCTCCACCGGGTCGTACGCCCAGCCACGCTGCCAGCCCGGCGCCAGCGGCGCCGTGCAACAGGCCGCGCCGGGACAGGTCTTCGATCAGGCAGGCTTCGCACATGACACGTCTCCTGGTTCAGGACTGCGGCTCATCATCTCCGCGCTTCAGGCAGTTGCGGCGGCAAGGCTTGCCGGTCAGGTGCTCAAGGCGCGCAACTCGCCTCGGGCGATCCCGGCCAGGGTGCGGACGAGCAGCCCGGCGATGGTCAGCGTCGCAAGCGCCAGCAGCGCCAGTGCGATCGCGTCGGTGACGAACCCAGGCTCGGCCGCCGCGAAGCGCAGCGCCGCAATCGCGGAGGCAGCGAGCGGAAAGCTGACTGCCCACCACGAGACCCGGAACGGACAGCAGCCCGGCAGATGGCGGAGCCGGCCCAGCAGCACCGCAAGCATGAACAGCGTCAGCACGTAGAGCGCTTCTGCGAACAGGTCGACCTGGCCCGTCGTCGCGACATATGTCGAGAAGCCGACAGCAAACGGCGCCACCAGGATCAGCAGCGTCGGCTGCAGCGCATCCGGCATGGGCGGCTCGAACACCAGGCGCGAGAAGATCAGCGTGAACAGCGGCACCGCGAAGAACAGCCCTACCGCCAGGCCCAGCACTATGACGCCGTGCATCGGCGGCAGGCCGAGCGACGGCAGGGCCAAGGGCACGTCCAGCAGGCCGACCACCGGGACGATCCAAGCCGGCGTCGCGTGCGCCACCTGCTGCCGGTCGCTCATCCAGCGGCTGACGATCATCCAGGCGAACGCCACCATGCCGACCGCGCCGGTACCCCACACTCCCTGGGCCAGCCGCAGGCTCACCGGCGCCAGGATGATCGGCAGCAGGAGCAGGCTTATCAGCACCGTGCCGAACAGGTTGCCGGCGATGGGGTGGCGGAACTCGGCGCGCACGGCGGCCGGCGCGGTCACGAGCTTCACCGCGTAGCCAAGCGCCAGTAGGACGAACGCCGCGACCGCGGTGAGGCCGATCGCGTCCGCCGCCCATCCCGGGGCGCCGTAACGGGCCTGCGCGAGCCGCCATGCGACGGAAAGCCCGGTCAGGCCCATGACCGAGCCGAACAGGCTGACGGGCAGGTATTACATCAGCCGTGTCGGGGCTGCGGCAGGGGTGGCTTCAAGTGTGGTCATGTCGCGAGCTTAGGCCCTGCGTCCACCCGTGACAA
>DASWOJ010000083.1:0-17051 GCA_036398775.1 Acetobacteraceae bacterium
CCTGCTCGCCCATGCCTGCCTGCGCGGCCAGTTCAGCAGCGGCGCGATGCCGCCCTGGAAGTTCGAGCGCGACGGCGAGGTGGTGCGGGTTGATCCCACCGGTCCTCTTCTGGTGCGCGTCGGCTCGGCAACCGACCTGGCGGTTGACGCGGCGGTCGCCGGCACCGGCATCATCCACCTGTTTGAGGGCTGGCTCCGCCCGCACCTCGACAGCGGCGCCCTGCAACCCGTGCTGGAGCCGTGGTGGCAGTCGTTCCCGGGACCTTTTCTCTATTATCCCGGCCGGCGCCTGCTGCCTGCGCCGCTGCGGGCCTTCGTAGACTTCATCAAGGCACCGGCTGATCGGGCCTGACCGACCCCCGAACCGCACCGGCCGGATGCAAGGCCGTCAGCAGCGTAGGCGCCGCCCGGGGTCAGCGGCATCGGTGCCGCCAGGCGTCAGAAGTGGAACGCCTCCGGCACAAAGAAGCCGATTCCGGTCAGTGCCAGGCCGCCCGCCGCCAGGGCCAGGCTCACGAACAGCAGCCAGGAGGCGCTGGTGATGATGGTGGCGGAGGCGATCACGATGGCCACCTGCAACAGTGCCGCAGCGTATTCGTAAAAATGATACTGCGCCATGTAGTGGTCCCGCTCCTGTTCGGCATGGCGGGCGCTGGCGGTCAGCTCCTTGCGGCCGTCCTTGCCGTTGCTCTCCCAGCCTGCCGACTGGTCGCGCCAGGTCTTCTGCTGCACGTCAATCGCCGCACGGACGGCATCATCGGTCGTCGTCAGCTTCTGGATGTCCGCCGCGGCGATGGCGGTGCTGTTCGTGGTCTGCCGCACCGTGCGGGCTTGGAAGAACGACCATAGGTTCGCCGACTCGACATTCAGCGTGATCGCATGGGTTTGGGCGCTCTTGCCGCCGGTCTCCACGATGGCGAGGAACAGCGCCAGCACCGCGATCACCAGCGCGACCTTCTTGTCCCCGCCCTCTATATGCCCCTCATGTACACCTTCCATCGCCGCCTCCACTTGTTGCGGCGGTGATCGCACGGTGGGGCGGGGGTGTCAGCCCCCGGCGTCGCCAGCAGCCGCCTTTCGGCCGATCACCGCCCATAACGGGTCGCCGGCGCGTCCGCCGCGGACGACCTCGCGGCCCTCCACCCCGGCGAACCCGGCGCGGCGCAGATACAGCCCGATCAGCCCGGCCTGGTCCGGACCCTCCAGCGCCTGCCAGATCGCCACCGCCTTGGTCGGGAAGCAGCGGTTGCTGTAGCTGATGACGACGGCGCCGCCGGGCCGCAGCACCCGGGCCACCTCCCGCAGCACCTCGACGGGGTGCTGCAAGTACTGCACGCCGACGCAGATGCACGCGGCATCCATGCTGGCATCCTCCAGCGGCAGCACCTGGTTCTCGTTCAGGTTCTGCACGAAGCGGCGGTCCAGGCGCGGGTTGGCCTGCAACTCCTGCATGTTCATGCCGTGGCCGGCGACCTCCGCGTAACGGACCTCCGGCGGCAGGTGGCTGACCCAACTGCTCATCAGGTCCAGCACCCGTCCGTCCGCCGGCAGCACCTCCCGGTATAGCCCCGTCAGCCCGGCGATGGCGCGGTCGTCAATGTGGTTGACCAGCCGGGCCTGGGCGTAGAACTGCGCGTCCGACGACGCATCCGCCTTGGCGAACGCACCCGGCGGCAGCTCCGGCAAGTCGTTCATCGGCTACACCGGCTCGAAGTCGAAGCCGCCGTCCTTCGACTGCCAAGTTTGCACCGTAAGGACCTTGGCGCCGCCCTTGCTCTCGTGCGGCCCGTGCACCTGCCCCGCGGCGTGGGTCATGAAGGCGCCAGCGCCGTGCTGCTCCCCGGCATCCTGCAGGTCGCCCTCCAGGACGTAATGCATCTCGGACCCGGCCTGGTGCTTGTGCGCCGGGATCACGCCGCCGGCCGGCAGGTGGACGATGGTGGTGACCACGCCGCGGTCCTGGTCCTCGTTCAGGATCTGGATGCGGAACTCGCCGGTCGCGCCGGGGATCTGGAACGGCGTCGCCTCGATGCCGTCCGCCGCCAGCTTGATGCCCTGCATGTCCATCTCTGTAAGCCCTTCGCGTTGGTGTCCGGGGGCAACGCGGCATCCCCCACCGGGTTCACGCTTCCGTCCCGGGGGTCTGCGGGACTAACATGCATCCTATAAATCGGAGGACCGCCCCATGGCGCATACGGACTCGACCCATCCCGAAACCCTGGCCCTGCACGCGGGCTGGCGCAGCGACCCGGCGACCGGCGCCGTCGCGGTGCCGATCTACCAGACCACCAGCTTCCAGTTCGAAAGCGCGGAGCACGCGGCCGACCTGTTCGCGCTGAAGCAGCTCGGCAACATCTACACCCGCATCATGAACCCGACCGCCGACGTGCTGGAAAAGCGCGTCGCGGCGCTGGAGGGCGGGGTGGCGGCGCTGGCCGTGGCGTCCGGCCAGGCGGCGTCGGCGCTGGCGGTGCAAAACCTGGCGGTCGCCGGGGACAACATCGTCAGCTCCACCGACCTGTATGGCGGCACTTGGAACCTGTTCGCCAACACGCTGCGCGACCAGGGGATCGAGGTCCGCTTCGTGGACCCCGCAGACCCCGAGGCGTTCGAGCAGGCCACCGACGCCCGCACCCGCGCCTACTACGCCGAAACCCTGCCGAACCCGAAGCTGCAGGTGTTCCCCATTGCCGAGGTCGCGGCCATCGGCCGGCGGCACGGCATCCCGCTCATCATGGACAACACCGCGGCGCCGCTGCTGGTGCGCCCGTTCGACCATGGGGCGGCGGTGGTGGTGTATTCCGCGACCAAGTACCTGGGCGGCCACGGCACGACGATCGCCGGGCTGATCGTGGACGGCGGCAACTTCGACTGGGCGGCGCATCCGGAGCGGCAGCCGACCCTGCACCGGCCCGATCCCAGCTACCACGGTGCGGTGTGGGTGGAGGCGGCCAAGCCGCTCGGTCCCATCGCCTACATCCTGAAGGCGCGGGTGACCCTGCTGCGCGACCTCGGCCCGGCGCTCAGCCCGCACAGCGCCTTCCTGGTGCTGCAAGGCATTGACACCGTGGCCTTGCGGATGGAGCGGCATTGCAGCAACGCCCAGGCCGTCGTGGATTTCCTGTCCAACCGTCCGGAGGTGGCCCGGGTGATCCACCCGTCGAAGCTTATGGGGGAGGCCGCGGCGCGCACCAGGCGCTACATGCGCCGCGGGCTTGGTGGCCTCGTCGGGATGGAGTTGGCGGGCGGCGCCGACGCCGGGCGGGCGTTCATCGACCGGCTGCAGATGGTGCTGCACGTCGCCAACATCGGCGACGCCCGCACATTGGCGATCCATCCGGCTAGCACGACGCACTCGCAACTGGAGGCGGAGGAGCAGATGGCGGCGGGCGTCAGCCCTGGCTACGTGCGGCTGTCCATCGGCATCGAGCATATCGAGGACATCCTGGCCGACCTGGGCCAGGCGCTCGACGCCGTCGCAGTGCGGGCGGCGGCGTAGCGCAGGCACTGCCCGCTTCTGGGGGGCGGCTGCGAGGGGGCATGAAGCCGCGCCAAGCCGCCTGGCCGTGGCTGGGCCAGATGGCGCATGGCCGTTCCACGCGTCACGCAAGGGACGGCCTCGCGCGCCGCGGCGGCCTGGCTCGGCTTCGCTTGCTGCAATCCGCCGCCTCCTGCTTTAAGACGCCTCCCCTGCACCTATTCCCGGCGCCCGGTTGCGCCAGGGACGACGCAGCATCCACCCGTTCCACCCACTACAGGACACCCAAATGGACGACATGAAGGCAGTGGCAGCCAAGCACCACGAGGACGCCGCGCATCACTTCGAAGTGGCCGCCAAGATGCACCACGACGCGGCCAAGCACTGCGCCTCGGGCAACTACGAGAAGGCCGAGAGCCTGGCCACGTCGGCAGCAGAGGCCGAGGGCGTGGCGAACCGGCACGCCATGCAGGCGGTGGACGGCTACCGGCAGCACGCCCAGGAGGTCGCGGACCGTAAGGCCGAGGCCGACGCGGAGGAGGCGGCGCGCGTTGCCAAACATGACGCCAAGGCTGCTGCGAAGGGGTAGCTTCCCAACACCGGCATACCGTAAATGGAGCGGCTGGCATGATAGCCGTTCTGCTTGCGGTATGGCCGCGCACTGCAAAGGCGCTGCCCCACCCCTGACCCGTTTGCCGGTCCTCTGTCACCGTGAGCCGCTTGCGGCCCCGTGGTCCAGGTGCCCATAGGACGCTGCGTGGGGTCTTTGGAACACCGCAGCGTCCAACACTCCGCGCTGATCGAAGCCGTCGAAACAGTTGGCCGATGGGTCAGGAGGTGGGCTGCACCCATGCCGCCGGGTCCGAAGCAGCTTTCGATGCCGCCTTCCTGTACGATGACTGGATGCTGGCCTCGCCTTGTCCGGCGGCAATTGCTGCGCTATCTTTGCGCCAGCGCGGGCGTAGCATAGTGGTAATGCGGTAGCCTTCCAAGCTACTGATGAGGGTTCGATTCCCTCCGCCCGCTCCAGCCCTGCCGCCGTTACGGTCTATGAATGCTGTCGGGCGTCGGCAGGACGCTAATGGTCGGACATCCGGCCCTTCAACTAGGCAGGCTGCTCCCGCCCAAAGGCGGCGGCACCCGCATCTGCAAAGACCTACCGCAGCAGGATATAATTGATCGTCAGCGGGATCGTGATTGTCGGATTGGGGTTCTCCGCCGGCAGCGGCGCAAGCTGTGCGTTCCGCCACACGGCAACCGCCGCCATGTCCAGCCAGGGCGAGCCGCTGCGGGTCTTCACCTCCACCGACTGCACCCGGCCCAGGCGGTTCACCACCAGGCTGATCTGGACCATCCCGTCCTCGCCGTTCTCCGCGGCCTGCTGCGGATAGAAGCGGTGGCGGCGCCAGTATTCCGCCAGCCCCTGCGCCCAGTCCGCCCCGACATTGGCGGCGCGCGCGTCGAAGAACGCCTCGGACCGGTTTGGCCCGGCCTTCGGGGTCCCCAGCGAAAAGTCTATCGCCCGTGACCCGGCGGACCCCCGCGGTGCCGGGGCGCGGCTGGACGCCCGGCCGAAGTTCAGGTCCATCGGCGCCCCCAGCGTGCCCAGGGCCTGGCGCTGCGGCGCCGGCGCAGGCCGTGGGCGGGGCGTCGCCGGCGGCGGCAACGGCGGCGGCGGCGCAGGCAGCTCGAAGTTGGGCACGAGGTCGCGTGGCCTCGGCGCTGCCTCGAACTCGTCCGGCTGCGCCAGGCGCACTGCAGGAGGAGCCGGCGGCCGGGGCGCGGGAACAGGCGGGGCGGAGGCGGACGGCGGCTCGGACGGCGGCGGCGCAGGGTCCGGCGGCACCGGCTCCGTCGGCGGCGCCATTGCCATCTGCACCGGCGGCGACGGATCAGGCGCGGGCGGCGCCGGCGCCTCGGCCGGAGCCGTCACGGCCTGTTGCGCAAGCGGAGTAGGATCGGGCGGCGGCGGGGCAACAGGCGCTGGCGCCTCGGCCGGAGCCGTCGCAGCCTGTTCCGGTGGCGGAGTGGGATCGGGAACGGGGTCGGGCGGCGCTGGCGGCGGCGCGGCGTCGGGCACCGGCACTGGGGGCGCCGCCGCAAGCTGCTGCTGTTCGGGCGGTGTTGGCGCCGGCGGCGGCGCAGCTTGGGAGTCCGTTGCGGCCGACGCGTCGGCCGGCTGCGACGGGGGCGCCGAGTCCAGCGCCGCCTGCTCGGACGTAGGCGGCGTGGCCGACCCGCCATTGTCGAACATCAGTTCATAGGATGGAGCCATCGGCTGCTCCGGCTCCTGCCGGCGCACCACGAGCAGCCCCGCCAGCACCAGCGCGTGCAACAGCACGGATCCCGCGATCCACCATGCCCGACGACGGCGCGCGCCGGCGGCAGCCTGCCCGGACAACGGCACGCGCGGGCTGGGGAGGGGGTTCAGCAGCATCGGTCACGGGTCATACGTGTTGCCATATAGAGGCCCATGCCGCACTGCGGAACAGATGCGGCGGCGTCATCAGGCTTGACATAAGCCCCGCCGCGCTCTTTCTACTGCCCGACGCGGCCCGCCGTGCCCGGCTGCTCCGGGCGCGGCACCGGTCCTGCAGGGGTGTAGCTCAACTAGGCTAGAGCGCCGGTCTCCAAAACCGGAGGTTGCGGGTTCGATTCCCTCCGCCCCTGCCACCGCGCGCTCCCATCGCATCCCGCGCCGGGTTGGCGCAGCCATATGAGAGAGTTGCAAGCAGATGGCCTTGGCGATTGACCCCCTGAAGTTCGTCCGCGACGTGCGGGCCGAGGTGGCGAAGGTTACATGGCCCTCACGCCGGGAAACGCTGGTCACCACCGGCCTGGTCTTCGCCTTGTCGGCGATGGCGGCGGCATTCTTCTTCATTGCCGACCAGGTGATCGGCATCGGCGTGCGTTACTTGTTCGGGTTCGGAGCCTAATCATGGCCAAGCGCTGGTATGTCGTCCACGTCTATTCAGGCTTCGAGAAGAAGATCGCCCAGCAGCTCAAGGAGCTGGCGGCCCAGAAGGGCCTGGCCGACATGCTGGACGAGGTCCTGGTGCCTTCCGAGGAGGTCGTCGAGGTCCGCCGCGGCCAGAAGGTCAACACGGAGCGCAAGTTCTTCCCCGGCTACGTCCTGGTGAAGATGGAGCTGACCGACCAGACCTGGCACCTGGTCAAGTAAACCCCCAAGGTCACCGGCTTCCTCGGCAGCAAGACCCGGCCGTCGCCGATCAGCGAAGCCGAGGCCGAGCGGATCATGAAGCAGAGCGCCGAGGGCGTCGAACGCGCCCGCCCCGCCGTGCTGTTCGAGATCGGCGAGCAGATACGCGTCGCCGACGGCCCCTTCACCAGCTTCAACGGCACGGTGGAGGAGGTGGACGAGGAAAAGGGCCGCGTGAAGGTCAGCGTAAGTATTTTCGGCCGCTCCACCCCGGTAGAGCTGGAATACAGCCAGGTCGAGAAGGTCTAGCCTTCCGGCAGCCGTGCTAGCCCGTTTGGTCGGGCGGCTCGACCCGGCGCTGCCCTGGCTGCCGCGGCTGTTCGTCTTGGTGGCGTTGCCGTCCGTCCTCGTCATGGCGCTGCTGTTCCCGATCGGCGAGGGTCCGGACGAGGCCACCCAAACCGCGCGCGCCGCCTCCGTCCTGCGCGGCCAGTGGATCGGGCGCCGCGTGCAGATCCCGCACCCTTCGGATGGGGCCCCGGTCTTGGTTGCCGGGGTGGACATCAACCCGGGCTACCTCCTGCCCTTCCTGGGCCTGCCGTCGCTGCCGTTGCAGGCGCGCAAGCCGGTGACGCTGGACGCGGTTCAGGCCGCCGCCGCAAGCCGGTGGCCAAAGGGGCGGGTGTTCGTCGAGGCGTCCAACACTGCCAGCTACTTGCCGCTGTTCTACCTTCCCGCCGCGGCCGGCATGGGCATGGCCGCGCTGGTCAGGGCCGGGCCGATGGAAACGATACTTGCCGGACGCGTCGCCAATGCGCTGTCCTGTGTGCTGGCCGGCTACCTCGTGCTGTGCTTGGCCCGGCGCGGCCGTCCCGCGCTGTTCGCGCTGGTTACACTGCCGATGACCCTGCACTTGGCCGCAACGATCAACCAGGATGGGCTTTTGATCGCTGCGGCGGCGCTGGCGGCGGCGCTGCTGCCCCAGGCCGGGGGACGCTATTGGGCGGGCGTGGTGGCTTTGGCCTGCGTTGTCGCGGCAAAGCCTCCATATTTGCCGCTCGCCGCCGCCGCCCTCGTTCCGCTGGATGGCGCATCCTGGCAGACCCGGCGGCACGGCGCCGCGTGTCTGGCCGTTGTCGCGGCCGGGCTGGCATGGGCGGGCGCCGCTGCCGCGTTCGCCGCGGTGCCGTTCCTGCGCGCTCCCTACCATCCCGGTCCGCTGTGGCCCGGTCCGGACCTGCTGCTCCATGCGGCCGGTCCGGCGGCTCAGTTCCAAGTGCTGCTGCACCGGCCCGCGCTGTTCCTGCGCCTGCCTCTGGACACGCTGACGCTGGGCTGGCGATACCTTGCAAGCACGGCAGTGGGTGTGTTCGCGTCCTTGGATTTCTACATGCCCGCCTGGTTCTACCGGGTTTGGTATGCCGCCCTTGCCGCCGCGGCGCTCGCCGCTGCCGTCATGGCGGGTGGACAGGCCGGGCCGTCCACTCCGCGGCCTTGGGCATCGCTGGCGCTCGCGGCGGCGGCCGCGTCATGCCTCGTAGGTTTGATATTGCTGCAATACCTGACCTGGACCGAGGTCGGTCATGCGACGGTGGACGGCGTGCAGGGCCGCTATTTGCTGCCGGTGCTCGCGATCCTGGTGCCGGCGCTGCCTACCCTCCGGCTGCCGGCGCCGGCGGACGGGGTGGCGCGCACGGTGCTGTCGGCGCCTGCTGTCGCTGCCGGGCTGCTGGGCCTGGGCGTGCTGCCGGTGCTGATCGTATTGCGCTACTACCTGCGCTGACTCCCGGGGCTGCCTACCGCGCCTTGTTCCTCCCCGGGGCTACGGCGCCTTGTTCTTCAGCGTGCGCTGTAGATCCCGCTCGATCGGCGCCAGGTCGGACGCATGGTGCTCCAGCGCCACATCGCGCCAGTCCTCCACATCAGACACCCGCGTCGGGTTCTGCCGCAGCAGCTCGCGCTTGATGAACGGGAAGCCCGCCGCCAGCAGTTGCCGCCACAGGTCGCTGGTCGGGTTCATCGGCGTGCGGTTCACCGCGTGGCCGCGTATCCACCGGGCATGGTGCTGGCGGGCGCGCACGGCCGCGTCGGCGAGGTTCGGGCCACCCTCCTTAAAGTCGGTCAGCAGCTCCGGGTCCAGGTCGCGCACCAGGTCCTGGTAGGGCCAGATCGCCCGGCAGGTGAACCCGGCCCTGAGAAGCTGCTGCGTCAGGCCCAGCTCATAGAGCCGGATCAGCCATACCTTGGCCCAGGTCGGCCGCACCCCTGCCCAAAAGCCGCGCCAAGCCTCGCTCGCCACCACACGGGGGCTGAACGCCATCAGGTAGGATTGCAGGTGGTAGCGCGACTGCCAGCTTTCCGTGCAGCCCCATACGTCCGCCACGGTGAAGTCCATGCGGGACAGCAGGTCATGCAACGGCCGCACCGGGCCATAAACGCTGTCGTTGCCGATCAGCACCATCGCCGTGTTCGGGCGGGGCAGGGCGGCCTGCTCGATCCCCTCCCGCCAGGCGCCGAAGTCATAGCCGATGTTGCGCCGCACGATCACCCCGGCGCAGATCAGCTTGACCGCCTCCATCGCCGCGGGGCGCAGCCGGCCGGAGTTGGTGACGAACAGCACCGACACCCCGGCGGCAGCCAGGCTGCGTATCTGGTGCAGCACATGCTCCCGCACGTCGCCGCCGCCGTCCCAATGGACGAAGATGCACACCCGCGGCCCCAGCGGGATCTCCCCATCCGGCCAGCGGTGGACGATCTGGTTGGGGCTGCGATGGCGAATGATCTCGTGCCCGATCTGCGGGAACACGCGGTAGCGCATGAAGCTGAGGCTGCGATGCAGCGCATGACCGATTACGGTGCTGACCATATCAGGCTGCGTCGTCCGGGCCGGGATCGTCCGGGGCGGCGGGTGCAATCCGGGATATGATGTCGGCGGGCCAGTCCAGGTCCGGATGCGCGGCGTGTATCTCCGCCGTCAGCGCCGCGGCCTCGTCGAGCGCCTGCAGCAAGTCCAGCGCCTGCAATTCGCCGCGCAGCGCCGCCCACCACAGGCCGGAGCCAGGCGGGCAGGCCGTGCGGACCCGGGCCATGCGGCTGCGCGCCATCGCCGGGTCGTGGGTGGCACGGCCGTGGCGGTCGGACTGCACATCCAGCACGCCCAGGCAGAACAGCAGGTCGCGCTCGGCCTCCGACAGCGGCCGGGTGCTGCCGGGCCGGGCGAAAGGAGCGTCCATCAGGCCGGACCGCTCGGCTAGCGAGCGCGCCGGGCCATACTGGCCGGCGTTCACCAGCTTGGGCAGCGCCCACGCGCCCATATCCGGGCCGGGGTTCTCGTGCACGGCTTGCAGGACCACGGCCGTCGCGTCGCCGGCGGCGCCCATCAGGTCCAGCGCCTGCAGCTCGCCGCGCAGCGCCGCCCACCATAGGCCGTCCCCGGACGCCGCGGCGGCGCGCACGGCGGCAAAGCGCGGACGGGCGGCGGCAGGGTCGGCCGGCGTGCCCTGCACGTCCAGCACCGCCAGGCCGAACAGCAGGTCGCGGTCCGCGTCGGCAAGCGGTTGGCCCGGCGCCGGACCCGGCACGATCTCGGCCGCCGCGACGGCCATCAGCCCGCGGGCGAGGTCCAGGTGCCCGGCGTTCACCAGCGCCATCAACCCGCGGCGCAGCACGCCCATGCGCCGGGCCGCGCCGCCGGTGGGTGCCGGCGGCAGGGCGGCCAGGCGCGGCACGACGCCGGGGTTGCCAGCCGCGGCGGCGCACAGCAGCGCCTCGGCCCGGGCGGTCCAGTCTATATCCTCGGTCTGGCCATCCTCCATCGCCAGCTCGCCCAGGGCACGGCGCATGTTGGCGGCGGCCGACGCGGCCAGGGTGAACTGGCCCTCCAGCGACGCGCGGGTCGCGCCGGCCGCCAGGCGGCGTATGCCGCGAGAATACAGCAGCCCGCCCAGGTTCAGCGGCACCATCTGCGCCATGCGCTCCAGCCCGCAGGTTGCGACCTCCGCCGGAAGGTCGGTCAGCGCGTCCAGGCTCCAACCGAACCGCGACTGGCAGCCGCGGGCCAGCAGCGCCCAGGCACGGTCGGCAGCGTCCATGTCGCCGTCGTTGACCGCCTCCTGGAACGCGCGTCCGGCCAGGCCCAGGAACAGGTCGCCCGCCGGGTCCAGATTGGCGGCGCGGCCCTCTAGGTGCGTGCGCAGGGCCTGGCGCAGCCGGGCCGGGTCACGCTCCAGCCGCAGCGGCGCATCGCTTGCAAAGGCGACCAGCGAGTGGCTGTCCACCTCCACGTGCACATGGGCAAATCCGCCGGCCCGCAGCAGGCTGGTCAGGCTGCCGGTGCTCTGGATCACCAGATGCAGGCTGGGAGACAGCAGCGGGATCAGGATGCCCGGCGGCGTGTCCGGCCGGATGTCGTCGCCGTTCGGCGTCGTCAGGATCAGCAGGCCGCCGAGCTTCAGCATGGCCCGCAGCGTGCGGACGAAGGCGGCGGTGGAGGTGACGTGCTCCACCACCTCCGACCCCATCACCACGTCCATCGTGCCGCGCGCCTCGTCGTCGTCGCGCAGGTAGCGCAACTCGATCGGCAGGCCGAACGCATCCCGTCCGAGCGCGGCAAGCGGCGCCGGGTCTATGCCGCGGCCCTGCCAGCCCCGGGTGTTGACGGCGTAGTCGAGGCCGAAGCCATAGCCGCAGCCGACCTCCATATACGTGCTGCCCGGCGGTGCCGCGGTCATCGCCAGCGGCTTGGTGATGAGGCCCACGCCCGCGCCCTGCTGCACGTAGAACGGCACCCGGCCGCGGTTGTTCAGCGCAGGCTCGGCGTAATCCGGCGGCACCTGGTCGTCGTAGAAGTGGCAGGCGCAGGCGGGGCAGCGCAGCAGGCGCAGGCGCTTGGGCGGGTTGTCCGGAAGCTGCACGTCCACCTGCAGCACCTGGACCTTCGGGTCCGCGGCGGCGCAGTTGGGGCAGGGCTGGGCTTGCAGCGGTGCAGGGGTGGCTGCGCCAGGGGGCATCCAGGTGACGGTAGGCGGCTGGACCTTGGACGGCAGGGCGGCGGCGGTGCTCGGCATGGGCGGCGTATCCCGCAGGGCGGCGGTGAAGGCAAGCGGCATGGGATCGCTGCAGGGCGCTTGGCTCGGGATCGCGGCAATAGAGCAGGTTGCAGCGGAGGCCGGGCGCACAGCGGCCTGACCCCGCTGTAAACCTCTGCTCGCATGCAAAAAAGCCAAACCGGTTTCGTCCAGTCTGGACGCAAACCGGTTTAGGGGCTTCAAGGCTGTGTTGAGCATGGCCCGGCTCTGAGACGCTACTTCCGCGGACGACTTTCCATCCCCCCGCGCGTTGCTGGCAAGCAGCACCAAGGACAACCCCGTCATGCCAAACCCATCCCCCGCCATGCCGGCGCAAGCGGCGGCCGAGCCAGACCTGATCGCCCATTCGCAGCATCCCTTCAACGCGGAACCGGCGACCGGCCAGCTTCGCGCCAACTTCGTCACGCCACGGCACAACTTCTACGTCCGCAGCCACGGCGACATCCCGCGGCTCGACCCGGCGGCGCACCGGCTGCGCGTCGGCGGCCATGTCCGCGCCCCGCTTGACCTGTCGCTGGCCGAGTTGAAGGACCGGTTCCCGTCGGCGACGGTGATGGCCACCCTGCAATGCGCCGGCAACCGCCGGGCCGACATGCAGCGGGTACGCCCGGTGTCTGGCGACCCCTGGGCGCCCGGCGCCATCGGCAATGCGGAATGGACCGGCGTGCCCTTGGCCGCGGTGCTGCGCGCTGCTGGAGCTGACGAGGACGCCGCCCTGCACGTCGCTTTCGACAGCGCCGACGAGTGCAGCACGGGCGGCAAGACGTTCCGCTACGGCGCCTCGATCCCGATGGCCAAGGCTCTTGGCCCCGAGGTGCTGCTGGCCTGGGCGATGAACGGCGACGCGCTGCAGGCTGAGCACGGCGCGCCGCTGCGGGTTGTGGTGCCCGGCTATGCCGGGGTGCGAAGCCCGAAGTGGCTGTGTGCCATCAACGTCCAGGACTGCCCCAGCGACAGCCCGATCCAGGCCAGCGACTACAAGCTGTTCCCGCCGCACGTCACCGAGGAAACGGCGGATCCGGCGGCAGGCATGACCATCAACGCCATGCCGCTGAACAGCGCGATCTGCGAGCCTGCGCCGCACGTCCAGCTTTCGCAGGGTCCGGCGACCCTGCGCGGCTATGCCACCGCGAGCGGCCGCGCCGTCGTCCGGGTGGACGTGTCGCAGGATGGCGGCAGGACCTGGCTGCAGGCGGACTTCGAGGACCATCCCGGCAGTCCGTGGTCATGGACTTTCTGGCGCGCCACGCTCGACCTGCCGAAGGGTGAGCACGAGCTGGTCGTCCGCGCCTGGGACGAGGCGGGCCAAACACAGCCGGCAATGCCGGACGACACCTGGAACTTCAAGGGCTACCTGTCGGCCGCCTGGCACCGCGTGCCGGTATCGGTGGGGTAGCGCCGGCTCGGAGCTAGGCAAATCTCGGCAGGGCCGCGCACAGACGACAGCTAAGCAGGCCTACGCGGCCTGGCACGACCGCAGGCCATCGGTGTGCCAGGTCTGCAAGCCTGTTTAATCCGTAGGCACGTTGGCCCCGTCCTTATGCTTGCGGCCAAGCTCCACGAAGCCGGTCTTGATCCGCGCCAGGTCCTCGGCCCCAATCTCCTCCAGGTTCAGCAGCGCCAGCCGTGCACCGTCCGTCACGCGGAGCAGCTCGTCCACCTTCACCTGCAGCGCGTCCGTGTCGCGGTTCTGGGTGTTCTGGATCAGGAACACCATCAGGAATGTGACAATGGTCGTGCTGGTGTTGGTCACCAACTGCCCGGTGTCGCTGAAGCCGAAGATCGGGCCGCTGATGCCTCAGACGATCACCAGCGCCGTTGCGATGATGAACGTGAGAGGCTTGCCGGCCCCTCTTGCCACTGACTGCGCAAGCTTGTCGAAGTTCATGTGCGGGGTTTCCTGATGCCGTCCTGCCTGGCACCCTCGACGGCACGGGCCGTGACGTCATCGTCGGCTCAAGCGCACCGTGTTCAAGCTCCTAACTCGTCCGCAACACGCCGCGCCCGATGCCGTGGTAATCAAGCCCCGCCTGCATCATCGCCACCGGGTCGAACACGTTCCGCAGGTCCATGACCAGCTTGCCGCGCATCAGCGATTGCAGCCGGGTAGGGGACAAGGCGCGGAACTCGTTCCACTCCGTCACCAGCACCAGCACGTCCGCGCCGGTCGCGGCGTCGTAGGCGTCGGCGCAGAACTGCACGCCCTCCGGCAGCATGTCCTTGGCGTGCGTCATGCCCACGGGGTCGAAGGCGCGGACCGCCGCCCCCTGTTCCGCGAGGCGGCTGATGATGGGAACGCTCGGAGCGTCGCGCATGTCGTCCGTTTCCGGCTTGAACGTCAGGCCGAGCACCGCGACCGTCTTGCCGTGCACGCTGCCGCCCGCGGCGTGAATCACCCGCGCCGCCATCCCGGACTTGCGGGCGTCGTTCACCGCGACGGTCGCCTCCACCAGGCGGGACGGCGCCCCCCAGTCCTGGGCGATCCGCATCAGCGCCAGCGTGTCCTTGGGGAAGCAACTCCCGCCGAATCCCGGTCCGGGATGCAGGAACTTGCGGCCGATCCGCCCGTCGAGTCCGATGCCGCGCGCCACGTCGTGAACGTCCGCCCCGACACGCTCGCACAGGTCGGCCATCTCGTTGATGAACGTCACCTTCATCGCCAGGAAGGAGTTGGCGGCATACTTGGTCAGCTCGGCGGTTTCGAGCGACGTGAACAGGATCGGCGCCTCGATCAGGTACAGCGGACGATACAGCCGCCGCAGCACCTCCCGCGCCCGTTCGCTGTCGGTGCCGATCACCACCCGGTCCGGGCGCATGAAGTCGCCGATGGCGCTGCCCTCCCGCAGGAACTCGGGGTTGCTGGCGACGTCGAACTCGCCGTCCGGCCGGGCGCGGCGCATGATCTCCTCGATCCGCCGTCCCGTGCCGACGGGGACGGTGGACTTGGTGACGACGACGGCATAGCCGGTCAGCGCCTTCGCCACCTGCTCTGCCGCCGCGTTGACATAGGACACGTCGGCATGGCCGTCGCCGCGCCGGGTCGGGGTGCCGACCGCGATGAACACGGCCTCCGCCCCGGCAACCGCCGCCGCCAGGTCGTTACCGAAGGTCAGCCGCCCGGCGGCCACGTTCTCCGCCACCAGGCGGTCCAGGCCCGGCTCGTAGATGGGGATGCGCCCGTCCGAAAGCGCGGCCAGCTTGGCCGGGTCCACCTCGACCACCGCCACCTCGACCCCGAGGTCGGCGAAACAAGCCCCGGACACCAGGCCCACGTAGCCGCCCCCGATCATTGCAATCCGCACGCTATGTATCCCTGTCCAATGGCGCTGAGTCGCCCGCAAAGAACACATCCGGCGCTCCGCGACCAGATGGAGCGGCTGCCGGCATCGTTACATCAGCGGCGGTTCTGCCCGTCCCCGGGTGGCGTCGTCCAGGGCATGCTGCTCCTTCTGCGCCGCAGCGGCGGCACGGCGCGCCGCCTGCTCCTTGGCCAGGGTGGCCACCGCCTCCAACGCGGCGCGGGTCATCGCCAGCACGGCGCGCGCACGGGCGACGTCGGCCTGGGCGCGCTCGCACGCGTCCCGCGCCTGGTAGGCGCGTTGGCGGGCGCCGGGCAGCCAGGCCGCGAACGCCTCCACCACGCTGTCGTCGCCGTCCAGGGCGCCGGCGGCAACCAGCTCGGTGGCGATGATGCGCTCGGCTTGCTTGGCCAGGTCATCCGCTGTCCCCTCGATCTGCAGGGCATGGGCCAGGGCGGCCAGCGCCTCCTCGTTCGCCAGGCGGCGTACGCGGGCAAGGGTGTCCAAAGGGTCACGCGGCATCGGCAGGCTCCATCGCATCATGCAGGGCGGCAAAGGCTTCGGGGAGGGTGCTGCGCTCCCCCTTCATTTGACGCAGCACGGCTTCGATCCGCGGGGCGAGGCGCAGCGCTTCGTCGGTTGCCGGATCGGTTCCGGCGCGGTAGGCGCCCAGGCGCACCAGGTCCGCCATGTCGGCGTGCAGCGACAGGATGGCGCGGGCGCGGCGGACCAGCGCCGCCTCCATCGGGTCCAGGCAGCCCGGCACGGTGCGGGACAGCGACCGCAGCACGTCCACCGCGGGGTAGCGGCCGGCTTCGCCAATGCGCCGGTCCAGGATCACGTGGCCGTCCAGGATGCCGCGCACCGCGTCCGCCACGGGTTCGTTGTGGTCATCGCCCTCCACCAAAACGGTGAACAGCGCGGTGATGCGGCCGGACTCCGGCCCGCGGTCCGGGCCTGGCCCTGCCCGCTCCAGCAGGCGCGGCAGCTCGGCGAACACGCTGGGCGGATAGCCGCGGGTGGCCGGCGGCTCGCCGGCGGCCAGGCCGATCTCGCGCAGTGCCAGGCAGAACCGGGTCACGCTGTCCATCAGCAGCAGGACGTGCAGGCCCTGGTCGCGGAAATGCTCGGCGATCGTCATGGCGGCATAGGCGGCCTCCCGCCGCATCAGCGGCGGCTGGTCGGAGGTGGCGATCACGGTGACGGCGCGGGCCAGGCCCTCGGCGCCGAGGTCGTCCTCCAGGAACTCCCGCACCTCACGGCCGCGTTCGCCGACCAGGGCAAGCACCGCCACGTCGGCGTCGGCCTGGTGGATCATCTGCGACATCAGGGTGGACTTGCCGACGCCGGACCCGGCGAACAGGCCCAGGCGCTGCCCCGCCCGGCAGGTGGCGAACAGGTCCAGCGCCTTCACGCCCAGCCCGATGCGCGGGCCAAGCCGGGCGCGCGTCGCACCGGGCGGCGGGTTGGCCCGCACCGGCCGGGACGTGCCGGCCGGCAGTGCGCCGCGCCCGTCCAGCGGCTGCCCCAAGGGATCGACGACCCGTCCCAGCCATCCGTCCGAAACGGGAAGTCCGGCCCCCCGCACCCGACCGGGACCAAATGGCAGGGTGGCGGCGCTGCGCGGCCCCAGCCCGTCCAGCGGACCGAATGCCAGCGCACGCGCCATGCCATTCCGGAAGCCGACGACCTCCGCCGCAACGCTCCGGACGCATCCGTGACCCGATGGCTCCGTTGATGCGGACTGGCCATGGACGGCGATCCGGTCCCCGACGGCAAGTTCCCCCGTGATGCCCGAGACTTCGATCAACATGCCCGACACTGCTGCGACCTGGCCGGACATGCAGGGCGCGGCATGGCCGGGCAGCACGGTCGCTGCCGTCCGCAAGCGGTCAATCACCTGATCCCGTCTCAAATTAGATGCTCCTTATACTTAGAATGACACATATGGCTGGGTCAGGCAGCCTTCTTGCGCTCATAACAATAATTATGAGCGCAGGAGTAAAATAATTGTGGACAGACACGCG
>DASWOJ010000084.1:0-5722 GCA_036398775.1 Acetobacteraceae bacterium
AGCCCGGCGGCGGTCGCGAACGGGGTGCCGGGGCAGAAGATGCCGACGCCGGTGCGCAGGTTCGCCGCGTCTTCGGAGAACGCGGCCAAGAACTCCGCCTGGTTTACCGCGCTCAACACGGCCCGGCGGATCGCAACGTCGTTGAAGGGGGGCAGCAGGGTGTTGAAGCGCAGGATGGGCACCACCCCGGTGGGATCGTTGGTGGCGACCACCAGGCGCGGGTCGCCGCGCAGGGTCGGCAACAGGTCGGGCGGCGGCGCTTCCACCCAGTCCACAGCGCCGGTGCGCAGCGCCGCCGCGGCGGTGGCGGGTTCGGGCATCACCAGCCACTCCACCCGATCCAGCTCGGCGCGCTTGGACCCGCTGGTCAGGCCCGGCGGTCCCTCGGCAGGGACATAAGCCGCAAAGCGTTCATAGACGATCTGCGAGCCGGGTATCCGCTCGGACTCCAGGAGGCGGAACGGGCCGCTGCCGATGATCTCGGGGACGGGCTTGCTGGCCGGCAGCGCGGCCAGGCGCTCGGGCATGATTGCGCAGATGTTGGGCGACATCTTGCCCAGGGCGTCGGGCAGCAGGGGGAAGGGCCGATGCAGGCGGAAGCGGATCGTGCGGTCGTCGGGCGCATCCAGCGCGTCGGTCGCGGCCATCAGCGCGGCGCCGAACCCGTCCACTGCGGCCCAGCGGCGGATGGAGGCCACGGCGTCCCGCGCCAGGACGGGGGTCCCGTCGTGGAAGCGCAGGCCATCGCGGAGGGTCAGGGTCCACAAGCGCCCATCCGCCTCCGTCGCGTGCCCGGCCAGCATCTGCGGCCGGGGCGCGTAGGCGGCATCGAGGCCATACAGCGTGTCGAACACCAGGAAGGCATGGTTGCGGACCTGGGCGGCGGTATTGGCGATGGGGTCCAGCACCGGCAGGTCCACACAGGGCACGAAGCGCAGGACGCGGGCTGGCTGCGCCAGGGCCGGGGTAGGCAGGGCCGGCGCAGCCAGCGCCGCGGCGGCGCCGGTCAGCAGGGTTCAGCGTTTCATCGGTCGTCCCTCCTCGGGCGCCTGTTCCGGCCCTTCTTCGGCTGGTTTGCGGCTATTCGGCCGCCTTCGGCAAGCGGGATGCCGCCGCCAGCGCGTCCAGCAGCGGTTCCAGGTCCGGCAGGTTGCGCGCCTCGCCCATCGCGGCGCCCTGCCGCCAAGCCCAGTCCTGCCGCTCGGCGATGGCGCGGCTCAGCAGCGGCTCTACCCCGGCGTCCCCGACCGTGCGGGCGACCTCCCGCATCTCCTCGGCGCGGCGCTTGCCGTGGATCAGGGCGCGGCTGATGACGTAGCGGGCCAAGCCCGGCCAGTCGCGGTGCGGCAGGGTGTCGCCTAGGGTGCGGAGCACGTCGGCCTCGACGCCGTAGTGCCACGCGGCCAGCATGCACTCCGTCGTCAGCGCCTCCAGGCCCTTGATCATCACGCTGCGGCACATCTTCACCGACGACGCGCGGCCGATGTCGGGGGAGTAGTCGGTCAGGTCCATCCCGAACGGCGCCGCGGCGCGGATGAAGTCCGCGGCATGGGGGCCGCCGAGCAGCATGGGCGAGCGCAAGCCGTGCGGTGGCACGCTGGTCATCACGGCGGCCTCGACATAACGGCCGCCTGCGGCCCCGACGATGCGCGCGGCTTCCTGCTTGGCCGCAGGGGACACACTGTTCACGTCAACCACGAACGGCGCGTGGCCGAGGCTGCCGGCGAGGGACCGCGTCGCCTCCAGCGCCGATCCCGCGGTCACGCAAACGAACACGGCGTCAGCCCCGCGCACCGCGTCGTGGGCGCCCGGCGCCGCAAAGCCTGCCGTCCCGGCGCGGGTCTGGGCGGTGGGCGCCACGTCGAAGGCGGCAATTGCCACACCCTGGGCCACCAGATCGCGGGCGAAGATGCCACCCACCTCGCCGAAGCCGATGATTGCGATCTTGTTCATGGGAGTCTCCCCTCGTTATCCAAGACCGTGGCAGCCCGGTCCATGTCGCGGCAAAGTGCCGCCGTTGCTGAAACCCGGCCGGTCATCCCCTCACCGGCCCTGCTGGGTCAGGATGGCGTCGAGGCGCGGATACACCCGCCGCGCGTTCAGCTCGAACACCCGGCGCTTGTCTGCGTTGGAGATTGGAAGCGCATCAATGTAGCGCTTCGTGTCATCGAAGTAGTGGCCGGTTTCCGGATCAATCCCGCGCACCGCGCCCACCATCTCCGAGCCGAACAGGATGTTGGCGACGTCAATGACGCGGAACAGCAGGTCAATGCCGGGCTGGTGATACACGCAGGTGTCGAAGAACACGTTGCGCATGACGTGCTCGGCCAGCGGCGGCCGGTGCAACATGTCGGCCAGCCCGCGGTAGCGGCCCCAGTGATACGGCGCCGCGCCGCCGCCGTGCGGGATGATGAACCGCAGCGTCGGGAAGTCCCGGAACAGGTCGCCCTCCAGGAACTGCATGAAGGCCGTGGTGTCGGCGTTGATGTAGTGGGCGCCGGTGGCGTGGAAGTTGGCGTTGCAGGAGCCGGACACGTGGATCATCGCCGGCACGTCCAGCTCGGCCATCGTCTCGAAAAAGGGATACCAGGCGCGGTCGGTCAGCGGCGGGCCGGTCCAATGGCCGCCGGACGGGTCCGGGTTCAGGTTGCAGCCGATGAAGCCCAGCTCGGTAACGCAGCGCTCCAGCTCGGCGATCGAGTGGGTGATGGACACGCCCGGCGACTGCGGCAGTTGGCACACGCCCACGAAGGTCCGGGGGAACAGGTCCACCACGCGCTTGACGAGGTCATTGCAGCGGCGGGTCCAGGCTTGGCTGACCGCCTCGTTGCCGACGTGGTGGGCCATGGTGGAGGCGCGCGGGCTGAAGATCGTCATGTCGGCGCCGCGCTCGTGCAGTAGGCGGAGCTGATTCTGCTCGATGGTTTGCCGGATCTCGTCGTCGGAGATGCCGGGATAGGCCGGGTTGATGTCGCCGCCGGCCTTGAAGGCGGCCTTTTGCCGGTCTCGCCACCCGTCATGCGCCGCGGGCGCAGTGGTGTAGTGGCCGTGGCAGTCTATGATCATTGACCCATCCCCAGCGTGTCGCCAACCGCTTCGCGCATTACCGCGAGGCCGGGCCGGTTCTCGGGCGGCAGCCCTTCCCAAACCTCTTCGATGTCGAGGTACCGGGGCAGCAAGCCTTGCTCGGCCGAGTAGCGCAAGGCGAGGGCGAGGGCAGGCTGCAGCGCCGTGCGGCCCATCGGCAGCGGGTCGTCCCCCCCGGGATCCGGTGAAGCCGCGGCCCTGGCATCGCGGAACATGCGCAGGAGTTCGGCCACCAGGTCCGGGCGATGTTCGGCCAGTTCGCGCCGCACCGTGACCAGGTGGTTGACCGGAACGAAGCCGTGGCGGCGCCGGAACGCCTCGCCGGCCGCGACTGGGTGGGGAAAGACGGTGCGCAGGCCGGGGTCATCCGGGAGGTCGTTGCCGACGATCACCGCGTCCAGGTCGCCGGCGCGCAGCATGGCTAGCATGTCAGCGCCCGTCGGCGCGCGCGCGGCCCAGGGGGGCTCGCGATACTCGGCCACGTGCGCGTCCTCGAACGTGACCCAGCGTACCTGCTCCGGCCGCACGCCGTAGTCCCCGGCGAGGATGCCGCGCAGCCACATGCCCGTGGTCTGGCTGTAGGCGCGCACGCCGACGCGGCGGCCGGCGAGGTCGGCCGGGCCGCGGATGGTGCTGCCGACGCGGCAGAGCAGGGCCGGTTCCTGGAACCGGGCCGCCACCGCCACGGGCAGCAGCACCAGCGGCCTTCCGTAGGCCTTCGCCTGCAAGAAAGTGGCGATTGCCATCTCGCACACGTCGAAGCGCGCGTCCCGCACCATCGGCGCAAAGGCGCGGTTGACCGGCGACACGTCGGCGAACTTCAGGCGCAGCAGGGCAGACGCGACCTGGCCGGACCTGAGCGCCGCGGTGTGCTTGTAGGCGCCGAGCGCCGTGCGCAGGACCGACGCTTCGGCCGCGGCCAGGGCGGTATCGCTGGGCACGCTCAAATCCCCGCATACGGGCGATACGTCAGCCCCTTCATGGCCAGCTTTTCCCGCATACCGTAGATGTCCAGGCCGACTTCGCCGGCTTGCAGACGGGCGCGGACGCCGGCCTCCCTGCGCTCGCGCTCCTCGCTGCGGCGCAGCACGTCCGCGGCGGACAGGCGCGGCACCACGACCACGCCGTCGTCATCGGCCACGACCAGGTCGCCGGGGTGGATAAGCTGGCCGGCGCAGACCACCGGCACGTTGACCGAGCCGAGCGTTTCCTTGACCGTGCCCTGGGCCGACACCGCGCGGGACCAGACGGGGAATCGCATCTCCGTCAGCGTCGCCACGTCGCGCACGCCGGCCTCGATCACCAGGCCCAGCACGCCGCGGGCGGCCAGGGAGGCGGCCAGCAGGTCGCCGAAGTAGCCGGTGTCGCTGGGCGAGGTGGGAGCGACCACCAGCACGTCCCCGGCCCGGCACTGCTCGACGGCCACGTGCAGCATCCAGTTGTCACCAGGCGGGATGGACACGGTGACGGCGCTGCCGGCCAGCTTCGCGCCGGGGTAGATCGGGCGCATGTAGGAGGCGAGCAGGCCGGTGCGGCCCTGGGCCTCGTGGATCGTCGCCACTCCATAGGGCGCATACGCCTGCGCAAGCTCGTGCGCGACGCGCGGCGGGTCGGTGACGACCAGGCCGGCCGTCATGCGCGGCGCTCCGCCACGTGCGGGGACGTGGCCTCGTGGCCCCCGGCGTCCGTGATGATTTGCCGATTGGACCTGGACCCGTGGGTGCCGGCCACCAGCGTTGCTCCAAACGTCCTGCTCACGATGCGATCCCCTCTTTCGCCAGGTCGTCCTGCCCTGCGACTGGCGCTGTGTCCTCGCCCAGGTTCTCCGGTAGCGGCGGCGTGCCGTGGGTATGGAAGCTCTCGATGGTCTTCAGGCCCCAAGCCTGGCCCTTGCGGCGCTCAGCCTCAGTCCAGGTGATCGGCTTCCAGTCGGGCGCGAGCACGAGGCGGGCGCCGGCGTTGGCTACCTCCACCCGGTTGCCGCCGGGTTCATAGACATAGAGGAAGAAGGTCTGCTGGACCGCGTGCTTGTGCGGCCCGGTCTCGATGTGGACGCCGTTCTCCAGGAACACGTCGGCGGCGCGCAGGATGTCCTCGCGGCTGTCCAGCGCGAAGGTGACGTGGTGGAAGCGGCCGTGCACGCCGTGGGCCTCGCGCGTGTAGGCGAAGTCGTAGCTCTTGTTCGTGCAGGTCAGCCACATGCCGACCTCGGTGCCGTCGTCCAGCACGATCTGCTCGGTAAGCCGAAAGCCGAGAGTGCGCTCGAAGAACTCCCGGTTGGCGCGGATGTCGGTGGCCAGGCAGTTGAAGTGATCTAGGCGGCGCACGTTCACGCCGCGTGCGGGAAAGCGCTGGGCCTGGTTCTTGAGCGCGGGGCGGAGCGATGGCGGCGCTTCGTACCACTCGGTTTCGTAGTAGATTTCCAGGAGGTGGCCGTCGGGGTCGTGGAATTGGAATGCCGGGCCGTGACCTAGCTCACCGTCGTGCCAGCCCACAGCCAGGCCGGAGGCCTGCAGCGCCGAGACCCGCCGGGCCAGCGCCTGTGGGCTGCGGGCGCGGAAGGCGGCATGACCCAGGCCGGAGGTGTGGGACGCGGTGAGCTTGAGCGAGTAGCGCTCGTAGTCGTCCCAGCCCC
>DASWOJ010000085.1:0-11881 GCA_036398775.1 Acetobacteraceae bacterium
CCGTGGAACTGGCCTTGGACTATGGAGGGCACCGCGAACAGGCCGCGCTTGGCCTTGCCCTTGCCCTGCAGGTGCGTGAAGGCGGACAGGGCAATCGAGGTTTTGCCCGACCCCACGCCCATCCCCAGCATCGTGCGGCCGTTGGCCTCGATGAGCTTCACGGCGCGCTGCCGGCCGACATACTGGCCGCTCATGGTGGGCGACCACAGCGGCACTTTCTGACCCGGCCGGAAGTTTTTGCCCACCATGGGCATCATGTCGGCAATCTGCCGCTCCGCCGCATGGCCCAGCGTGTGGCGCTCCCCCAGCGCCGGCGGCTTGTCCGGCGGCGGGGTCGCGTCGTCTTCGTCCCCCTGCAAGCCTTCGCGCAGGCGCGGTTCGGGGTCCGCCCCGAACATGCCGAGCTGCGCTTGATTGAACGCAGTCTCGTGCGCCCGCTCCGCATCCAGCTTGTCTGACACGGCGCCGGCGGCATACTTGCCGGCGACGCGGTTGCGCAGCCCGTCCACCAGGTCACGATGCTGCGCCAGGCGCTTTTCCCGCGCGTCCGGGTCCAGGGCGTCCAGGTGCTTCAGATCGTGCTGGATGACGGCCTTGCCGACCTTCAACGGGGCGCCCGGCCGCGCCCGGTTCTGCGCATCGGCAAATCCTTTGAGCACTTTAGAGCGGATGGTGTCCTGCATTGCTCTATAGGCGTTGGCCGGACTGCCCATGACATCGAGGTATTTGGACCAGCTCATTGAGCTGGCATTGAGCTTTTCCGCCAGGCCGTCCCGCTCCGCCTTCCATTCGGTGTGCAGTGGGTTCGGACCAACCCCGAACATATCCTCGACGGTGCGCGCCGGTTGCGCGCTGTCCAACTTGGCCAGCTCCGCCTGCATCCCGGCCGCTTCCGGGTCGGATTTGCCGAACTCCGCCGCGAAGGCAGCGCGCAGCGCGCCCTGATCCTGCGGCGTCAGGTCGCCGATGGGCTTGAAGGCCGCCACCCCTTCCGGGTTGCTGGCCAGGGCTTCGTGCAGGCTGTCCACGGCGACCTGGTCAACCGGGAAGGATTGCCGGTGGATGGGCGCCAGCTTGCCGCCCAGGGTCCGCTCCGCAAACGTGTCCGCCAGCCCCTCGAACGTCCCGGCATGGGCTTCCGCGCGCACCAGCTTGCCGTCGGGGTCGTACAGGGGACACAGCCGGTCAATCGCCGCCATGAAGGCGGGGCGGTCGCCGGAGCGGCCCATCACGTCCTCAGACAGCAGCCCCGCCATGATGTCCGCCGGCGCGTCGCCGTCGGCCGCCCGGCCGCCGATGTAGTCCTCGACGGCCCGGTCAACGCCGCCGGCGCCCACCTTGAACGGCTTGGCCAGCCGCGGCGCCACCCCCGGCACCGCGTTCATCGCCCCTTCGGGCCGCCGGGTGACGCCGCCTGGCAGCCAGCCCTCTTCGTCCTGATCGCCGTTGATGATGCCGAGCGCCGTCCGGGTGCGCTGCAGGTCCGCCTTGGCCAGCGGCTTTGCCAGCTTGTCCATGCCGGAGGCGTGCACCGTCAGGATCGTGGAGGCGCCGGCGCGCTCGATGCCGTAGTCCCCGCGGTCGAGCCCCAGCGCCCGGACCCGCGTGATCGCCTGTTCGATGCTGGTGCGGCCGAGGCTGACCTGGACGCTTTCCTTCTTGGGCTGCTTCAGGGCCACGACCATGGCCGCGTTCGCTTCCATCTCCCCCAGCGCCGTGCCCAGGGTCCGTTCCGCGGCAGCCGTGAACTCCCGGCGCTGCGCATTCAATTCCTGCGCCGCGGCCAGGTCGGACCCGGTGGCCGCCTCCCCCAGCTCGATCTCGTGCGCCATGGTGTGCCAGTCGCGCGCTTCGCGCAGCGCCGCGTCCGATGCCTGCATGTAGTGGTCCGTGTGGAACCGGCCCATCGCATCCTGCAGGTGCCCCAGCTCCTCCGCCGTCAGGTCGGAGGCCAGCCGCCGGGCGACGATCTGCGCAGAGCCTGCCACGCCGAGCACGTCCACGGCCGAGCGGTCCAGCAGCGAGGCGCCGCCGGCGGCCAGGCTGACCGCGTTGACCGCGTTGAACGCGCCGACTCCGATGTGCCGGCCGACCGACTCCTCCCCGCCCGGCAACTTGCCCACTTCATCCAGGAAGGCGCGGGTTTTCAGGGTCCGTAGGTCACTCTCCAGATCCCGGGTGATTGCTTCGTCCGGCTCATGGCCCACCACTTCCAGGATGTAAGCCTTCGGCTGGATCGGCTCTTTCGCTGCGTCAATCTTCTTGTTGCTGACGGTGGCGGCGGCCCGGGCTGCCTTCAGCGCCTTTTCGGCTTTCAGCAAATCAACCGCGGCCTTGGCGTCTATCAGGGTCGCCGCGTCCACCTTGGGGCCGGGGTCGCGGATGTCCTGCAATTCCTTTTTGACCGCCTCGCCGATGGCCTTGCGCTGGTCCGCCGCCGTGGTCGCCCCCGCCGCCGCCGGCCGCTCCGCCGTGGGCTTGTAGGTGGCCGCTTCCGCATCGCGGACGGGCTTGGTCAGGCCGGCGGCTTCCGCCCGCTTCTCATACTGCGGTGCGAAGCCGAGGCCCTTGGTGGATTGCTCGACGGGCGCCAGGTCCTGGACGGACAGCGACTCAGGTTCCGCGGCCGTCATGGGCACTTCGCCTAGCCCAGCCTCCCCGCGCAGCTCCGCATCCTGGACCAGCCGCTTGCGCTGGAACTCGACGGCTTCCCGGGCGTGCGCGAACAGCTTGCGGGCGTGATCTTCGGCCGCCTTTTTCTGCGCGCCGGCGGACAGGTTGGCGAAGTGCTCCTCCGGGAAGCGCATGTCTTCCTCTTTCCAGCCGAGCGCCGTGGAGACGTGCTGGATGAACTTCGCTTCGTGGTCGCGGAGCTGTTCCTTCACGGCTTGGCGGGCGGCCGTCTTATGGCCGTGCAGCCCGTCCGCCTTGTCGCGCTCGATCTGGCGCTTGCGCGCGTCCTTGTGCCGGGCGGAGCTGGCCCGGGCTTCTTCCTTGTAGGCGGCTTCCGAGCGGACGCCGGTCAAGCGCAGATGGTTCATCTTGCCGCCGGCGCCGCCGATGACCTTATAGCTCCCATCGGCCGCCGGCTTGATGAGCAGCGGATGGCCCTCCGTCCCCGGCCCGTTAGGGCGGACCGTGATCCATCTTTCCCCCGCAGCCAAGGCTTTGAGCAGCAAATCGAGGGGATTGTTGGTTGCCATGACCGCACTCTTGCGTCACGACCCCAGGCACCTTTCTATAGTCGGGCTTGACGGGGGCTAAGCGGCTGCATGGCGTTCTGGTGGTTGAGTTTCGTCCAGGACGGCAGCTTCGCCGGCGCCTGCATTGTCCCGGCGCAGAGCATGTTGGAGGCCATGATCGAGGCGATCCATCGCGGCTGCCACCCGTGCGGCGTGGAAGTGTCGGCGATGGAGTTGCCGGCCACCAAGCCGCCGGCGCCGGCCGACTACGTGGGCCGGCTGCTGACCGAGGCGCAGGTCGTGGAGTTTGACCAGGCCTGGCGCCGGCAGGTGCACTAGCCGCTAAAGCCCGGCATCCTCATCGAATAGCCGGACCAGCTCCCCGTCCGGGTTCTCCACCATGCCGCCCGTGTGCGGAAAACGAGCGTTCTGCCCATACTCCGTGAAAGCGGCTTCCAGCGTTGCTACCAAGGGCAACACCGGCACCATGGCGGCCGTCTCCGGGTCCTCATAGTCGCCCAGCATGTAGAGCTGTTCCCGGTCGTATCCCGCGGCCTTCAGGAGCTTCTTGACGATCCACCAATACACCCCGAACAGCCGGTAGCGTTGCGGCTCCTGCTGGAGCTGTTGCACCGTGTTCCGAAAGGCGGCGTCCACGTCCATCAGCCACTCCCAAACTTGTGGATGGCGTCCGCATCGTCCGGGTGCGCGATGGCCGCCAGGAACGACCGTAGCTCATGTCTGGCATAGTTGGTGCCCGCGTGCGTCAGCAGGTCCGAGTGCACCGCGGACGCATAGGAGTAGCGCGGCGGCGCCACCGCGGACTCTACGGGTTTGTCCAGCACGCCCAGCTCGCGCGCCTTGGCCGCCAGGTGGCGCACCACGTCCGCCGGCCAGGCCCGCGCGTTCTTGGTGGAGCCCCACTTGCCGGCCGGGATGTCCAGCGAGTGGGACGCCGCCTGCATGGCGCCGCGGAAGGTGTCCGCAGACTTGATCCCCTCCAGCGCCGCCGTGTGCAGCGCCGCCTTGGCTTCGGTGTGCGCCGTGGCGCCCCACAGGTCCTTCAGCACGCCGGTCCAGGGGTTCACGGTCTGGCCGTGCGTGCCCCCCGTGTATGAGGCCTGCATCCCGTCCGGGGTGCCGCCGTAGCTGCGCCGGCCGCTGTTCGAGGTGTAGCGGGTGCCCAGGGTCCGGTTCATGCCCTCATGCACGAAGCCGCGGATCGCCGCCTCCTTGTGCTCCGGCAGCGGCAGCATCAGGGTTTCATCCTTGGCCGTGTGCGCCAGGCTGTACTGGTTGGCCAGCAACGGCGCCCCGTCAGGTCCGATGGTGCCGTAGTGCTCGCGGTTGCCGTGCCCGGCCTTGGCATCCTCGAACGTGCTGATACTCAGGCGCATCCGTGCCTCGATGGCCTTCTGCCGCTTGCGCAGGGTGGCTTCCGGCATGGTGCGCAGCTCATGCAGCTTCATCGTCTGCGCTTGCCGCACGCCCCCGTGCGGGCCGGCTTCCGGCCGCCCGGCGACGTTCGCGGCATCCAGCGCCGTCTGTTCCCTGTCCGCGTCAAAGGGAGTGACGCCTTCCTTCATCGCGTCCAGTGACCAGGTGATCGGCGTGGTGGCATACACGCCCCAGGGCCGCGCCGTTACCGTCCGCGCGTCCGGGTCAACGGCTGTGACCATCCAGCGCGTATCGTGCGCGGACACGGCCGCCGGCCCGCCGGTGCCCCCGGCGAGCAGCACGCCCTGGCCGGGTCCCCAGGCCTGGCCCGTGGTGCCCTGGATGACGTGGGGGGTGTCGTTGTCCAGCAGGTCGTGGTGCGTGAAGCCTGCCATGTCGCGCAGCACTTCCCGCGCCTGGACCCGCTTGGCCTGCAGCCGGACCAGCGCCGCCGGCGGCGGCCGGGTCGGGTCCAGGTTGCCGGACATGGCGGCGATGCCGGCGTTGAGGCGGCCCAGCCGGTTGAACGCCTCGATTGCCTTGCTGCGGTCCTCCGTTGCGCGCCGCTCCGTGGCCGCCGCCTTGTCGCCCTCGAACTTGGCCCGGGCCGCGTCGGGGTCCGCCGCCATCAGGATCATCTGTTCGGTTTTCGTCATGGCGCCTTCGCGCGCCAGGTTCTCGACGCGGTCCTCCCCGTTCCACAGCAGGTCCTGCCAGTCCCGCTTGGCCCGGATCGTCTGCGCCCGGTAGCCGTCAAAGCTGCGCTTGGCGAGGTAGGTATGCAGCCGGACCGACTCCTTGATGTTGCCCTGCCGGACGCCGCGGCCGTTGCGTTGCTGCATGGAGGCGGGTTCCCACGGCAGGTCCAGGTGGTGGATGTCCGTGGTACCCATTTGGAGGTTGACCCCCTCCCCCATCGTCGCCGTGTTGCCCAGGACGTACTTGATGGTCCCCTTGTTGAACTTGTCGCAGATGGCTTGGCGCGCTGCACCGGATGGGGTGGCCACGCCGTTGATGATGCCGATTTGGCTGCGCGGCACGCCGGCGGCGACCAGCCGGTCCGCCACGCGCTCGTGCATGTCAACGTGGTCGCAGAAGATGATCTGGCCGCCCTCTTCCGCGCCCTTCACGGCTTCCTTCACGCAGGCATCCACCTTTGGCGAGTGCTCGACGGAGCCGGACCCGTCCAGCAGGGACAGGTCAATCGAGGCCTTGCCCATGCGGGACATGATCGAGAACACATGCGCGTCGCCGGTGGCGTCACCGTCCACCTTCTCGAATTGCTCCCGCAGGTCCGCATAGGTGGCCTCTTGCTGCGGCGTCATGTCCACGTAGTGGTCCACGAAGTCCCCGCGCGGGATCACCAGGCCGACGTCGGCCGCGGTTTTGCGGTCAATGTAACGGCGCATCACTTCGCGCAGCTCCGCCAGGTTCTTGAAGCCCGATGTGACGACGGCATCCTCGATGGTGCCCTTGGGCGTCAGGATGGCGTCTTCGGTGAACTCGCAGAAGCGGTCCAGGAACTCCTCGCTGTTCTTGATGCCCATGCGCTCGAACGCCTCCGGCGCGATGTGCGTCAGCATCGAGTAGATCTCAAGCGGGCTGTTTTTCGTGGGCGTCGCGGTCAGCATGAACACGCCCTTGCCGCCGTTGGCGTCGCGGATGTGCTTGGTCTTGAACGCGGTGTCCTGCGCCCGGGCCGACTGGCCGGACCCGCCGAGGAACTTGGGGCTTTCGCCAAAGCGGTTCTTGGCGGCGTACAGGTTCTTGTAGGCGTGGCCTTCGTCCATGATGACCGCATCTATGCCCAGGTCATCGAAGTAGATGGTTTCTTCCCGCTCCTTGAAGTCCTTGCCGGCCTGTTCCTGATCGAACTGGACCCGCGCCTTTTCGCGCTGCTTGTCGCTGGCGCCTTCCAGGCTGTTCTTGCGCTTGCTCCAAAACTCCCCGTCCAGCATGTCCTGCTTCACGTCCGGGGACAGGTCCAGGTCGTTCCACGCCGGTTGCGAAATCAGCACGAAGTCATAATCGTTTTGCTGGAGCTGGTGATACTTCTGGCGCTTGGTTTCGGCGGTGTCCGGCTTGCTCTTGAGGTTGCCGGCCTTGTCGCGGCTGTAGGTTTCCCCGATCACCATGACCTTTGACCCGGGAAACCAGAACTCCGCCGACTGCAGCCAGTTGGCGAGCACCGACTTGGGAACCACGATGGCCGGCTTCTTGGCCGACCCGGTCGCCTTCAAGAGCCGGTTGAGCATCAGGCCCCGCGGAGTCTTGCCGAGGCCCACGTCCGCGGCGACGATGCCGGACCCGGCTTCCAGCGCCCAGCGCAGGCCGGAGAAGTGGAAGGCATTGATCGAGGGCGCCGGGTTGATGCCGGGTATCTCGATGGGCGCGTCCGAGTAGGCCGGCGCCCGGTAGCCCCGATAGGTCCGGTTATACAGCTCCTCGACGGCTTCGCGGTGTTCCGAACCGCGCAGCCACGACGCAAAATCTTGGTTCAGCCGGTCAATCTGCCCGCGCTCGTCCCTGCGGACGCCGGTGCGGTTCAGCATGGTCAGGATGAGCTTGGAGGCGCCGTAGCCGCTTCCGCCGTTGATGGACCAGACGGCGCCGTCCGGGTCGTAGGCGAATACCGGCGTTTCCGGCCCGGGATACGGGGACCCCGGGTTTTCAGCCTTCCAGGTGTCGTGCTCCGCCTGAAACCAGGCGGTGATGATCTCTGGCTTGATGAACCCGCTGGACAGCAGGATTTCGACGTCTTCGAGGGAGGCCGGCGCGATGGTGGCTTCCAGCGCATCAGCCTGGCCCGCCCAGCGGCGTTGCAGCGCCGGGTCTGCCGTGGTGGCCGCAGCAGCCCGGGCGGCGTCCAGCTTGGGCCACAGCTCACCGGACAGGTAGGTATCCAGCGTGTTCCAGGTGCGGCCGTCCGGGTCCAGCGCATAGGCGGCGGAGGCGTGCAGGTGGTCCAGCATCTCCGCCGTGTCCCGGCCGGTGCGGTCCGCGAGCTGTTCCGCGGTGAAGCCGCCCAGCTCCAGGGACAGTTGCAGGGCGGCCGTATCCACGCCCAGCGGGTCCATCTGCCGCTTGTTGCCCGTGACCAGGTCCGAATAGGTCCCGTCATCGTTGACGGCGCCGAGCAGGCGCGCGGCGCGCTGGTGCGCCATGGCGACGCGGTGCCCGTGCTCCGCCGAGCTGGCGCCGTCCGTGTTCGGCATGGCCGGGGCGCCCAGCCACTTGCGCAGCGCCTTGTTCTTGCCGGGCGCCCCGTGCGCCGCGACGAAGGCGTCCAGGTCCTCGATCAGCCCGGCGCGCAGGAAGGCCGGGTCGCGCGCCCGTTCCGAGTGCAGGTCATCCAGGGTTTCGGCGATGGCCAGCGCATCCTTGACGGCCGGATGAAGGTCCTCCTCCGTCCGGTGCCAGCGCGGCGGGTCGCCTTGCAGGACATAGTTGACGCCATCCACCGTTTTGGTGTCGCCGACCTTGGCGACCTGGTAGGGCGGCCGGAGCGAGGCGCCGAGCACCCGCGCCCTGCCCTTCGCGTCGCCATCGAACAGCGCCAGGATGGCTTGCATGTCCGGGCCGGGCGGCGGCTCCTCGATGGGCATGGCGGCGACGGCTTCCGGCACGCCGGCCATTGACCCGGTGACGGTGATGTCGTGGCCCATCCCGGCCTTTTCGCGCCAGCCGGCTTCCAGGCGCCCGTTGACGTTCGCTGCACCCCGGCCGCCGAAATACTCGCCAGCGAGGAAGTCTTCGTCCCACACGCCGAGTCCGCGGACTTGATCTTGCGTCAACTCGCCGAGCGCGCCGGCGACCGCCTGCGGACGCTTGCGGAACAGCACCACGTCGGTCACGACGCTGGTATGGGCCGCCTCGAACGCGGTGTTGGGCATCCGAGAGGCGCCCAGGAACTCCGCCTTGCGCAGCACATCTTCCCGGAAACTCCGGTTGTTGCTGCCGTCCATGACACCGGACGGCACGACCAGCGCCACCAGGCCGCCATCGCGGACCTTGTCCAGCGCCGTATCCAGGAAATACAGCTCCGCCTTGGCGATGTCGCGCTTGTCGTCGCCGATGACGCCGCCGCGCAGCCCGAAGGGCGGGTTGCCGACCACGGCATCGAACGTGGCGCCGTCCTGTGTGGCGAACCGCTCCAGGCTGCTGTTATGGACCTCGTGCCCATCATGCAGGATGCGCGCGATGCGCGAGCTGGTGGGGTCCATCTCGACGGCCGTCACCTTGGCGCCGACCGGCGCCGTGTGCAGGAACACGCCGGTTCCGGCGGAGGGTTCCAGCACGTTGCCGCCGGAGAACCCGGCCCGGGCCAGCAGGTCCCACACGGCCGAGGCGACCGGCGCCGGCGTATAGAACTCGTTGAGGGAGTTGCCGACCTGGCCGGTGCCCGAATACTGCGCCAGGACCGCCTTGTCGGCCGGCGTCATCTCCGCATCGGTTTTGTCCGCCAGCAGCGCGCGGGCTTCCTTGTTCAGCTTGATGCGCGCCTTCTTGGAGATGCCGGCCGGGACCCCGAAGGAACGGTAGGCATCGCCCGGTGCGGGTGCGGGCGCCGGTTGCGCCGCAGCGATCATGCTTGCCGTGCCGCCGGCGCGCTCCGGTCCCTTGTCATGGTCCAGCAGGTCCAGGAACCGCTTGCCATCGCTTAGGTCGGGCTTCCAGGGCTTGGCATCGCCGAGCTTGTGGGCCAACTCGTCCGCTTGCTTGGTGGCGCGGCCGATGCGCGCCAGCAGCGCCCGAATGTTGCCGGCTTCCGCCGGCGCCGCGGCCCGTATTGCTTCTTGGAACCAACCCTCTTGCCGGACCGTCCAGGACTGCGCCGCACGGCCAAAGTAGCTACCCCGTCCGGGTTCCTTGCTCCTGGCCACTTCCTCCGCGTCCTTGACCAGCTTGGCCCAGCGGCCGTCAACGGTTCCTATGTCGCGCTCTATGCCCGCACGGGTGGCGGCGAGCTGTGCACGGGCGTCATGCTGGCTGGCAGGCGCCGGTGCTGCAGGTGCGGGCGCGGGCGCGGGCGTCGGGCGGGGTGCGAACAGGTCCGGGTAGTCCGGCTCTTTCGCGCGCACGGGCTTGGCCGGGGCTGGCTTGGCGGCGGCCGGGCGGGGCGAGAACAGGTCCAGGGGCGGAGCGGCGGTATGCACGACCGGGGCGACCACGGCGCGCTTGTGCCGGATGGCGGTGTGCGGGGCTACATACGTCCCCTTCTTGGTCGTGAAGCCCTCTACCTGCGTTGAGGTAGCGAACAGATCGGCCGCGCCTGGCAGCAGAGCCTTCAAGAACAGCAGGATGGAGGTTTTCATGCCCCCATCCTGGTGTCACGACCTCTGAAGCGTTTTGCTAGGCGGCCAGGAGCGTTGAGGCCGGAGCGACCGGATCGTCCGGGATGGGCGGAGCTGCATCCACCCGGTTTTCTGCGGTGAACACGAATGGGTTGTCCCCGACCAAGGCGCCGGGACCCTGGATGGTGACGCCGGGCGGGTTGCTGCCGGCCGGTCCGATCCAATGCACCTTGGGGTTGATGAACTGGACTTTGGTGGCAGGGTTGTTGATCCAGATGACTTCGTGGAACCTGGAAAAGTAGAACGTGTCATCGGTGGACGTGAAGGACCCGTCCTGGCCTGGGTTCGCGTTCCCATCGCCTTCGTCATAGAAGCCGAAGGCGTTTTGCGAGGGGCAGTCCGGCGGGGTGACGTACGTGTTGCGGTTCGACACGGCGACCGTGCCGCCGGGGCAGTCCACCCAGCGGCCCAGCCGCGTCAGGTAGCTATCCTCCAGCATCAGTCGGGGGCCGCGGATTTTGATGGTGTTGGCCAGGGACGCGAGCACGATGGAACGACGGATAGTAACCGACTTTCCCGAGGCATAGACGTTGTGGCTGCTTTCGTCGGCCAGTCCGTTCGGGATGTTGCGGCCGAACACGCACGCCTCGATGAGCAGGTCCACGTCGGCGAGGGAGACGTTGGGCAGGAAGACGCCGTTTTCGTTGCCGTCAAACGCGCACCGCAGCAGGTGCATCAGGCCGGAGAACCCTTCGCCATAGGCGCCGGCCTCGCCGTCGGATTTGCCGTCGCCGCCGCCGCCGTTGATGAAGCCGATGTCAGAGATGAGGACGGGGGCGCCGGCGTGGATGCTGCCCTTGCCCCAGGCCAGCCGATGGCCACCCCCCACGCCCTTCCGCCCGTCCAGGATCGTCTTACGCATCCCCTGGCCCTGGATGGTCTGCGGCACCGGGACGTGCAGGGGGTTGATGTATGTGCCCGCAGCAAGCGTCGTTGTGCCGCCCGCCACCAGAGTCGGCAGGGCGGACAGATCGAGGGTGGACGGTGCGACTGTTGCCCCCGCCGAACTGGACGGGGCCGTGGCCGGCAAGGTCGCCATGGCCGCAAAGCCGGCGTCCACGTCCGCCTTCAGGGCCGCGATGGCGGCGAGAATGGGATCGGGCGTCGCGGTAGCGGCGGTTGGCGCTGTCTCCGCCGGCGACGGGGCGAGCACGACGAAGGAATAGCTGCCGTTGCGCACGAACGTCATGCCCGGAAGGTGGGTGTCATACCCGTCCAGGGTGGCGCCGCGCAGGATGAGGTTGCGGTCATGGCCCGGGCCGCCGTAGGCGTCGTCGTTGAAGGCCACGGTCACGGTATGCCCGCCGGGCGTGAGGGTCAGCGACACGGCCTGGCTAGGGTCCGTGCGGGCGGCGGTGATCTGCACCGACGGGGTTGCTGTCCCGTCCACCATGATGTCGGCCACGGGCGGGCCGTCGTATGAATCGCCGGCGAACAGGAGCGTCAGAATGGACATGCACGAACCTCCAAGGGGAGGCCGGAAGGAATCACGTCGGCGCCGCCCCGGCTAGTCCTTGGTTCCGACCAGGACGAGGCCGAAATCTGCCAGCGTCGCGTCAGCCGTGGCTGGCGTGGTGATGACCAGGGCATCGCCGGCGGCGAAGCTGACAGCCGGCGCCGACACCGCCGCGATCCTGCCGCCGGCTGGGACCGTGGCCGTCCCTGCCGGCGCCAGCACGCCACCCGTGGACAGCTTCGCCAGGCCGAACGCCGCCGCCCCCGTCGCCGCGATGACGGCGTTGCTGGTGCTGCCAGGCCATCCCGCCTCGAAGCTGACCGGACTGGAGAACACGATCACGGCCCGGGTGGCGGCTGGGACCGGACCGGAGAAGGAACAGGCGACCACGAAGGGGCTGCCCGGGCCGCCGGCGGCTTGGCTGATGCCGAAGGCGGTCACGATAGGTCGCG
>DASWOJ010000086.1:0-16722 GCA_036398775.1 Acetobacteraceae bacterium
TCGTCGACCTCTACGAGCGCATGGACGCCCCCGACCTAGACGACGACATCGCAGACCGCCCGGTCGAGGACATCGTCCGTGACATCCTCCGCGACCTCGGCCTTGCAGCCCTCCCGGGCAGCCGCCCCTGGAAGCGCCGCACCCAAGCCGACATCGCCGACCTCAACGCCCGCGCCGCCGCCCCGAGCAGCCCCGCAAGGAGCGCGCCCCGCCCGCCCGGCCCTGAACCGCAGGACGGCCCTCCCGCCGCCGCCAATCACCTCCCCAATCCCGAACCAAACGGGCATGAACCCGGCCCTCCCAACCCCGCCCAGCGCGAACCCGGCCACCCCGCCGCACCCGCCCGAGCCCCCGTCCATCCCGGCCACACTCTGCCAAAAGACCCGGCCGAAGCCGTGGCCTTCGTCCTGCATCAAGCCGCCCAGGGCCGATGGCGCCCACCCCCCCCGGCGACTAACCAACCCCTCGCGCCCCTAGCGCACAAACCAAGCTGAACCACCCCCGCACGCCCCGGCCCCGCCGGCAGCAGCGTGCGCGGCAGGTCGTCCAACTCAAGCCCTCAGCCAGCACTCGTGCGCTCGCCGCGCCGCGCCGTACGTCCCACTGACGCGCAGTCCCACGCTCAGCACCTCAACCCCAATGGCTTCCCCGTCCACATCGAAATCCACGAACACCCTAGGCGCGACCTCCGCAGTCCGCTCGGACACCACCCTTCCGGCGCAAACCACGCCGCAAAGGCGTCGGCCTCCGGGTCATAGCTGGTCTTCATCATGGGCGTGCGCTCCTGTCGAAACGTGCCGTCACCACCAAGATGTCGCCGCCGTCGAGACGATGGACACCCCGTGGCACCCTGCCACCACGCGCCGCGATAGCGTCATAGGACCGCGTAAGCGCCGGGTCAGGGTCCCCCATCCAATCCGGGGCTAGGATAGCTGCCTCGATCCACCCCCCTTGCAAACCCCTGCGAAGGAGCGCGGTGGCGGCATGCTGCGTCAGACGGATCATCGTCGCGCCACTTGCATCCCCCACCCTCTCAATCCTCCAAGAACTCCGCCGCCCCCATCTCCCCTCCAGCCCGGCGCCCAGCCTCCAGCCGCCGCAGCTCCACCCGCCTGATCTTCCCAGAAATAGTCTTCGGCAACTCAAAGAACTCAATCCGCTTAACCCGCTTATAAGGCGCCAGCCGCCCCCGCAAATGCGCGAAAATAGCCTGAGCCGTAGCCGCATCCGCCACCGCCCCCTCCACCAGCGCCACAAAAGCTTTTGGAAGCGCCGTCCGGGTAGCATCCGGCGAAGGCACCACCGCCGCCTCGGCCACCAAGGGATGCTCGATCAGCACGCTCTCCAACTCGAAAGGGCTGATCCGATACCCACTGCTTTTGAAAACATCATCCGCCCGCCCGACATAGGTCAGCGTCCTATCCGAATTCCGCATCGCCACATCCCCGGTGCGATACCACTCCCCCTCCGGCCCCCGCACCGTCCCATCCGCCTGCAAATACCCCTGCATCAGCCCCAACGGCGCCGGATCGAGCCGAAGCGCAATCTCACCCTCCTCAGCCTCACCCCCCTCCAAATCCAGCAGCCCCACCTCATACCCCGGCAAAGCCCGCCCCATGCTCCCAGCCTCCACCACCTGACCCGGCGTATTGGCAATCAGCAGCGTAGTCTCCGTCTGCCCATACCCATCCCGTATCCCCACCCCCCAAGCCGCCCGCACCCGCCCGATCACCTCAGGATTCAACGGCTCCCCAGCCGCCACCGCCTCCCGCAAATGCACCGGATACCCCGCCAAATCCTCCTGCACCAACATCCGCCAAACCGTAGGCGGCGCACAGAACGTACTAACCCGGGCCTCCCCCAAAACCCGCAGCACCCCCCGGGCATCAAACCGCCCCTGATTCAAAATCAAGATAGTCGCCCCAGCATTCCAAGGCGCAAAAAAGCTGCTCCAAGCATGCTTAGCCCACCCCGGAGAAGAAATATTCAAATGCACATCCCCAGGCATCAGCCCAATCCAAAACATCGTCGTCAAATGCCCAACCGGATAACTCTGATGGCTATGCAGCACCAGCTTAGGCTTGGAAGTCGTCCCAGAAGTAAAATACAGCAGCAAAGGATCGCCAGCCCGCGTCTCCCCCTCAGCCAAAAACTTCCCCGACCCGGCATAAGCCTCCTCAAACCCCACCCACCCCGGCGCCCCGCCCACCGCGATCCGCGTATAACCCCCCGCGATCCCCCCAAACCGCCCCGCCAGCTCCCCAGCCGCGATCACATGCCGCATCCCACCCCGCTCGAACCGGTCCCGCAAATCATCCTCAGTCAGCATGGTGCTAGCCGGGATCACCACCGCTCCCAGCTTCATCGCCCCCAGCATCGCCTCCCACAAAGCCTGCACATTCCCCAGCAGCAGCAGGATTCGGTCCCCCCGCCGCACCCCCAACCCCCGCAGGAAATTCGCAACCTGGTTCGACCGCCGCCCCATCTCGGCAAAGCTGACCGACGTATCCACCTCCCCCGGCCCAACAAACCGCAGGGCAGGGGCCTCATTCCCCGCCGCCATCCGATCAAAGTAATCCAGCGCCCAATTGAACCGGTCCAGCACCGGCCACCGGAACTCCCGCCGCGCCGCCTCCAGGTCGCCCCGATGACGCAGCAACAAGTCGCGTGCAGCCAGGAACTGATCGGGCATGGCGGGCGGTCCTCCGTTTCACAATACGTTACCGCATTGTCCCCTGGCCGTCTGCGCCGCTACTCTGCCCCGATGCAGCCGACCCTGACCGACCTGTTCCGCGGCTTCCTGGGCATCGGCATGTTAGGCTTCGGCGGCGTGCTCCCCTGGGCCCGCCGCATGGTGGTCGAGCAGCGCCAATGGCTCACCGCCAGCGAATTCCTCGACCTCCTGGCCCTCTGCCAGTTCCTCCCCGGCCCCAACATCGTCAACCTGGCCGTAGCCCTCGGCACCCGCTTCCGCGGCATCCCCGGCGCCGCCGCGGCCCTGGGCGGCCTGCTCACCGCCCCGGTGATGATCGTAGTCGCCCTAGGCACCCTATACGGCCGCTACGGCGGCCTCCCCATCGTGCGCCACGCCTTCGCCGGCCTGGCCGCCGCAGCATCCGGCCTGGTGGTGGCAATGGCCTGCCGCATCGCCTGGCCCATCCGCCAGCAACCCCTCGGCATCGCCACCGCCCTAGCCACCTTCATCGCCATCGCCCTGGTCCGCCTGCCGCTGCTCCCCACCATGCTGGTGATGGCATCCCTTAGCGTCCTGCTGCACCGGCGGGCACGATGACGGACACCGGCTGGCTCGCCCTGATCTACGCCCAATTGTCCCTGGTCGCGGTCGGCGGAGTCGCACCCGTCCTGCCCGAAATGCAACGCCAGGTCGTCGAGGTCCACGGCTGGGTCACAGCCTCCGAGTTCGCCGCCCTCTACGCCCTGGCCCAGGCCGCACCAGGCCCGAACATGCTCGTCTCGACCCTGGTCGGCTGGCACGTCGCCGGCTGGCCCGGCGCCCTGGCAGCCACCGGAGGCATGATCGGCCCCAGCAGCGTCCTAACCTGGGCAGTCTCCGGCGCTTGGCACCGCTTCCGCGACCGACCCTGGCGCATCCTGCTGCAAGCCGGACTAGGCCCCGTGACGGTCGGCCTGGTCGCAGCCGGCGCAGCCCTCCTCGCCGCCTCCACCTCCCACAGCTGGGCCACCGCCGCCATCACCCTAGCCGTTGCCGCGGCGCTTCTGCTGACCCGGCTGCATCCGCTTTGGCTGCTGGGGGCCGGTGCAGTGCTGGGAATGCTGGGCGCGGCCTAGCACTCTCCAAGCCCGTGCCGCCGCCCCGCGGCGTACACGACAAACCCGGGCTGGCTCTACCGGCTGATGTTGCAGGGCGGGTTGCCGGGCGTGCCCGTCACGCGGTTGCTGAGAAGTCGCCGTCTTCCGCAGCATCGCCCAAGCACTCGGCCACAAGCTCGGCCTGCCCGCCAAGCGTCGCAACACCTGGCGTTTCGGCGGCCTGGCCGGCTTCGAATGCGGCCGGTATCCCCGCATCGCGCGCTCGCAGCCGCAAGTTCCTCGGCTGGGATCCGGCCGGACCGCGGCTTCGATGCCTCCTGGCGGGCACGACGGAACCAGAGGGTCCGCTGCGGCGCCCGACGCTTGTTCCCGGCCTAGTTGCGGCTAGGCTGGCCCGCTTTGACACCAGGTCGCCTGGCGCGCTGGTGGGTTACCACTTGCCGGACCATGCCTGAGTAGCTGCGTCCCTTGCCGGCATATGCGATGTCACGCCCGGCACGGGGCGCAATATGGCCCATGAACAACACCTGGCCGCCCATCATGTGCCCGCTCGTCAGCCGGTCTGCGCCACGGCCGAGCTGCGCCAGCATCATCTCACCGCTCCGGTTGCCACGGCTGCCAGCATAGCCATAACGAGCCGTCTGCATCGCCGACCGGCCGTAATGCACGGCGGCGAGGGAGCGGCTGCCGCTCCGCCGCATGCGGTAGGTCCCGACATCATCCCGAGCCTCCGCCACCTCGTCGTCGGGCTGCGGCGCCAATATGATCGCCGCGCCGCCAGTCAGCGGCCGAAGACTTAGCGGTGCCGCATTCAGTGCGGGTGTGGTCACGCCGAGGCCCGAGACGGCGCCGTTGCCGTTGATCCCGGCGTTGGCCAGCATCGTGCCCTTATCCGGGCGGTCGTAGATGAAGCCATATGTTGGATAGACGCTGCCGAACTCGCCATTCCCCATGGCAACCCGCACAGCCGACCAATCATTGGACGGCGACACATCCACGACGGTCACATTGCGGGTTATGACGCCCCGGCCGGACCAGTTCGCATGGTCAATCTGCACCGTCTTGCTGTCAAGCACGTTGGATACCACGGCGACATGGCCCAGGCGCATCCGGTTGGTCCCGCGGAAATTCATGATGCTGCCGACCTCCGGCCGGACACCACGCTCATAGATGCCAGCCGCGTTGTCCCACCAGTTGACTGCGTTCCCAGTCAATTCGATACCGGTGTTTTCCCGCGCGAATGGGACGCACTGCAACGCAGCTCCGGCAAACCGGCTGCGGAACGAGGAGCGGTAGCGGCCATAGTGACTGACCCCAGCGTAAATAACCCGCGCCGCATCACGGCCGGACATTTGGTAGCTCGCATGACGGTTATGCTGATAGGCCTGAGCCGGCTGGGCGGAGAAGGGGCCTGCCAGTGCGAACGCCGCACCCAACAGGGTCATCGGTCCACGTATCCATCCACTCATCCCGACGATCCCCATCTTCACGCTTGTGTGAGCAAGCTAAGAAGTATTGGGTAACGTCAGCGTACGTTAACTGGCAACCCAGCACGGGGAATATACCCGTTCTTGCCCTCGATTCACCGATAACCTCATGTGCACAACTGTAAAAAATAGGATATCAGTCATAACCATCCAGCCGCGATACGTAGCCGCAACAGTTATGGTTAGGAGTGGCTAAAGTAGCGCACTGCGTCCAATCAGCAACGCAGCGTCATCTCAAACCAGGCCGGGGCAGACAAAAAGAAAATGGCTGGTCGAGCACCGGCCATTTCCGCGCTTGTCGTAAACTATGTCAGCAATGCTAAGCAGGCATCAGCAGCCGACTGCACCAATGGCCTGCGGACGTGCCGACCCACTTAGCAATTCATCTATGCGCCGACGTTCATGAATGCATTAGGCTATGCACGGCTGCTACTTGCACGTGGTGACCATGATCTCAACGAGATGGCGCGGGTCAGCCATGCTGGCTTGCACGCAGGCCCGGGCCGGTGCCCCCCCCTCCGGCAGCCACGCTGACCAAACCTGGTTCATCGCGTCGCGGTCGCGGATGTCCTTCAGCCAAATCTGCGCCTGAAGCAGACGGGTCTTGTCAGTCCCATGAGTTTCCAGGATCTCGTCCAGGCCGGCGAGCACCTCCTGGGTCTGTCCAGTGATGTCCTTGCTCAGGTCCGTCGCCGTAACCCCCTGGGTAAAGACGAAACCGTGATACTCGACAGCCTTGGCCAGCACCTTGCTGGGCTCGGTCCGTATGATCTTGCTCATGCTTGGGTTTTCCTGGGTCAACGTGCGGTGGGGCTGAACGTGGGGCCGGTCCCGATCGCGCCGGAGACGGCGCCAGGTCGGCTTTGACTGGTGCAGGACTGGATGTCGTTGTCCCGCCCGAACAGGGTGCCCAGCCCGGCGCTGGTCACGCCCGAGTTGTACGACGTCGCAAAAGGCGTGTCGCGCTGGTCACGGTAGCTCAAGTCCCGCCGGTTCTGCGCGGCATAAACCCTGTCCACCTCCTGCCGGCACGCAGCCGCCGCGGCACGGTCGGCATTGGATTGGGGAGGCCGTCCCGCGCAGGCTCCCAAAAGCAAGGGCAGCACCAACAGGCAACGTGGGGTCATAGGGCAACTCCAGTGGAGGAAGCGGCCAGGCCGGTCACGGCACGGCCCAGGCGCGCACGGAACCGTGCCTCGTCGAAGCGGGCGTCGGCATCCAGCGGCGCTTCGGCCGCCGCGGCCAACAGTGCCGGATGCAGCGTCGCCCCGTTGCGCCCGATGCGGAACAGTTGCGAAGGCCAAGATGCGCGGCCGAGCAGATCAACCAGCGCCAGCAAACGGAGGCAGAGCGACAACCCATGCGACGTGCCGATGCCGACGGTCGCGTCAACTGCGGCCGCCCAGCAGCAGGCGTCCTCATCCGATAGCGCCAGGTCCGTCGTGCCGCCATCCAGGCGGCGGAAGCGGAACAGCCGCGCAGCGCCCCAGGCAGCGCCGCACGCCGCCTCGCGCGCCTGTTCCCACGCTTCGGCCAGGTCACGTCCACGTACCGGCGGCAGCGCCTCCGGCGGGAGATCAACCAGGTAGGTCAGGGTGCCGTCTTGCAACCGGGCAGTCCGGATCGGGAGCGGAGCGTGGTTCATCCTGCCTGGGAAGATGGACCCGGAAGGTCCCCTGCGCCAGCCTGCACCAGGATCGGACCTGAACAAAACAATCGGAGTGTTTCCTGGGCCATGCCGGACATCCACTCGGGCGGCCTGGCTTGCCGCTCACGCGGCGCACGGCGCTTCCGATGCGTCCAGCCAACCCGGCTGATCCGGGATGGCTACTCTGCAGCCGGCTTGCAGCGGCCTGCGAGCGCCGGACGAACTGACTGGAAACGAAGGCTGCCGCGTCAGTCCCGGGCTTTCAGGAGTTCAGCCTCGCCTGTCGTCGCAAGCAGAATATCAGCCGCCAACCACTTGTCCCTCAAGGACTACTGCAGCCAAACTTGGGGAAGCTCGCCACGGCCAGCCACGCTTGCCGAAACCCTGGACTCAAGGGGCTCAACGGGGTTCATCCTCATGCGCTTGGGCTGCCTAATGAGGCACGAGCCATCACGATATCGGCGCATCGCATCCGCCAGCCGTCGAAGCGATGCCGCCAGGAGGCGCCACGACCTCAAACGACTTCTCCGCCAGCACTTTGCCGCCGGACAGCAACGTGAACGTCCACGTCCCCGGCACCATCTCCCAATCATAGGTGAAGCTGAAGCCGGACAAGACCGGTTCGCCATCGAGCAGCCCGTCATCAGCCTCGACCGTGCCGGAGACTCCGTCCGGCCGCGTCATGAGGGGATGGGTCAGGCGCTGGGTGATTGGCAGGAACCCAGCTTGGCCCGGCGGTTGGAACTGGAACCAGGCTCCGAACCGCCGGCATGGCGCGGCCTCGATCCGGTCGGTGTGGCGAAGCAGCCGGACACCCTCGCTGCTGACCCGCTCGGTGACGCCGGTGGAGCCGATGCGCTGCCCATTCAGCGGCACCTCACGCCGGACCGTATATTCGCCGAATTCGACAACCGCGACCTTCGGCGCATCCTGCGCCAAAGCTGGCCAGGCTGTGGCAATGGCGATGCAGGCCGACGCCGCCATCGCCGCCAACGTCCTGTTGCGTGCGTTCAAAACCGCCTGCGGCCTGCGACTCGACCTGCGAAGCTGCCGGGTTGTGTTCCCGTCCCGGGTCCAAGACGTTTGGGCCATGCCCTACATGTGCTTCAATGATGTGGCTGGAAACGCTTTGTCGGGCAACGACTCCAGCGAGTCCACGGTGTCGAAGTCGCGCAGCACCGCATCGTCGCCAAGCTCGACCATCGCCACATGCTCCCGGTGCCGTTCCAGCAACGGCCGGGCGCCCATGTCGCCCGTCAGCCCCGCCATGTCGGGGAAATACCGCCGGCCCCAGAGCACGGGGTTGCCGATCTTTCCCAGGCAGGTCGGCGCAACGATGCCCCGGCCCTCGCCGGGATCGTAAGCGGCGATCAGCTGCTGCATCATGCCGCCCGTGACCAGCGGCATATCGCCCAGACACACCAACGCCGCACCGGCGCCAGGCGGGACCGCCGCGATGCCGGCGCGCCGGCTGGCCGACAGGCCCGCGGCATAGTCGGGCGCCGGCACGAACCGCACGTCCCGGCCCGCCAGTGCTGCCCGCACGTCATCGGCACGGTGGCCCAGCACGACCAAAACCGGCCGCGCCGTGCTGGCAAGCAGGTTGTCCACCACCCGCGCCACCATCGCCCGGCCCTCCCGGTCCCTGACCAGGAGCTTGTTATGCGGCGCCATCCGGCTGCTGCGCCCGGCGGCGAGCACGATGCCTGCCACCCCGCCGCGGTCCGGCGTACCAGCCGCCTTTGCCCGCGGCAGCGGCCGCTGCCCCGGGTCCTGCAGCAGTCCGCCCGCGCCCATGCCCGCAATCACGCGGCCATCCACCGGCAGCCCGGCGAACAGCCGCGCCAGCACCCAATCAATACCGTTCAGCCGCGGGCTGCGCGCGCAGCCCGGCAAGACCAGGGCCGGACGGTCGCCGATGGCACACAGGCAAATCAGGTTGCCAGGGTCCACCGGCATCCCGAAATACAGCACGCGCCCACCCGCCGCGACGATGCCGGCCGGCCCAACGTCGCGCCGGTCCACCACCGCGCTGGCGCCTGCCACCAGCAGCATGTCCGCCCCGTCCGCCATCAGCGCCTGCAAAGCCGTGGCGATCTCCGCCTCATCATGGTTGCAGGTCACCGGCGGCAGCAGCGTCCCGGTCAGCCCGGCGACGCGGGCGGACGTGGCCGCCGCCGTCCCATCCAGGATGCTCGCCTTCAGGCCCGGCAGCGTCGTCATCACCAAACCCACCCGCAATGCGCGGAATGGGTGCAGGCGCAAGGGGGAATGCTCCCGCGCGGCAGCCTCGGCCCGCCGCAGGGCCGCCTCCGGGGCAGCGAAGGGGATGACCTTGATCGTCGCAACCATGTCGCGCGCCGCGACCGGCGCGGCGTCGGCCAGGGTGCCGACCGTCAGGCTTTCGTCCAGGCCGTTGATGTGGTCCAGCGCCGCCCGGTCCACCTGGACCAGGCCCGGCACCGTCGCAACAAGGTTCACCCGGCCTGTGCTGGCTGCCGACGCCTGCAGCCCCGGGACCACCAACGCTGCCGCAAGGCGCCGGGCTGCCTCGTCCTCCGGCACGTCGCCCTCGTCGAGTTGCGCCGCGATGACGTCAGCCACCCCATCGGCAGCAAGCGCCGCGACGGCGATAGCGTCCAGGACCGCTCCCTTTTTCAGCACACGGCCCGGCAGGCGCCTGGTGTGAGCCAGGATGGCGCCCTGCGCCGCAGCGAGCGGGACCCGGCCGAACCTCATGCCCGAGTGCGCCGCACCGCCACGACCTGGGCCAGGATGGACAGTGCGATCTCCGGCGCCGTCACCGCGCCGATGTCGAGGCCCACCGGCCCCTGTATGCGCGCCAGCGCCTCGTCGCCGTGGCCCAGGGCGCGCAGCCGCTCCAGCCGCGCCGCATGGGTGCGGCGGGAGCCGAGCGCGCCGATGTAGAACGCCGGGGACTTGAGCGCCCGGTCCAGCGCCGGGTCGTCCAGCTTGGGGTCGTGCGTCAGGGTTACGATCGCGGTGCGCCCATCCGGCCGCAACGCATCCAGCGCCTCGTCCGGCCAGTCCGTGCTGACCGCGACGCCGGGGAACCGCTCTCCGGAGGCAAAGGACCGGCGCGGGTCGGCGACCGTCACGCCGAAGCCGAGACCGGCCGCCATCGGCACCAGCGCCTGGGCAATATGCACTGCGCCGACGACCACCAGCCGGAGCGGCGGGTTGTAAGCATGGAGGAACCACGCCATCCCGTCGGCCTGCACCGTCCCGCTGCGGTCGGTACGCAATGCGTCGTCCGCCGGGCCGCGCAGGGCAGGGGGCGCGTCGGCGTCGGGCAGCAGCCATTGCTCCCCATCCGGCAACCGGGTGGCCAGGACCGCCGGCCGGCCCTCCGAACGTGCCGCCTGCAAGCGGGTCAGCAGCTCGGCATTCATCCCAGCCGCTCGACGAACACCTTCAGCTTGCCGCCGCAGGCTAGGCCGACCTCCCAAGCCCGTTCATCCGTCACGCCGAAGTCCAGCAGTTGCGGCACGCCGTCCCGCATGGTCCGCGCCGCCGCATCCGCCACCGCCCCCTCGATGCAGCCGCCGCTGACGGAGCCGGCCATGCGCCCGCTTGCCGTCACCGCAAGCTGGCTGCCTGGCGGACGGGGGCTGCTGCCCCAGGTTTCCGTGACTGTCGCAAGCGCAACCTGCTCACCCTCGCGCAGCCATCCCGCCGCGGTTTCAATCACATCCAGAACGTCGCTCATCTCGTGCTCCAAGCCGCACCGGCCCCTCGCGGAGGCGCCGGACGGGACAGCAGGTCCACCAGGGCGCGCAGGCTGTCGAGGCTGTGGACGGTGCGGAACTCGTCCACGTATGGCAGCATGGCCCGGATGCCCCCCGACTTGGGTTGGAACCCGTCCCAGCGCAACAGCGGGTTGAGCCAGATCAGCCGGCGGCAAGAACGGTGCAGCCGGTCCATCTCCTCCGCCAGCCCGGCGGCGCCGTCCCGGTCCAGCCCATCCGTCACCAGCAGCACGACCGCACCCTGCGCCAGCACGCGGCGGGACCAACGGCGGTTGAACTCGGCCAGGGCCTCGCCGATGCGGGTGCCGCCGGACCAGTCGGGCACGGCGTGCGACACCATCTGGAACGACACCTCGGGGTCGCGGAAGCGGAGCTGCCGGGTGATGTTCGACAGCCGGGTGCCGAACAAGAAGACGTGGACCCGGTCCCGGTCGTTGGCGACGGCGTGCAGGAAATGCAGCAAGACCTGGGCATAACGCGCCATGCTGCCCGATATGTCGCACAGCACGACCAGCGGCGGCGGGCGCACGGTGCGGGCGCTGCGGGCCAGGTCCACGATCTCTCCGCCCCGGCGCAGGCTGCGGCGCAGGGTGGCGGCCAGGTCCATGCGCTGACCGCGGGCGTCGGGTCGCAGCCGCCGGGTGCGGCGCAAATCCAGCGGCAGGTGCAGGCGGCGGATTTCCGCCTTGGCGCTGCCGACCTGCTCGGCGCTCATCTGCTCGAAGTCCATGGATTGCAGGCGCTCGCGCTCGCTGACCGTCATCACGGCGTCCAGCTCGGGCGGGGTATCCTCCTGCTGGCGCTGCTGCGGGCGGGGCGGAGCCAAGGCTTCGGCCAGGCGGCGGCTGCCGGGGGTGGGGCGCTGCTCCTCGGCCGGCGGCGTGCCGTCCAGCAGGGCCAGCGCCATCGCCTGCTGCGCGGCGTTCGGGTCGCGCCAGAATAGGTCGAAGGCGCGGTCGAACAGCTCCAGGTGCTCGTGCCGGTGCACCATCAGGCCGCGCAGGGCAGCGCGCACCTGCGTGCGCTCGCCGATGTCCACCTGGCCCAGTGCCTGCCCGGCCGCCACGACCTCCGCCGGCCCGACCGGCAGCCCGGCCCGGCGCAGCAGTCGGGCAAAATGGACGATATTGGCGGGGAGATTACTCACGTCCTACTCCCTCTCCCTCCGGGAGAGGGAGCAGGGGCAGAAGCGTCTTGCACTTCGGTCAGCAACCGGGCCGCCTCGGCGCCGCGCACCTTGGCGATGTCGTCCTGATACTTCAGCAGCACGCCCAACGTGTCATCCACGCCGCCTGCGGTCAGCTCGTTCTGGTCGAGGTAGTGCAGCGCCGCCGCCCAATCTATCGTCTCGGCGACGCCAGGCAGCTTGAACAGGTCGGTGCTGCGCAGCCGCTGCACGAAGGCCACGACCTCCGCCGACAACCGCGGCGCCAGCCCCGGCGCCTTGGCATCCAGGATCGCCCGCTCCCGGGCGGCAGTCGGGTAGTCCACCCACTGATACAGGCAGCGCCGGCGGATCGCGTCATGCACTTCACGAGTGCGGTTGCTGGTCAGGATCACCACCGGCGGCACCGTGGCGCGTATGGTGCCGAATTCCGGCACGGTGATCTGGAAGTCCGCCAGCAATTCCAGCAGGAACGCCTCGAACGGCTCGTCCGCACGGTCCAGCTCGTCAATCAGCAGCACGGCCGGCGGCTGGTCGGGGTCTATGGCGGACAGCAACGGACGCGCCAGCAAAAAGGGCCGGCTGTGGATCGCGGCCGCCAGGCGCCCCTGGTCGCGGTCGCCGCCGGCCTCGGCGAGGCGGATTGCCATCAACTGCCGGGCATGGTCCCATTCATAGGCAGCGGCGGACAGGTCCATCCCGTCATAGCATTGCAGCCGCACCAGCCTGCGGCCAAGCCCGGCCGCCAGCACCTTGGCGATCTCGGTCTTGCCGGTGCCAGGCTCGCCTTCCAGAAACAGCGGGCGCTGCATGGCCAGCGCCAGGTGGACGGTTACGGCCAGCGCCGGGTCGGCGATGTAGCCGCCAGCAGCCAGAAGCGCCGCCGTATCGGCCACGGTCGCCGGCAAGCCGGAGGCGGACAGGCGGGCGCCCGGTGGCAGGTCAGCCAAACACGTAAACCTTGAAGATCAGGATGAACACGGGAATGTAGAGCAGGATGCCGATGATGGCGACGATCGGCAGGCCGAAGATCCGGTCCGGGATCATCGAGAATATGCTCAGCGCCGGCGCGGGCGTCATCTTGCGGACCGGTGCCGCCGGGCCAGCCGCCGGGTTTGCTGCTTGGGGCATCGGCGTCGCGGTGCCTTCCGGTGCCGTGCCCGCCGCGTCGGCGGCGGCTACGGCCGGGGCGATGACCGGACCCTGGGCGGCAATCTCCTGCGGACCGGAAACCTCGGCGGTGAAGCGGTCGAAGAACAGGTCCGCCATCTGCTTGCTGGTCGCGTCAATCAACCGCGCGCCGAGTTGGGCGATCTTGCCGCCGACCTGCGCCTTGACGTCGTATGACAGCACTGTGAATGGCCCGTCATCGGTCAGGCGCACGTTGGCGCCGCCCTTGGCGAAGCCGGCGACCCCGCCCTGGCCCTCGCCGCTGATGCGGTAGCTGTTGGGCGGGTCCATGTCGGACAGCGCGACGTTGCCGGTGAAGCGGGCGCTGATCGGGCCGATCTTGATGGCGGCGGTGGCCTTCATGGCAGTGTCGGACAGGCGTTCCAGCTTTTCACAGCCGGGGATGCAGGACTTGAGGACCTCCGTGTCGTTGAGGGCATCCCACACTTTTTGGCGCGGCGCGGGAATGCGCCGCTCGCCTGTCATGTCCATACGCGTGCTCCGTTCGATGCGCCGGACCCTAATGGCAGGGGGTTGCGCACGCAACCAGCCCACCTGACGCACCATGCCGGAGGTGCTAAACGGCTGCACCCCCAAGCGTTCCGGAGATGGCCCGCATGACCTACCTTGTTGCCGCCGACCTGCCGACCGAGCCTGCGGGCCATCGTTTCCGCAAGATGGTCGAGGCCGGGGGCATCCTGCAGATGCCCGGCACCCATAACGGGATGGCGGCATTGCAGGCCCGCGCCGCCGGGTTCACGGCATCCTACCTGTCGGGTGCGGCGATGACGGCCAGCATGGGTCTGCCGGACCTGGGTATGATTACGGTGGACGAGGTCTGTTTCTTCATCCGCCAGGTCGTGCGCGCCAGCGGCCTGCCGGTGCTGGTGGACGGGGACACCGGCTACGGCGAGGCCCTCAATGTCATGGCGATGATACGCAGCTTCGAGGATGCAGGCGCAGCGGCGGTGCATATCGAGGACCAGATCCTGCCCAAGAAATGCGGCCACCTGAACGACAAGAAGCTGGCCGACGCGCACGACATGGCCAACAAGGTCGCTGCCGCCCGCAAGGCCCGGCGGCACCTCTACCTGATGGCCCGCACCGACGCCGCCGCCAGCGAGGGCATGGACGGCGCCGTCGCCCGCGCCAAGCTGTATGTGGAGGCCGGCGCCGACGCGATCTTCCCCGAAGCCTTGCACGACGCCGAGATGTTCCGCGAGTTCGCCCGCCGTATGCCCGGCGTGCCGTTGCTCGCCAACATGACCGAGTTCGGCCGCACCCCGTTCTTCACCGCCACCGAGTTCGAGGCGATGGGATACCGCATGGTGATCTGGCCGGTGTCGTCGCTACGCGTCGCCAACAAGGCGCAGGCGGAGCTGTATGCCGCAATACGCCGGGACGGCGGCACGCAGAAGGTGATTGACCGGATGCAGACCCGGGCGGAGCTGTATGAAACCATTGACTATGCCGGGTATGAGGCGCTGGACCAGAGCATCATCGGCACCGTCGTGCCGCACGGGATGCCGCAGCGGTCGTGATCCCGGTGAAGCCATCATTGCCAGCCGCGTCATCGGCGTGGCGATCCCGGGGCTGCGGGGGCCAAGGCTTGGGCTGCTTCTGCATTGCCGCGCTGCCGTGCGCCTCGAAATAGCGGGTGGACGGCCGATATTCACAGCATGATCCCGGACCGTCCGCTTTATATCGGCAGCGAGCTGTATCGGCGCTCCACCTACGGCCCCACCCACCCGCTGGCGATCCCGCGCGTGACCACCTGCACCGACCTGTGCCGCGCGATGGGCTGGCTGCCGGACGACCAGTTCCGCACGGCACCGATGGCGGAGCCGGCCGACGTGCTGCGCTTCCACGACGCGGGATACCTCGCCGCCCTGCAGCGAGCGGAGGCGGCGCAAGCAGTGTCCGAGGAGGACCGCGCCCGCTACAAGATCGGTGCGGAGGGCAACCCGGTGTATCCGGAGGTGTATCGCCGCCCCATGACCTCGGCCGGCGGCGTCATGCTGGCGGCGGAGCTGACGCGGCACGGCGGCATCGTCCACTGCCCCGGCGGCGGCACCCATCACGGCCGTCCCGACCGGGCCAGCGGCTTCTGCTACCTGAACGATCCCGTGCTCGGCATCCTGTCCTGGCTGCGGCAGGGATTGCAGCGGATCGCCTACCTGGACATAGACGCCCATCATGGCGATGGCGTGCAGGATGCCTTTGCCGGGGATCCGCGCGTGCTGACAATCAGCGTGCACGAGGCTGGCCGCTGGCCCGGCACCGGCGCCGCCACCGACCGCGCCGGCGGCTCTGCCCGCAACCTGCCGGTGCCGCAAGGCTTCAACGACAGCGAGATGGACTGGCTGCTGCACCGGGCCATCCTGCCAGTAATCCGGGCGCACCGGCCGCAGGCCATCATGCTGCAATGCGGCGCCGACGCGCTGGAGGAGGACCCGCTGGCCCGGCTATCCCTGTCCAACAACGCGCACTGGTCCGTGGTGCAGGCGCTGCATGACCTGGCCCCCCGCCTGGTCGTGACAGGCGGCGGCGGCTACAACCCCTATACCGTCGGCCGCTGCTGGGCAGGAGTGTGGGCCACCCTGAATGAACTGCCCATCCCGGACCGTACGACGCCGGAGGCGGAGGCCGTGCTCCGTGCCCTGACCTATAACCGCGCCGCCGGCCGCAACCCGCCGGACCACTGGTTCACCACCCTGCGCGACGCGCCCCGGGCCGGGCCGGTGCGGGACGACGTGAAACGCCTGGCCGAACTGACCCTGCAGGAGGACCCCTATGCACCGCCGTATCCTGATCGCAGCCCTGGCTGCCGCACCCTTCGCCGCCCTGGCGCAGATGCCTGACACTACCAAGGCCCAGCCGGAACTGCCGAAGGAAAAGCTGGTGATCGTCACCCGCAACGGCGTCCGGCACGACTTCATGGTGGAGATGGCGCTGCAGCCGGACCAGCAGACGGTCGGCCTGATGTTCCGTCCCAGCGTGCCGGCCGATGGCGGGATGCTGTTCGACTGGGGCGCGCCGCGCGACAGCACGATGTGGATGCGCAACACGGTGGCGCCGCTGGACATGCTGTTCATCAACGCGGACGGCACGATCCATCACATCGCCGAGGACGCGGTGCCGCAAAGCCTGGCCACCATCCCGAGCGGCGGCCCGGTGCGCGCGACGCTGGAATTGGCGGCCGGAACGGCGAAGCGGCTGGGCATCCGGGTCGGCGACAAGGTGGAGCAGCGGGTGTTCGGTCCGGTCGGCCAGGGCTAGCGCCTTGGACCCGGCATGACCTCCCCGGACTTCGACCTGCAGGGGCACCGCGGCGCACGCGGCCTGTTTCCCGAGAACACCCTGGACGGCTTCCGTGCCGCGGCCCGCCTTGGCGTCCGCACGATGGAATTGGACGTCGGCACCACACGCGACGGCGCCGTCGTCGTCCACCACGATCCCGCGTTGAATCCGAACACGACGCGCGACGGTGCGGGCCGCTGGCTGGATGGCGCCGGGCCGCTGCTGCGGGACCTGACCCTGGCGCAATTGCAAGAGTATGACGTGGGCCGTCTGCGCCCCGGTACGGCCTATGCGGAAAGCTATCCGGGCCAGGCGCAGCAGGACGGTGCCCGGATTCCCACGCTTGACGAGGTGCTGGCGCTCGACTCGGCCTTGCGTTGGAATATTGAG
>DASWOJ010000087.1:0-6694 GCA_036398775.1 Acetobacteraceae bacterium
GTGGCAGTCCAGAGTACCTCTCAAGATCCGGCCCATGCCGCCGCGCTGCAAGGCTACCTGGACAACGGAATACAGCCCTGGCTGGAGCGGATGGGATTCGCGGTCGAGGTGCATCCGAACCCGGTGCCGGGCCATGGCCCGATCCTGTTGGCAGTCCGGCCGGAAGGGGAGGGGCCGACCGTTCTCACCTACGGCCACGGCGACACCGTGCTCGGCATGGCGGGTCAATGGGAAGCAGGCCGCGATCCCTGGACCCTGCAGCGTGAGGGCGACCGTTGGTATGGCCGCGGCGCCGCCGACAACAAGGGCCAGCACGCCATCAACCTGACGGCGCTGGAGGCCGTGCTCGCCGAGCGCGGCGGCCGGCTCGGCTTCACCCTCAAGCTGCTGCTGGAAACCGCGGAGGAGATGGGTTCGCCCGGCCTGCGCGAGTTCGTGGCCATGCACCGCGACGCCCTGGCCGCCGACGTGCTGCTGGCCAGCGACGGACCGCGCGTCCAGGCCGGGACGCCGACGCTCTCGACCGGCACGCGCGGCAGCTACCATTTCGACCTGCTGGTGGACGTGCGGCCCGGCGGCGTGCATTCCGGCAACTGGGGCGGCATGACCCGCGACCCCGCCATCATCCTGGCCCACGCCATCGCCGCCATCGCCGACCGGCACGGCCGCATCCTGGTGCCGGGCTGGCTTCCCGCCGCCATCCCGCCCGCGGTGCGCGGCGCCCTGGCCGGGCTGGACCTGACCGCGGAGGGCGGCGCTGCCACCATAGACCCGGACTGGGGCGAACCCGGCCTGACCGCTGCCGAGAAGGTGTATGCCTGGACCAGCTTCATCGTGCTGGCGATGACCTCCGGCAAGCCGGAATCCCCGGTCAACGCCGTCGCACCGAACGCCCGGGCGCACTGCCAGATACGCTATACCGTGGATGTGGACCCCGATGGCTTCGTCCCGGCGCTGCGGGCGCACCTGGATGCGGCGGGCTTCCCCGAGGTGCAGGTCGTGCCCTACGGCGTCCGCATGGCCGCCAGCCGCACCAGCCCGGACGATCCTTGGGTAAGCTGGGTGGCCGCCAGCATGGCCGGCAGCCTGGGCCGCCCGGTGCAGTTGATCCCGAATAGCGGCGGCGGCCTGCCGGGCGATGTGTTCGTGGACCTGCTGGGCACGCCCTTGGCCTGGGTGCCGCACAGCTACAACGGCTGCCGCCAGCACGGCCCCAACGAGCACCTGCTGATTGCCCCGGCACGTGAGGGCGTCGCCGCCTTCGCCGGGCTGTGGTGGGATTTGGGAGAAACCGGGGTTCCCTCGAAGGCGCCGGGTGGTGGGCGCGACAGGGATTGAACCTGTGACCCTTCGCGTGTGAAGCGAATGCTCTACCGCTGAGCTACGCGCCCCCCGGGCGGAAAGGGGGTTTCTAGGGTTTCGCCGCTGGCGGTGTCAACCCGGCCTCCCTGCTACGGACGAGGACCCAGATGAGCCTGTGGCGGTTTGCGTCGGGGTCCCGACGCAAACCGCCTTCACATGAAGCCCGGCTGGGCCGCAACGGGTGCGGTTGCGCCATGCAGGCGGCGCAAGACCGCTGGCACATCGGGCAGCACCTCATACAGCGCCGCGGTCGCTGGATCGGCGAAGCCCTGCCGCACCGCCGCATCCAGCAGCGCCAGGTAGGGCTGCGCCCAGCCGCCGACGTCGCAGACCAGGATCGGCTTGTCGTGCAGGCCAAGCTGCCGCCAGGTGGTGATCTCGATGGTCTCGTCGAAGGTGCCGAGGCCGCCGGGCATGGTGACAAAGGCATCGGACGCCTCGAACATCTGGCGCTTGCGGTCGTGCATATTGTCCGTGAGGACCATCCGCTGCACGCCGTCATGCGCGACCTCCCGCCGTTGCAGGAACTCCGGGATGATGCCCAGCACCTCGCCGCCGCCGCCGAGCGCCCCGTCCGCCACCGCGCCCATCAGCCCGACGTTGCCGCCGCCGTACACCAGGCGCAGGCCCGCTGCCGCCAGCCCCGCGCCGAGCGCCACGGCGGCAAGACGGTGCGCCGGGTCCGTCCCCAGGCGGGAGCCGCAGAACACGGCGACGGAGCGGATGGGCTGGCCTTGCGGCATGGGCGACCTTTCGATGGGGACCGGGCGATACCGGGATGGCGGACGCAGCGCGGAAGTGCAACCATCTCCCGATTCAAATGGGAGGGAATATGCGTATGCGAAAGCTTGTTGGAGTGTGCGGGGCGTTGCTGGCGCTGGGCGGCGCCGGGTTGGCAATGGCGCAGGGCGCGTCGGTTTCGGTGCCGGCGGACACCATCATCGCAGCGCGGCAGGCGGGGTTCGACCTGCAGGCCGGCAACGTCGGCGCCATGAAGGCTGCCATAGATGCCGGAGCGGACGTAAAGCCCTTCAAGGATGCCGCGAAGGGGCTGTCCAACTGGGGCCACGTAATCCCCGGCATGTTCCCGGACGGAACGCAAACCGGCCACGACACCCATGCCCTGCCCGCGGTGTGGTCCGACCGCGCCGGGTTCGAGAAGGCGGCGGAGAACTTCTGGACCCAGGCCGACAAGCTTACGGTGCTGGCGGAGGCCAACGACAAGGCCGGTTTCGCCACGCAGTATACCGCCACGACCCAGGCGTGCGGCGCCTGCCACCGCAACTTCCGGCAGCGGCTCAACTAGGCTCCAACCAGGAGTTCAGCCGAACCGCACCACCATCCACACCACCCCGGCGCTGACGGCCAGCACGCCGGCGGCCAGCGCCGGGCTGGCGAAGCGCGGTTGGCGCAGGTTGGCGGGCAGGCGCTTCTTGCCCGTCACCATCGCCCGCACCAGGTCGTGCCGCTTCACGGCGGCATAGGCGATGATCGCCACGATGTGCAGGGCCACCAGCCCGAGCAGCACCCAGAACGACAGGGCATGGATGCCGCTCAGCCAGTTGCTGGTCGTTTTGCTTACGTGGTGGGCCAGGGGACCCTGGGCATCTATGTCGTCGTTGCTGAACAGCCCGGTGCCCGCCTGCACGAACAAGGCCGCCAGCATCGCCAGCACCGCCCAGCCGCCGGCGGCGTTGTGGCCGATCTCGGTATCCGGCTCCCGCTTGCCGAAGTGGGCAATGTGCTGCAACGCGGCGACCGGGCTGCGGAGGAACTGGCGGAAGCGCGAGGTCTCGCTGCCGATGAAGCCCCACGCCAGGCGGAACAGCAGCAGCGCCAGCACGGTGTAGCCCGACAGGAAGTGGAGCTGGGTCCACTCGCGCTGGATGCTGAAGTAGCTGAACGCTATCAGCAGCACGATGGCCCAGTGGAACAGCCGGGTCGGCGCGTCCCAAACCCGCATCAGCAGGCTCGGCACGCGGGGTTTCGGCGGACCGGCGGGGCGTGACGCGGCGCGGGCGGCCGGACGGGCCGGGGCGGGGCGCATGGGCTTGGCGTCTGCCATGGTAGGCTCCTGACGTATGACTGCGCGCTGGCGGCGCCCGATCTTGCCGTCCCTTGCGGCCCGGCGAAAGCACCTTGACGGCGTGGATGGGCGCCGCCAAGGCCGCACCTATGACCCTGTCCCAGTTCCTGGCCTGGAGTCCCCGGCTGCCGGGCGGCCTGGCCCACACCCTGCCGGTCCTTGCAGCCGCCGCGGTCGCCGCGGCAGGGGCGGTCGTCGCACGTGGAAAATGGGCAGGGTGGGCCGGCTTGCCAGGGGCAGCCGGCGCCCTGGCCGGCTGGGCGCTGCTGATGCCGGCGCCCGCCTGGCGTGCCGCCCTGCAGCCGCGCACGCTGCCGGAGCACCTCTTGGCGCCAACCCTGGCCATCGTGCTGCTCGCGGCGGCCGGGCCGCGCCTGCACGGGCGGTTGGCGCGGTGGGCGCCGGTGGCCGTGGCGGCGCTGTGCGGCTGGTGGCTGGCCCGCTCGGCGGGGCGTATGGAGTTCTGGCGGGTTTGGGCCGGCTTCGGCGTCGGCGCATGGCTGCTGGCGCGTGTTTCGGCAGGGCAGGCAGCGCGGACCTGGGCTGCGTCCCTGGCTGTGTGGGGAGGGCTGGCTGCAACCGGGGCGCCTTCGGTAGTGACGGCGCCGGGCCTGGTACTGGCGGCGGCCCTGGCGCCGTCCGCCCTGCTTGGCGCCAGGACCGAGTCTGTGCCGGCCCTGCTCGCAGTCGTTTTCCTGGCCGATGCCGACCTGGCAATCGGCCGTCTGCCGCAGGGTGGGGTGAACGGGGCGGACCTGGCGTGCCTGGCTGCGCTCGCTGCGCCGATCATGGCATCGGCGTTGGAGCCGCGGCTAGGACGCGGGCTACGCCGGTTCGGCCCGGTGCCGGCCATCATTGCAGCCCTGCTGACCGCCGGGGCCGCCTGGATCGGTGCGGGCCTGCTGGGGCGGTAGCGCCGGGCCACACAACAGTTGCACCCTGCAATGATAGGGTTAAAGTATTGAAATGGCGACGACCGGTCCCCCCTTGCGCGTTCTCATGCTGCGCGGCGGCCTTGCGTTGCTGGTGGCCGCGCCGGTAATTGCGGTTCTGGCCTACCTCCTGTTGCCAGCGCCGGCCCGTTCCCCTGCCGTGGTCCAGGCTCTGCCCGAATTTCCAGCCGACCCGCCCCCGGCGCCAGCCCCCCAGACGGCGCCGACCTTCGATGTCGTCCGCGTCAGCCCGAGCGGAAGCGCCGTCATCGCCGGGCGTGCCGATCCCGGTGCACAGGTCGTCGTGCGCGACGGCGGGCATCTGATCGGCGAGGCCAAGGCCGACAGCCGCGGCGAATGGGTGCTGCTGCCGCTCGCGCCGCTGCCGCCCGGCGGCCGGGAGCTGACGGTGGCCTCGCGCTTGCCGGGCCTTGCCGAAGTGGGCGGCGACACTGTCATCCTGTCCGTCCCCGAGCCTTGGGCAGCCGCAGTCCAGGCGGCAGCGGCATCGGAGCCGGCGCCGGTCGTGCTGGTGCCCAAGGCCGGCGTGCCCCGCATCCTGGGCACGCCGGACCTGGCGGCTCGCCCCGGCGGGACGGCATTGGGCTTGGGAACCGTGGATTACGACGACCAGGGCGACATACGCTTCGCCGGCATCGCCCGGCCAGGGGCGCAGGTCCGCTTGTATGTGGACAACTCGCCGGCCGGGGACGCGGTGGCGGACCTGCAGGGCCGCTGGAGCATCAGCCCCCGCACCGCCGTCGCTGCCGGCCTGCACCGCCTGCGCGTGGACCAGCTTACGGGCGGCGGACGGGTGCAGGCGCGGGTCGAGGCGCCGTTCCAGCGCAGCAGCCTGCCGGCGTCCGACCTCGCCAACGGGCGCGTCGTCGTGCAGCCGGGCCAGACGCTGTGGCGGCTGGCCCGCTCGGCCTATGGCTCCGGGGTGCGCTACACCGTCATCTACCTGGCGAACCGCGACCAGATACGCGACCCGCATCTGATCTACCCCGGCCAGGCCTTCGCGCTGCCCGATCCGCCGGGCCGGCCCTAGCCCCGGTTGTCCCGTTCCGGCTTGCGCAGTCTCGGCTTGCGCAGTCTCGGCTTGCCCAGTTTGGGCGAAATCCCCATACACGGACCCAAATGATCCTCCTCGAAAACCTCCGCTCCGTGTTCTCCCCGCCGCATCCAGTGGGGCGGCCCTTCCTGATTGGCGGCGTGGTCGTAGCCCTGCTGGGCCTGTTCATCAGCCCGTGGCTGTTCTGGCTGGGGCTGCTGTTCACGCTGTTCTGCCTGTATTTCTTCCGTGATCCCGAGCGCGTCGCCCCGCTGCGCCCCGGCGCTGTCGTTGCCCCGGCGGACGGCCGCGTCGTGTCCGTGCTGCTGGCGGTGCCGCCGGCCGAGCTGGGCCTGGGCAGCGCCCCGCGCTGGCGTGTGGCGATCTTCCTATCGGTGATGGACGTGCACGTGAACCGCGTCCCGGCCAACGGGGTCGTGAGCCGCATCGCCTACCGCGCCGGCAAGTTCGTCAACGCCAGCCTGGACAAGGCCAGCGATGGCAACGAGCGCAACGCCCTGGCGCTGACCCTGCCAGACGGGCGCAGCCTGGCGGTGGTGCAGATTGCCGGGCTGATCGCGCGGCGGATCGTGTGCCAGGTGCGGGAAGGGCAGGCGGTGATGGGCGGCGCACGCTTCGGCATCATACGCTTCGGCAGCCGGACCGACCTGTATCTGCCGGAGGGCGTGATGCCGCTGGTCGGCGTAGGCCAGACGATGATCGGCGGGGAGACCGTCATCGCCGAGCTGGAGGGCTGACATGAGCATGGAGCGCCGCCCGGTCCACCTGCTGCGCAGCCGTCTCCGTCCGCGTAGCCGCCCGCGGTTCGCCGGGCTGTCGTTCAACCGGATGGTGCCGAACATCCTGACGCTGTTCGGCCTGTGCGCCGGGCTGAGCGCGATGCGCTATGGGCTGGAGGCGCGGTTCGGCCCCGCAGCGGTCGCCATCGTGGTGGCGGCGTGCATAGACGGGCTGGACGGGCGGCTGGCGCGGCTGCTGAAGGCGACGTCGCGGTTCGGGGCGGAGTTCGACAGCCTGACGGATTTCTGCTGCTTCGGTGTGGCGCCGGCCTTTGTGCTGTATTTGTGGTCCCTGCAGGTTTGGGGCGGGCTAGGCTTCACGCCGTGCGTGCTGTTCGCGGTGTGCATGGCGCTGCGGCTGGCGCGGTTCAATGCGGCGATCGACTCGCCGCCGCCGATCGCGCACGCCTACGCTTATAACTTTTTCACCGGGGTTCCAGCGCCATGTGGGGCCGGGCTG
>DASWOJ010000088.1:0-3527 GCA_036398775.1 Acetobacteraceae bacterium
CCTTGCGCTGGCTGAAACCCGGCACGTGCTGGGCGCCCTGCTTGCGTTCGGCGGCCGGCTTGCGATCCTGCGGCGCGGCCGCAACCGGGGAAAGATCTACCCGGGATACACGGAGCTGCTGATCCGGTTTGAGCCATGACCTGGCCCGGCGCCTGCCGGATTGGTCGCCTGCCAGGCAGGCCGGCACGCCGCGACCATTCTGCCGTCAATCCCCGTTCTGCAGCGAGCCGGCCGCGATGCACCGGAGCGCCTCGACTGCCTTTGCCAGGACGGCATTGGTGATCGTCGGCTGCGGCGGTCCAAAGCGAGGTGCTGAGCGCCGTTCCGCTGAGCAGCCGGGCAGCAGCTTCCGCGTCCAACGGCCTGAATGTTCCCTCGTCGATGACCCCTGAAGTTGGCAGCGGCGATAACGGGTCGGTCGAGCCGGCCTTCGAGAAGCAGGTCCAGCTTGCCTTCGACAATCTCGCGGCGATGCTGAAGGCCGCCGGTTGCACGCTCGACGACGTGGTTGACGCGACCACCTTCCACACCGACCCAGCCACGTAATGGGAAACGATCAACTCCATCCAGCTGAAGGTGATCGGCGACCCGTCCTACCCGACCTGGACCGCGGTGGGCGTGACCTAGCCATACGGTTTAGATTTCGAGATCAAGGTCATCGCGCGCCTTTCCCAGCCCGCCTGACGGGTTGTCAACGGACGCTGCAACGGTGATTCGGCGACTCCCGAAAGCATACCGCCGCTTCGCCGTGAACGATCATTCGACGGAGCCGCCGGCCTTGGACAGCACCGCGGCGACATACGCCGTCCCGCCTGCTTCCAGCGCGCGGCGCATCGCCGTTCCTTCCATCGCGTAGGCGCCGGTCGCGAAGCTGCGGAACGGCGCCCTTACGGCCCGGCCGATCAGCTCGCGCTTGCGAGCCTCGTCGAGCCGAAGCGAGGCGACGATGTTGGCCGTGATGTCGTCCAGGCGGTCGAGCACCAAGGGACTGTCCCCGAACGCGGCGGCAAGCCGCTCAAGGGCGCCACCCCGGCGCGAGGCGAAGCCGGCGAACAGCAACTCTCCACCGGGCCGCAGCACGCGCGCGGCCTCGGCTAGGAAGCGGGGGACCGAGGCGTAGCAGTGCGCGCTTTCGATGTTCAGCACGATGTCATAGCCAGCATCCGGCAGCGCCAGGTTTTCCGCGTCGCCCTCAATGAAGGTAAGGTTCGGAAGTCCTCCGTACCGGATGGAGGCGAGCGTCGCCGAGGCGGCGGCCACGTCCAACCCGGTCATGCTGCGGGGCCTCATCGCCGCCGCGACGAAGGCCGCGCCGCCGCCGCGCCCGCTGCCGACCTCCAGCACGTCCAAGCCGCCAAGCGCAGCCCCGCGCCAGCCGGACGACGCCACGCGGGCATAAAGCTGCAAGCTGTTCCGCTCCGCCGCGTCCGCAGGCGGTGCCGCTGCCAAGGAAGCCTCCCCCGGCAAGGCCGCGTAGCCGTAGTTCATCGTCGTCCATTCCTGGAGCGGGTAGGCCTGGGCGAGGTGGTTGTACAATCGCCGGACCACCCAGCGCCGGACCCAGCCCGCCGTGGTTCCGCTGCTTGCGGCGGTGACGAGCCTTGACGGGTGGAGGAGGCCGGGCCGCATCATGCCGCGCCGTCCAGATGCTGAGGACCGCTGCATGTCCTGGGCGGACAACATCTGGGCATTGCGGGCATCAGGGTTCCATCCTTGGGTGGAGAAAGATCGGCGTCGGCAGGTTCATCTGCCCTGGCCTAACGCGCCGCAGGGTCAACGGCCTGGCACGCCGACGCGGTCCACATCGCCATCACGTCCATCCGCATGGGATCGGCTACAGCTGCGTCCGGTGCCGGCGCGGATTGCCGAGGTCCGTCCAGGAAGCCGGCGCTTTCCAGGACGCGGCGGCGACATGCGGGTGTCCACTGGCTGTCGATGACCTCGCGTGCCACGGCCGACAACGACCAGCCGAGCGGGGCGGTGCGCCCGGTTGGCGACTGGCCCAGCCGCACGGGCAGGTAGACGCCGCCCAGGGCGACGACGCGCCGGGCCAGCGCCTCGGATGCGCTGACGCCCCGGGCGTCCCGCGTCCGCAGCAGCACCGTCGCCGGGCCGGTCAGCCCGCGGGGCAGCAGCGACCATGGCGTTTCGCGGGGCGTTTCCCGAGCGCCGCCCATTCCCGCATCCGGATCGTTCACAAGCTGAAGCACCACGAACCGCACCCGCCGTCCGTGCTGCCGGGCCGCGCCATCGAGCGCGTCCAGCAACTCCAGCAGCGTGGACGCGCCCAGGTCTTCGAAGTAGCCGCCATCGACCACGGCGTCGGACGTCCCTGCCACGGTGCGGAACGTGCCGAGCGGGCCGATATACGGGAAGCGTGCGCTGCTGCCCGCAGCCGCGCTGGCTGGGATGTCGCTGCCGAGCAGTGCCAGAAGGTCCGCGCCGTTACCGCCGACATGATCGGCCCCGAGTGCGAGGTTGCTCGCAACGAGCCGCCCGCCGCGGTTCAGCGAGGTGCCGTTCAGCAGCAGCGCCGGCCACGGGCGTCCGTCCGGCCAAAGGCCCAGGAACGGCTCTGACAGGCGTCCGTTGCCGAACACCGCACGCCAGCGTGCTTCCCATGCCGCTTCCAGCGCCGCGGCCCGGTCCGCGAACAAGGGCAACGGCAGGAAGCGTTGCAGCAGGTCTGGATACAGCATCGCTCCCAGCGCCGGGCCGATGAAGTCGCCACCTAGGGCAAATTGCAGGCAGGTCCGCAAGCGATCCGGCCGTGCGGTGCCGAGCGGGGCAGAGGGGTCGTGGCACCCCGCCGTGCCCTGCCCTGCTGCGCCTTGGCCCGCCGCGGCATAGGCCAGCAAACCCAAGGCGCCACCGCTCACACCGCTCAAGGCGAACACGCGCTTGGCGAACAGAGGGGAGGCATCGGCAAGGTCGCCCAGCACCGTTGCCGTCCAGTATGCGGCCGATATGCCGCCGCCGCTCGATGCCACCAGCACCACTGGCGCCGGCTCTCCACCAAGTGGGCTGGTATCGTCCAGAAAGCGCAGGAAGGCCGCCTCCACATCGGGACGGACGGGAAGGCCGGGTGGCAGGCGCCGGAGGCCGTGGTTGTCTGGAAGGACGTCGCGGTCGCGCAACGCCGCGAGGGCAGCCGCGAGGGCGAAGGCCAGGAACAGCACCGGCACCCGCGTCTGCCGTCCCAGGTCCAGTAGCAACGTGCCACCGCACATCAACCCAGCGGCGGCAAGCAGGACGGTGGAAGCCGGGTGCAGCGAGCCGGCGGCGCGCACAGGGTCGGCAGCGAACCCGGCCAGGCCCAAGACGCCCACAGCGACACTCGGCACCAACATGCGCCGAGCGGCACGGGCCGGACTGGGCACGGTATGCGCGTTCTGCGCGTTGATACAGCCGGCGCGGAACGCTTGAGCCAGGAATGGCAGGCTTGCCATACCGAGGACGGCGGACCCGGCCAGGAGATGCATGCCACCGCCGCGCGACCCCATCACATCTGGGATGCTGGACGCCGC
>DASWOJ010000089.1:0-5116 GCA_036398775.1 Acetobacteraceae bacterium
TTCGTCCATCAGGATCAGCGGCGGGTTGACCGCGACGGCGCGGGCGATGGCGACCCGCTGCTGCTGCCCGCCCGAGAGCTGCCCCGGCAGCTTGTCGCCATGCGCCTGCAACTGCACCAGCGCCAGCGCCTGCTCCACCTCCGCCCGTATGGCGGCCTTGGGCAGCCCGCGCATCAGCAGGCCGAAGCCGATGTTGCGGCGGACCGTCATGTGCGGGAACAGCGCATAGTTCTGGAATACCATGCCGAAGCCGCGCGCCTCCGGCGGCAAGGTGTCTATGCGCCGGTCGTCCAGCCTGATCTCCCCCGACGACAACGGCAGCAGCCCCGCGATGCAGTTCAGCGCCGTGGACTTGCCGCAGCCCGACGGTCCAAGCAGCGCGATGAACTCGCCGCGGCGGACCGTGAGGTTCAGGGCGTCAAGCGCCGTGTGTGCATTGAAGCGCCGGGTCAGCCGGTCGAGATGCAGCGCCTCGAAATCGTTTGCGCCTGCCATGTGCGCCCCTCCCCTGCCCGGGGTGTTGCTCCGGGCGTTTGCATCATGACGCCGGGATAGCGGGGATTTGTCAACTATGCTGACAGGATGATCGTGCCGAAGAGCGGCTGCGCCTTCTCCCTCTCCCTCCGGGAGAGGGCTGGGGTGAGGGGGTGGGCAAGCACTGCCCTTGCCAAATCGGCGCGTGGCGCCTGACGCACCGGCTGCTTCCGCATAGGCACGCAAGACCCCCCTCACCCCAACCCTCTCCCGGAGGGGGAGGGAGCGGCGTCAAGGAGTTTGGGTGCGGTCCATTACGCGGCGGCGGGCTTGGCCGATGTGGACCTGCATCGCCAGTCCCGCCATCTCGGCGTCGCCCAGCCGGACCGCCTCCAGGATCTGCGCGTGCTCCTGCACCACGACCGCTGCCCGCTCCTTGCTGCCGGTCCGGGTCAGGCCGAGCGCCACGCCCATGAAGCGCAGCAGCACCCCGTGCAGCCCGTGCAGCAAGGCCGGGAAATATTCGTTGCCGCTAGCCGCGGCGACCGCGCCGTGGAAGGCGTAATCGGCATCCGGCGTCATGCCGCCCGTTTCCGCCGCGTTGGCAAAGGCGTCGTGCGCCGCGGCGATCCGGTCCAACTGCTCGGGCGTGCGGCGCTCGGCGGCCAGGCGGGCGGCGGCGGCCTCCAACGGCAGCCGCGCCTCGATGCAGCGCATCAGGGCCGGCACGTCGCCGCTGCTGGCGAAGGCGCCGAGCCGCTCGGACGGGCGGGCGAGCACGTAGGTGCCCGCGCCCTGCCGCGTGCGCAGCAGCCCGTCCACGTTCAGCCGGGTCAACGCCTGCCGCACCACCGGGCGCGACACGCCGAACATGCCCGACAGCTCCTGTTCCGGCGGCAGCCGGCTGCCTTCGGGCAGCCGTCCCGACAGGATGTGGTCCAGGATCTGGCCGTAAAGCTGGTCCCCCAGCCGCTGCCGCCGGCCCGGCACCAGGACCAGCTCGCCGCCAGCCAGAGAGGCGCCGGCCAAGGAGCCGCCTGCCTGGGAGCCGCCTGCCTGGGAGCGGCCTGCCATGGAGCCACCGGCGAGGGCAGCTCCGGCCAGGGAAGCGTCGGCCCGGGAGCTGCCGGGCAGAGGGCCGCCGGTCGGAGAAGCGTCCGTCAAGAAGGCATCGGCCATACGGAGGCGCCGGGCTACTTGCTGGTTTTGGCGCCGACCTGCTCGTCCCAGCGGCGGAACGCCTGCACCATCGGCCCGGCATCCAGCGGCGTCTCGTTCGGGGTGTCGGCGATCAGCTTGTCATAGAAATCACGGCCGAACTCGCTCAGCGTAGCCTGGCTTTCCTCCGGCGCCATGCTGACCGGCACGCCGCGTACAGCCGGGCCGGGATAGAAGTAGCCGGCGTCGTAGGTGAACGCCTGCGCTTCCTTGCTCAACAGGAAGGCCATCAGGTCCAGCAGCACTGCCTGCCGCTCCGCCACCAGCCCCTTCGGCAGCGCCATGTAGTGCGCGTCGTTGACGAAGTGGAAGCCCTTGAGGGTCCCGACCATCGCCGCCTTCGGCACCGTCCCGAGCGCGCGGGGATTGATGTCCCAGCCGGTGATGGTGACGGTCATGTCGCGGCTGCCCTCGCCGAACTCCTTCATCACCGCGCCGGTGCCGCTGGGATAGTACTCGATGTTCTCGCCCAGGGCGGTCAGGTAGGCCCAGGTCTTCTCCCAGCCATTCACCGGGTCCTTCGGGTTGGCGTCCCCCAGGATGTAGGGCAGGCCCATCAGGAAGGCGCGTCCGGGGCCGGAGTTGGCCGGGCGGGCGTAGATGAAGCGTCCGGAGTTGGCGCGGGTGTAGGCCAGCAGCTCCTCCGCCGTGGTGGGAACCTGCTTCACGCGGTCCGGCAGGTATTCCAGCAGCGGCCCGGCCGGGCAATACGAGCAGATGATGGCCTGCTCCTGAGCCAGCGCCTGCATCGGCACGGCGCCCGGCAGCAGGGTGGATTTGAGATCCGGCAGCTTGGCCATATGCGGCGCCATGCCTTCCCACACGCCGGTCTGCATCCCGGCCGCCAGGGCGTCGGTGCCGGTCAGCACCATGTCCACGTCCACCCGCCCCGCCGCCTGCTGCGCCCGCAGCTTGCCCGGCAGCTCCGGCGCGGGAGCCTGGCTATAGACGATGCGCCCGACCATCTTGGGGTTCTTGCGGCGGTAGGCCTCGAACGCCGGGCGGGTTAGGGCAAGGTTGCCCGCCACGTCCACGATGCTGAGGGTCAGCGGCGATGCCGGCGTGCCCTGGGCGCGGGCATCGCTGCCCGCCAGGGCCGCTGCGCCCAGCCCGCCGATTAACTGCCGACGCGTGCCGAGTATGGCCATGGACTGTTCCCCCTGCTCCGTACCTGCGGCACGGCTTGTTGTTGCTGCGGGTAGGAGCATCCGATATGTAAACGGACCTGACAAGTGCGCCGATGCCTGCCCGCAAGAGCCGGGCCTGCCGTCGCCGCCGGATCGGCAGCCGGACGCCGTGCTACGCCCGCCGCTCCACGGGCGACCGCCCCGACAACTCGTCGCCCGCGTCCAGCGCCAGCCGGGTGCAGGTGGGCGAGGCCAGCAGCGACACGCAGGCCACCACCAGGAACGCCACGCTGTAATCCGCCACCTGCGCCGTGGCATGGCCGGTCACCAGCACCGACCCGGCCAGCGCCCCCGCCGCCACGCAGATGCCCAGCGTCAGGTTGACCTGCTGGAACGTCGTGTAGAAGCTCGTCGCAGCGCTCATGCGGTCCCGCGGGATGTCGGCGTAGGCGATGGTGTTGTAGGCGGTGAACTGCAGCGACTGGAAGAACCCGCCCACCATCAGCAGCCCCAGGATGGCCGCCGGCGGCCAGCCCGGCCGCATCAGCGCCAGCGTCGCCAGCAGGCCCGAGGCGATCAGCCCGTTCCAGATCATCGTGTTGCGGAACCCCCAGCGGTGCAGCACCGGACGCGCCACGAAGCGCATCAGCATGGACCCCAGGCTGCCGCCGAAGGTGATGAGGCCGCTGCTTGCCGCCGACATGCCGAAGCCGAGTTGCAGCATCAGCGGCAGCAGGAAGGGGATGGCCCCCGCCGCCACCCGGCTGAGTCCGCCGCCGATCACCGACAGCGCAAAGGTCGGCACCCGCATCAGCCGCAGGTCCAGTACCGGCGACGGGTGCCGCCGGGCATGGAGAACATACAGCGTCCCGGCCACGATGCCCGCCGCGAGCGCCCCGCCCGCGACGACCAGCGACGCCCCGCCGCGGCTGACGGCCTCCAGCCCGGCGACCAGGCAGGCCAGGGAGATGCCGGACAGCACCAGCCCCGGCAAGTCGAAGCTGACCCGGCCGGGCTCCCGCACGTTGGCGATGAAGCGTAGGGCGAGCAGGATGCCCAGCACCCCGATGGGCACGTTGATGTAGAAGATCCAGCGCCAGGACAGGTAGGTCACCAGGAATCCGCCGACCGGCGGGCCCAGCAGCGGGCCGAGCTGCGCGGGGATCATCAGCCAGGTCATCGCGACGACCATCTCGGCCTTCGTCACCGAGCGCAGCAGCACCAGCCGTCCCACCGGCACCATCATGGCGCCGCCGACTCCTTGCAGGACCCGCGCCGCCACCAGCGTCGCCATACCATTGGCCTGCCCGCACAGGATGGACCCCAGCGTGAACAGCGCGATGGCGCCGCAGAACACGGTGCGGGAGCCGAACCGGTCCGCCACCTTGCCGCTCGCGGGGATGAACACCGCCAGGGCCAGCAGGTAGGAGGTCAGCGCCACGTTCAGCCGCACCGCCTCCGTCCCGAAGGAGCGCGCCATTTCCGGCAGCGCCGTCGCCAGCACCGTGCCGTCGAGCTGCTCCATGAACAGGGCGCTGGCGACGATCAGCGCCGTGGTGCGCGGGCTGATGCCGGGTTCGCGGCGCCGCTCGTAGCGTGCCCGCGCCCGGCGTCGGATCTGGCGGCGGATCAGGGCATTGATCGCGGCCGTGGCGGATTGGCGGAAGGGCATCCCGTAGGGTCGCCCAAACTCGCCGGGGCGTGAAGGCCGGACGGCGCACACCGGCTTCACACCTGTTGCAGCTTATCATAACGCTGCTTATCTTAAGCTACATGAGCCAATATGAGCCTGACTTGCTGCAACTGCTGGGCGACGTGGGCCGCATGCTGCGGACCGAGGCCGACCGCCGCGCCAAGGCGCATGGCATGTCGCGTGCCGGCTGGGTGATCCTTGGCCGGCTGGAGCGTCAGCCCGGCCTATCGCAGAAAGAGCTGGCGGAAATCCTGGAAGTCGAGCCGATCACCGTCGCCCGCCTGGTGGACCGCTTGCAGGCGAGCGGCCTGCTGGAGCGCCGGCCCGACCCGGCGGACCGCCGTATCTGGCGCCTGCACCTGCTGCCCGCTGCCGGACCCGTCCTGGATGAGTTGGCGGAGCAGCGGGCGAGCCTCCATGCCATGCTCACCAGCCGGGTTGACCCGGCTGCCGTCGCCATCCTGACCGACGCGCTGCTGCGCATGCGCGCCACCCTGTCCCGCCGCCCGGACGCCGATGCCGCGCTGGCCGCCATTGAGGAAAACGCCTGATGTCGCAAGCTGTGACCACCGCCCGGGACGTTCCCGAGGCGCATCCCGCGGAC